>JAZIHP010000008.1:0-71940 GCA_036678505.1 Alphaproteobacteria bacterium
ATAAAGACCTGGAGCCGTTCGACGATTCCGTGGAGCCATGAACGGCTCTAGAAGACGGCCGGGACCATCAGGATCAGGGGTAAGGCAGATATGTGCGGCATAGTTGCAATCGTGGGCAAGACGCCGGTGGCGCCGCTGATCGTGGATGCGCTGAAGCGTCTGGAATATCGCGGCTACGATTCCGCGGGCGTCGCCACGATCGAGCATGGGGCGCTGGCGCGTCGCCGCGCCGAGGGCAAGCTCGTCAATCTGGAAAACCGCCTGAAGAACGAGCCGCTGGACGGCACCGTCGGCATCGGCCACACCCGCTGGGCAACGCATGGCGTGCCGAACGAGACGAATGCCCATCCCCATTTTTCCGGCGATGTTGCCGTGGTTCACAACGGCATCATCGAGAACTTCGCCGAACTGCGCGCCGAACTGGCCGCTGATGGCTATGAGTTCACCTCGCAGACCGATACGGAAGTGGTTGCGCATCTGGTCGCGCGTGAACTGAAACGGGGTATGGCGCCGGTCCAGGCCGCCCATGCCGCGGTGAAGCGGTTGCAGGGCGCGTTCGCGCTGGCCATCATGTTCCGGAACGATGAGGATCTGGTGATCGGCGCCCGCAACGGCCCGCCGCTGGCCGTCGGCCATGGCGATGGCGAAATGTTCCTTGGGTCCGACGCCATCGCGCTGGCCCCGTTCACCAATTCCATCACCTATCTGGAGGATGGCGACTGGGCCGTGCTGCGCCGTGGCGGCGTGTCCATCTTCGACATCGACGGCCGGCAGGTCGAGCGCCGCCGCCAGCAATCCATGGGCGCTGCCTATCTGGTCGACAAGGGCAATCGCCGCCATTTCATGGAAAAGGAAATCCACGAGCAGCCCGAGGTGATCTCGCACACGCTGGCGCATTATCTCGACTTCGCCAGCGGCACCGCCAAGAACCTCGACCTGCCCTTCGACTTCAACGCCATCGACCGGCTTGCCATCTCGGCTTGCGGCACGGCCTATCTGGCCGGTCTCGTCGGAAAATACTGGTTCGAGCGCTATGCGCGGCTGCCGGTGGATATCGATATCGCCTCGGAGTTCCGCTATCGCGAAATGCCGCTGTCGGCGCGCGATGCGGCGCTGTTCATCTCGCAGTCGGGCGAGACGGCCGACACGCTGGCTTCGCTGCGCTACTGCCGCAGCGCCGGCATGCGCATCGGCGCTGTCGTCAATGTGCGCGAATCGACCATAGCGCGCGAATCGGATGTGGTGCTGCCGACGCTGGCCGGTCCGGAGATCGGGGTTGCCTCCACCAAGGCCTTCACCTGCCAGCTTTCGGTGCTGGCCTCGCTGGCCGTCCGCGCCGCCGCCGATCGCGGCAGGATTTCGGCCGATGAGGAAAAGGCGCTGGTGCGCGCGCTTTCCGAAACGCCGCGCTATGCCAATCAGGCGCTTCAGAAGGTCGAGCACCAGATCGAGAAACTGGCGCGCGAACTGTCGAACTACAAGCATGTGCTTTATCTCGGCCGCGACACCAATTTCCCGCTGGCCATGGAAGGGGCCCTGAAGCTCAAGGAAATCTCCTATATTCATGCCGAGGGCTACGCGGCCGGCGAACTGAAACACGGCCCCATCGCCCTGATCGACGAAAAGATGCCGGTGGTGGTGATCGCGCCGCATGACCGCATCTTCGAAAAGACGGTCTCCAACATGCAGGAGGTCGCCGCGCGCGGCGGCAAGATCATCCTCATCACCGACGCCAGGGGCGCCGCCAACGCCACGGTGGAGACGATGGAAACCATCGTGCTGCCGGACGTGCCGGAAATCATCTCGCCGATCGTCTATGCGGTGCCGATCCAGTTGCTGGCCTACTACACCGCCGTGTTCATGGGCACCGACGTCGACCAGCCGCGCAACCTCGCCAAATCGGTGACAGTGGAGTAGGATCATATGTCAGCTGACCGGCAAGTCGGTATTTCAAAGCGGCCTGCGCTCGCTTAAAGCGTGTCGCGATCTTCCAGATTCGCTGCCAGCGCTCTAAGCTCCTGCTTTTGCGCATGTCGCTGCCCCGAAACCGGTTCCCACTTGCGGGCGACATGCTTTAATGTTGCGGCGCAACGAAGCGGGTGAGCATGTCGGACATCATCAGAACATCGGCAATGACACGGCTCAGGAACTATTTCCTGACCGGCTTCATCGTCTGCGCCCCGCTGGCGATCACCGCCTATCTGACCTGGTCGTTCGTGGGCTGGGTCGATTCATGGGTAAAACCCTATATTCCGACCCGCTACAGCCCCGACACCTATCTGCCTTTCGCGGTGCCCGGTTTCGGCCTCATCGTGGCGCTGGTGCTGATCACGCTGATCGGCTTCCTCGCCGCCAACATCGTCGGCCGCGCCATCGTCAATTTCGGAGAGCGGCTGCTTGGCCGCATGCCGCTGGTGCGCGGCATCTACCGCTCGCTCAAGCAGATTTTCGAAACGGTGCTGTCCGATCACGGCGACATGTTCAAGCATGTCGGCATGGTCGAATATCCCCGCAAGGATGTGTGGTCGCTGGTGTTCCTGTCCGGCGAGAAGGAAACCGAGATCAACGAGAAGCTCGATGCCGGGGGCGATCCGCTGATCGGCGTGTTCATGCCCTGCACGCCCAACCCGACCACCGGCTTCCTGATGTATGTGCGCAAATCCGAGATCGTCATGCTGGACATGACCATCGAGGAAGGCGCGCGCCTGATCGTTTCGGCCGGTCTCGTCGCGCCGAAGATGAAGCGCGAGCGCGGCCCCGGGGCGGAGGCCGTCGAAATCGCCAATCCGAAGCTGGAGGAGCTTCAGCCGGCGCGCAGCAAGCGCACGGCCTCGTCCTTGCCGAACACATAAAGCAGCAGCCTGAGCGCAGCGCCGCGCGGGGTCTGCAATTCGGGATCGGTGGCGAGGATCAGCCGCGCATCGTCGCGCGCGGCTTCGAGCAGGTCGGCATGGGTGTCGATGCGCGCGATCCGGAACCCCGGCGTGCCCGACTGGCGGGTGCCGAGCAATTCGCCTTCGCCGCGCAGTTTCAGGTCCTCCTCGGCGATGAGGAAGCCGTCCTCGGTCTCGCGCATCACGGAAAGCCGGCACCTGGCCGTTTCCCCCAGCGGGTCCTTGTAGAGCAGCACGCAGGAGGACGGCTTCGAGCCGCGTCCCACCCGCCCGCGCAACTGGTGAAGCTGGGCGAGGCCGAAGCGCTCGGCATGCTCGATGACGATGATGGTGGCGTCGGGCACGTCGACGCCGACCTCGATCACCGTGGTGGCGATCAGAACCCGCGTCTCGCCATCCTTGAAGGCGCGCATCGCCTCGTCCTTTTCCGCGCCTTTCATGCGCCCGTGGACGAGGCCGATCCGGTCGCCGAAGACGGGTTGCAGGGAAGCGAAGCGGTCTTCCGCCGCCATCAGCTTCACCTCTTCCGATTCCTCGACCAGCGGGCAGATCCAGTAGATTTTCTGACCCTCCGCGACCGCATCGCGGATGCGGCCCACCAGTTCCGAAAGCCGCTCCAGCGGCAGGGTCACGGTGCGGATCGGCTGGCGGCCGGCGGGCTTTTCGGTAAGGCGCGACACGTCCATGTCGCCGAAGGCTGTCAGCACCAGCGTACGCGGAATGGGGGTCGCCGTCATCACCAGCATGTCCGGCGCATCGCCCTTGGCCGTCATCGCCAGCCGCTGGTGCACGCCGAAACGGTGCTGCTCGTCGACAACGGCCAGCACGAGGTTGTGGAAGCTCACGCTTTCCTGAAACAGCGCATGGGTGCCGATGACCATGTTGACGGCACCACCGGCCAGTCCTTCCAGCACCTCCCTGCGCTCGCGGCCCTTTTCGCGGCCGGTGAGCACCGCGACCTTCAGCCCGACGCGTTCGGCCAGCGGCGCGATGGTGGCAAAATGCTGGCGGGCGAGGATTTCCGTTGGCGCCATAAGCGCCGCCTGTCCGCCGGCTTCGACGGCGCGCGCCATGGCCAGCAGCGCCACCACGGTCTTGCCGGAGCCCACATCGCCCTGAAGCAGGCGCAGCATGCGCTCGGGCTCCGCCAGATCGGCATGGATTTCGGCAAGGGCGGTTTCCTGCGCGCCGGTCAGCGCATAGGGCAGGGCGGCGCGCAGCGCTTCCACCAGCCGCCCGTCGCCGGTGAGCGGACGCCCGGAGAGTTTTCGCACACGTGCCCGCACAAGTGCGAGAGAAACCTGTCCGGCCAGAAACTCGTCATAGGCAAGCCTGCGCCAGGCGGCGCTGTCGGGAGCGGCGTCGATCGGCGATCCCGGATTGTGGATGCGCTCCAGCGCCGCATCGAAGCCCGGGAAGGAGTGGCGGCGCTGGAAGGCGGCGTCCTGCCATTCCGGCAGTTCCGGCACGCGCTCCAGAGCCTGCCCGATGGCGCGGCGCAAGACCTTGCCCGACAGGCCGGCGGTGAGCGGATAGACCGGCTCGATCAGCGGCAGGCTGGCGGCATCCGCGGCCAGCGCGATGTGATCGGGGTGAACCATGGAAGGGCGGCCGTTGAACCATTCCATGCGCCCTGAAACCACCACTTGCGCGCCTTCCGGCAACTGCTTTTCCAGGTAGGCGGCATGGGCGTGGAAAAACGTCAGCGTGATGTCGCCGGTGTCGTCATGCGCATAGACCCGGTAGGGCGCCGAACGGTTGCCGCGCGGCGGAGGCTGGTGGCCGTCGACGGTCAGGTCCAGCGTCACGATGGCGCCGGGGGCCGCGTTGGCGATGCCCGGACGGCTGCGCCGGTCGATCACCGAGTTCGGCAGCACGAACAAAAGATCGGCGGCGCGCGCTTCACGGTCGCCGGGATCGACAGGCAGCACGCGTTCGATCAGCGCCGCCACCTTGGGGCCGACGCCGGCCAGCGACGTGATGGGCGCAAACAGCGGATCGAGCAGGGAAGGACGCATGCGTGCAGATTAGGGACTGCACCCGGTGTTGCAAGGCTGACACCGCCCTCTATCCACGCTATATGCGCGGCAACCTGAAAAAGGAGTTGCCATGACCGGGACGACGAGAACAAGCGAGGGGCTCGATGCCCGCCGGCGCAAACTGCTGTTTCGCTCCTGGCATCGCGGCATGCGTGAGATGGACCTGATCCTCGGCAGCTTCGCCGATGAGGAAATCGAGCGCTTGAGCGAAGACGAACTCGACCAGTTCGAGCGGCTTCTGGAAATCAACGACACCGAACTTCTGCCATGGATCACCGGGCAGACGCCCGTCCCCGCCGCCCTCGATCTGCCGCTGTTTGCCCGCGTGCTGGAATGGCGCGGCAAGGTTGCGTCCCAGGCCGTCTGAACTGTCCCTGTCTGAACCGTCTGAGTTCCGCTTTCCCTGATCAATTCCGCAAACAAAGCCGGACGCGCCATGAGCCTCATCCCGAAAATCGGCCTGCCGGAAGGCGGCATCGGCTCCTTCGTCATCGACGGCGTGGCCGATGGCTATGAGGCTTTCGCGCTGGCGCAAGCCGCCCGTGAAATCGCGCCGGACCGTCCGCTGATCTTCGTGGCCCGCGACGGCCAGCGCCTGCCGGCCATCGTCGAGGCGCTGGCCTTTGCCGACCCCGGCCTGCCGGTTCTGGAACTGCCGGCATGGGATTGCCTGCCCTATGACCGCGTCTCGCCGGGCTCGGATGCGGCCGCGCGCCGGCTGGATGCGCTTTCCGCCATGGCCGCGCTCGGCAAAAACCCGCATCGGGCCGTCATTCTCACCACCGCCAACGCCCTGTTGCAGCGCGTGCCGCCGGCCGAACTGATCGAGGCGCAGACTTTCAATGCCAGGCCGGGCAATCAGGTCGATATGGACAAGCTGGCCAGACGGCTGGAAATGTCCGGTTTCGAGCGTGTCGCGACGGTGCGCGAAGTGGGCGAGTTCGCCGTGCGCGGCGGCATCCTCGACCTGTTCGCGCCGGGTGCGGAAGAGGCGCTGCGCCTCGATTTCTTCGGCGATACGCTGGAATCGATCCGTGCTTTCGATGTGGCCAGCCAGCGCACCACCGGCCAGCGCAACGCGGTGACGTTGCAGGCGATGAGCGAGGTTGCCCTCACTCCCGATACGATCAGCCGCTTTCGCCGCTCCTATATCGAGGCTTTCGGCGCGCCCTCGCGCGACGATGCGCTTTATGCGGCGGTGAGCGAAGGCCGCCGGTTCGCCGGCATGGAACACTGGCTGCCCCTCTTCTACGCGCAGCTCGATACCGTGTTCGACTATCTGCCGGATGCGCCCGTCATCTTCGATCATCTGGCCCATGAGGCGCTGTCGGAGCGCCATGTGCTGATTCTCGACCATTACGAGGCGCGCCGGCAGCAATCCGAGGGCGCGCTGAAGGACGCCGTGCCCTACAAGCCGGTAGCGCCGCAACTGCTTTACCTGTCGCCGGACGAGGTGAAGGCGGCGACCGGCGCGCGCGTCGCTGTGGAATTCACGCCTTTTGCAGCGCCTCAGGCGGGCGACAGAAAGGTGTTCCATGTCGGGGCAAGAGCCGGCCGCAGCTTTGCCGGGGAACGCGCCGACCCCAACGCCAATGTGTTCACCGAGGCGGTCAAGCACATTGGCGACGAGCGCGCCGCCGGCCGCCGCGTCGTCATTGCCGGGTGGACCGAAGGGTCTCTCGACCGGCTTGGGCAGATCCTGGCCGAGCATCGTCTTGGCAATCTCAAGCGCGTCGCCACGCTGGCCGAAACCGAAAGGCTGGAAAAGGGGCAGGCGGGGCTGGCCGTTCTGCAACTCGAAACCGGCTTCGAGACCGACGGCATGGTCGTCGTCGCCGAACAGGACATTCTGGGCGACCGGCTGGTGCGCGGCTCCAGGAAGCGCAAGCGCGCCGCCGATTTCATTTCCGAAGCGGCCTCGCTGTCCGCCGGCGACATCGTCGTCCATGCCGATCACGGCATTGGCCGTTTCATCGGCCTGAAAACCATTCAGGCGGTCGGCGCGCCGCATGATTGCCTTGAAATCCACTATGCCGGCGATGACCGCCTGTTCCTGCCGGTTGAAAACATCGAGCTTTTGTCGCGCTATGGCTCGGATTCGGCCGAGGCCACGCTGGACAGGCTCGGCGGCGGCGCATGGCAGGCCCGCAAGGCGCGGCTGAAGAAGCGTCTGCTCGACATGGCGGGCGACCTGATCCGCATCGCGGCCGAGCGCCAGATGCGCGCCGC
This sequence comes from Alphaproteobacteria bacterium, assembly GCA_036678505.1. Lineage (GTDB taxonomy): Bacteria > Pseudomonadota > Alphaproteobacteria > Rhizobiales > Rhizobiaceae > Mesorhizobium. The sequence continues at coordinate 7,163 of JAZIHP010000008.1, forward strand.
GCCCACCATGATTCCCGCCGAAGGCCTGTATGGCGAATTCGCCGCCCGCTTCCCCTATGAGGAAACCGACGACCAGCAAACGGCCATCGATGCGGTGATGGAGGACCTTTCGGCCGGCCGCCCCATGGATCGTCTGGTGTGCGGCGATGTGGGCTTCGGCAAGACCGAGGTGGCCTTGCGGGCTGCCTTCATCGCCGCCATGGAAGGCTTTCAGGTCGCGATCGTGGTGCCGACGACGCTGCTGTCGCGCCAGCATTTCAGGACCTTCTCGCAGCGTTTCGCCGGCCTTCCGGTCCGGGTTCGGCAGGCCTCGCGGCTGGTCGGCGCAAAGGAGCTGGCGGAAACGAAGAGGGGGCTGGAAGACGGCACCGTCGATATTGTCGTCGGCACCCACGCGCTGCTGGGGTCTTCGATAAAATTCCGCAATCTCGGCCTGCTGATCGTCGACGAGGAACAGCATTTCGGCGTCAAGCACAAGGAGCGGCTGAAGGAACTGAAGAACGACGTGCATGTGCTGACGCTCTCCGCCACCCCCATCCCGCGCACCCTGCAACTGGCGCTGACGGGCGTGCGCGAGCTGTCGCTGATCGCCACGCCGCCGGTCGATCGCATGGCGGTGCGCACCTTCATCTCGCCCTTCGATCCGCTGGTCATCCGCGAAACCCTGCTGCGCGAGCGCTATCGCGGCGGCCAGAGTTTTTACGTCGTGCCGCGCATCAGCGACCTTTCCGAGATCGAGGACTTCCTGAAGGCGGAAGTGCCGGAACTGAAGGTGGCCGTGGCGCATGGCCAGATGCCGCCCGGCCGTCTCGACGACATCATGAACGCCTTCTACGAGGGCCAGTACGATGTGCTTTTGTCCACCACCATCGTGGAATCCGGCCTCGATATTCCAACCGCCAACACCATGATCGTGCACCGGGCCGACATGTTCGGCCTCGCCCAGCTCTATCAGCTTCGCGGCCGCGTCGGCCGTTCCAAGGTGCGCGCCTATGCGCTGTTCACTTTGCCGGCCAGGCGCAAGCTGACCGATACGGCCGAACGCCGCCTCAAGGTGCTGCAATCGCTGGATTCGCTGGGCGCGGGCTTCCAGCTTGCCAGCCACGATCTCGATATTCGCGGCGCGGGCAACCTTCTGGGCGATGCGCAATCCGGCCACATCAAGGAGGTCGGCTTCGAGCTATATCAGCAGATGCTGGAAGAGGCGGTGGCCGAGGTGAAGGATTCCGGCGGCATTGCGGCCGACACGGGCTGGTCCCCGCAGATCGCTGTCGGCACCGCGGTGATGATCCCGGAAAGCTATGTGCCCGATCTGCAATTGCGCCTGGCGCTTTATCGCCGCCTCGGCGATCTGGAGTCGCCGGAGGAGATCGACGCGTTCGGGGCCGAACTCATCGACCGTTTCGGCGCTTTGCCCGACGAGGTGAAGCACCTGCTCAAGATCGTCTTCATCAAGGCGCTGTGCCGCAAGGCCAATGTCGAGAAGCTGGATGCGGGGCCGAAGGGCGTGGTCATCCAGTTCCGCAACAAGCAGTTCTCCAATCCGGCCGGGCTGGTGCGGTTCATCGGCGAGCAGGGCATTCTGGCGAAGATCAGACCGGATCAGAGCGTGGTTTTCATCCGCGACTGGCCGAATGCCGACAAGCGACTGGCCGGCTCCGCCGTGCTGATGACGCAACTGGCAAAACTGGCTGCCGCCTGAGGTTGTTCCGGAACAGGCAGGGCGATTGTGCCAGCACGTGCCGCCCGAAAGCGGGAGCCGGTTTCGGGCGGCATGCTCCGGACGCTGACGCCGGATTCAAGACCGCGCGGCGCCATGGCCACCGCCATGGCTGGCGGTGGCAGGGCTGATGGCCTGGGCAGTCTTGACGATACCGTCCGGCTCCGCTCACCTCTTCCTGAAACCTCGCTCCTGCCGCCCGTCGCTCCTGCGATCAGCCGGCAATCTCCGGTTCCCCGCGTGCTTTCGCGGCTGAAACCTGCCGGATGGCATCGGCGAGCGCATCGGCTGCCTGAGCGCCCATCACCGCGTAGCGCCGCTCCAGCAGGAAGCAGGGCACGCCGGTGACGCCCATCTGCGTTGCCGTGGCGATCTCCTTGCGGACTTCTTCCAGCCCCGCATCCGTCGGCAAGAGCGCCTCGACCACGGCCGCGTCCATGCCGGCCTCGCGCGAGGCTTCGACCAGAACCGCCCGGTCGCCGATGTTTTGGCCCTTTTCGAAATAAAGGCTGAACAGAAGACCGGCCAGCCTGCCCTGAACGGCGGCTCCGCTGGCGCCGGCCCAGCGGATGAGGCGATGCGCGTCCAGCGTGTTGGGGGCCACCGTGATGGCGTCGAAATCGAAGGCGATGCCTTCAGCCCGGCCCAGCGGTTCCATGCGGTTGTGGATCTCGCGGATTTTATCCTCGCTGCCGAATTTGCCCAGCATATAGGCCTTCCGCTCAAGGCCTTCGGCCGGCACAGCGGGATCGAGCTGGAACGGCCGCCAGTTGATCTGCGCCTCGACGCCGGCCGCCGCAACGGCCCTCTGCAACCGTTTCATGCCGATGAAACACCACGGGCATACGACATCCGACACGACGTCGATGGTCACGGGGGCGGTGGAGGTCATGGCCTGCTCCCTTTCGCGGGCTGTCAGTTCGGTTTAACCCACCATGTCGGCAACTGGAAACCAAACAGCGGCTCCTTGGCGGGATGGGCAAGCCTGTTCCAGTAGGCGATCCATTGCTGCGGATTGTGCTGCATCGGCACCATATAGCTGCCGGAAATCAGCAGCCGGTCGAGCACCCGCACGGCGGCGACGAAATCGTCCTTCTCGCGTGCGTTCAGCATGGCGGCAATGGCGGCGTCGACCGCCGGATCGGACACGCCGGCCAGATTGAACGAGCCTTCGGTATCGGCTGCCTCCGAGCCCCAGCGCCCGATCTGCTCGATGCCGGGCGACAGCGAATTGTTGAAGCCGCTGGAGCCGATCAGCACCTCGAAATCGAAGCGCTGCTTGCGCGACTGGATCTGGTCGCCGTCGAGCGCGCGGATCGTCACCCCGATGCCGAGCTTGCCCAGCGTGCGCTGGTAAAGAGCAGCCAGCCGCTCCTCCTCCTGTGAGGCGGTGAGGATTTCGAAGCCGAAGGGCTGGCTGTCCGGATCGAGCATGACCCCGTTCTCGATCCGGAAACCGGCGCTTTTGAGGAGGTCGAGCGCGGCCTTCAGCGCCGCGCGATCCTGCCCCGATCCGTCATTGACCGCAGGACGCCATGTGCCGTCCATCACATCCGCCGGAACCCGGTCGGGGAAGGGGGCAAGCAACGCCTTTTCCTTTTCGCTGGCCGGATGGCCGAGCGCGGAAAGCTCCGAACCCTGCCAGTAGCTCACGGTGCGGGCGAGCTTGCCGCCGAACATGTTCTTGTTGGCCCACTCGAAATCGTAGAGCATGCCGAGCGCGCGCCGCACCGTCGGGTCGGCGAATTTGTAGAGCCGGGTGTTGAACAGAAAGCCTGTCACCACCGGCGGAATGCCGAGATTGAACGCTTCGACGGCCACCCGGCCATCCTGCGCGGCGGCGAAATTGAACTCGCGTTCCACCTGTAGCGGCCCCATGCCCGTATAGAGCGGGCCGGCATAGGCGGTGCAGATGCCTTTCTTGAAGGCCTCGAACTGGGCAGTGGCGTTGAGGAAATATTCGATGGTGATCTTGTCGAAATTGTCGAAACCGCGCTTGGTCGGGATATCGCGACCCCAGTAATTTTCGTTGCGGCGGAAGACGATGCGCTGTCCCGGCACCACCTGCTCGATGACATAGGGCCCGGAGCCGGTCACGGGTTTCAGCGTGCCGCGGTCGAAATTCTCCTTGTCGAAGAAGTGCTTCGGCACGATCGGCGTGGCGGCGATGATCAGCGGAAATTCACGGTCGGCATGCTCGTTGAAGGTAAAGCGCACGCTGCGCTCGCCGGTCTTCTCCAGTTTTTCGACGCGCTTCATGCGGTCGGAATAGGGCGGTCGGCCCTTGTCGGTGAACACGTCGTAAGTGAACAGAACGTCCTCGGGCGTGACAGGTTCGCCATCCGACCATTTGGCCTGCGGGTCGATATGGAACTCGATCCATTTGCGGTCCTCGTCCATCTCAACGCTTTCGGCAAGCAGGCCGTAGAGGCTGAATGCCTCGTCCATGTTGCGCTGCATCAGCGGCTCGAAGACGAAATTGCCGAAAATGGTGTCGATGACGCCGCGCGCGGTGGTGCGCAGGCTTTTGAGGATGAACGGATTGAGATTGTCGAACGTGCCGACCACGCAATAGGTGATCTCGCCGCCTTTCGGCGCATCGGGGTTGGCGTAGCCGAAATGGGTGAAGTTGCGAGGCAGCGCCGGCTCGCCCTGCATGGAAATGGCGTGGCGCGGCTCTGCCCCCATGTGCTGCGCCCCGGCGTTCTGGGGCGCAAGGGACAGCAGCGAAAGGGCGGCGGTCAGCCAGAAAGCGGTTCGGCTCATATCGGGTCTCTGTGCGCGGCTTGGTGATTCGGTGGCCAAGTTACCACGCGTTGCGCAAATGCGGTGGTCACAGTCAAGAAATGCGCCGCGCGGACTGGATTCGGCGAGGCTGGCGGTGTAACACGCGCCCGAGCCATCCTGTTGCCGCATTTGCGCAACAGGTAGCGTTGCGGTGCGGCGTGGGCCAGCGCCGCGGGCACAAAGTCGAGAGGAAGCGCACCTTATGTCCAGCCTGAAATCCAAAGCATACCGCCTGTCGGTCATGGCCGCTGGCGTGGCCGGGTTCCTCGCAGCCGGGTTGCCGCAGGCTTCGGCACAGCAGATTCCGCAGGGCTGGTTCAAGGCCTGTTCCAAGCAGGAAGATGTCGATATCTGCAACGTGCAGAACATCGTGACCGCCGGCAACGGACAACTCGTCACCGGCGTCAGCATGATCGACCTGCGCGGCAAGGTAAACCGCAAGGTCTTCCAGGTCACCGTGCCGAGCGGCCGTCTCGTGCCTCCGGGCATCGCTCTCCAGGTCGATGGCGGCAAGGCGCAGAAGCTCGATTACGTGATCTGTTTCCCGGATCGCTGCGTGGCCGAGGTTCCGATGACCGACCAGCTCGTCGCCTCGTTCAAGAAGGGCTCGCAGATCCAGCTGACCTCGGTCAATTTCCAGAACCAGCCGAACCCGATCCAGATTTCGCTGGAAGGCTTCACCGGCGCGTTCGACGGTCCCGCACTCCAGCAGTCGGATATTGAAGAGCGCCAGAAGAAGCTTCAGGAGTTCGTGAGCAAGAACAACGAGGACTTCGCCAAGAAGCTCAAGGAAGAGCAGGAAAAGGCGAAGGCCGGCGGAAATTGATCTCCGGTTCGTTCTGAAATTCAAAAAGGCCCCGCTCGTCGGGGCCTTTTTCATTTCCCCCACAAACCGCCTTGCTTCGTGTTGAGCGTCGTGGCCTCCGCATGGATCGCACCCCGGCGCCTGCGGCGGAGCGGTTCCGATGCGAATGGTCGGGAAGCACCGCCGCCCGGCCGCTTGCCTGTTCTTCGCGCCCGTTCTTCGCTGATGCGGGTGCAATCGCCGGAAAGTGGGAGCCGGCCTCCGGGCAACGATATGAGAAGGCCGCGATATGAAAAGGCCGCCCGAAGGCGGCCTTTTCGATGTCTGAAACCGGAAGCGGATCAGCGCTTGGAGAACTGGAAGGAGCGGCGGGCCTTGGCGCGGCCGTACTTCTTGCGTTCCACCACGCGGCTGTCGCGGGTGAGGAAACCGCCCTTCTTCAGCACGCCGCGCAGTTCCGGCTCGTAATAGGTGAGAGCCTTGGAAATGCCGTGGCGCACGGCGCCGGCCTGACCCGACAGGCCGCCGCCGGCCACGGTGGCGACGATGTCGTACTGGTCGATGCGGTTGGTGGCGACGATCGGCTGGTTGAGGATCATCTGGAGAACCGGGCGGGCGAAGTACTTGTCGTACTCCTTGCCGTTGATGACGATCTTGCCGGAGCCGGGCTTGACCCAGACGCGGGCGATGGCGTCCTTGCGCTTGCCGGTGGCATAGGCGCGGCCCGACTTGTCGAGCTTCTGGACGTGGACCGGCGCGGCCGGCTGCGAAGCCTGGGCGACGGAGCCGAGTTCTGCGAGCGAGGAAAGCTGCTCAGCCATTACGAGGCCCTCTTGTTCTTGGCGTTCAGCGCGCCGACGTCGAGCGTTTCGGGCTGCTGGGCGGTGTGGGGATGATCGGTGCCTGCATAGACGCGCAGGTTCTTCATCTGGCGGCGGCCGAGGGGCCCGCGCGGAATCATGCGCTCGACGGCCTTCTCCAGAACGCGCTCCGGGAAGCGGCCTTCGATGATCTGGCGCGCGGTGCGCTCCTTGATGCCGCCGGGATGGCCGGTGTGCCAGTAGTACTTCTTGTCGGTGTACTTCTTGCCCGTGAGCACCACCTTGTCGGCATTGACGATGATGACATTGTCACCGTCGTCGACATGGGGGGTGAAGGTGGGCTTGTGCTTGCCGCGCAGACGGTTGGCGACGAGAGAGGCGAGGCGGCCGACGACGAGACCTTCGGCGTCGATCAGCACCCACTTCTTCACCACGTCCGCAGGCTTCTGCGAAAAGGTTGTCATGGTTTTGTTTCCGTTTGAGACCCTGCCTGCCTTGCGGCCGGCACGGCGTTTCTTGTTGCTTGAGTTGGACGCTTGCGCGGCCAACGGCAGACGACGGCCGGGGAGGACCACTGTCTGCGTGGGCTTATAGGAGAGGGCGCAAGTCGCGTCAAGTTCCCGTTTTCGGGAATAATCCTGAAATATTCAATGGAAACATAGAATTACGGCTAAGGTATTATTTTACCTCACCCAGTGATCCGAAACCCGGTCCTGAATGTCGTCGATGACGGCGCGCACCTTCCTGCGCAGATCCCGCACGCCGTCGGCGTCATACTCCTGCGTTGGCAGCCTGAAGATCTTGCCATGTGTGAGCTCCGTCAGATCATGGATGGCTTTGAGGGCGGGCGGGATCTTCATTCCGTCGAGGTTTCCCGAAACCCGGAAAAACATCTGGCCTTCCTCCTTCAGCGCATAAAGCGTCGCCCGCAATTCGCGTCGTTTCCGGAGGAAGTCCTCATTGTCGATCTCACCCTGCTTCAGAGTGCGCAACGCGACGAGCGATGACGCGCAGCCCAGTACGCGTTGCCCCCATTCGATGAGCTGCTTGTCGGCTTCCAGCCTGATCGCCTGCTGCGAAATTTGATTGGAATGGTCGGCCAGTTCGTTGGCGTTGCGGGAGATCGAGTTGGCGTTGCGGGCGATGATGACGGCGGCAACGGCCAGAACCGAGGTTGCGATCAGGTTCAGCAGATCGAGCATCGTGGAAATCTGTTCTCTGCTCAGGCGGATTTCTTCGCCGCGGGCGGGATGGAATAGGTGCCTGTGGCGTGCGCCACCGTCAGCCTGTCCGGCCCGGCCACGATGTCGGCATCGAACACCATGAGGCTTCTGCCGAGCTTGAGTATCCGGCAATGCGCGTCGATGGGGCCGGCTTCGGCCTTGCGCGTGAAATTGATGTTCAGGTTGGTCGTTACCGAAAGCGCATCGGCGCCGGCATGGGTCAGCACCAGAACATAGCCGCCAATATCGGCGAGGGTGAAAAGCGTGGGGCCGGATACCGTGCCGCCGGGGCGCAGGTGACGTTCGTCCGCGTTGAGGCGCACCGTGCAGCCTCCGCAAGACACGTCGATGGCTTCATAATCGCGTCCGCCCTCGTTCAGTTGCGGATAGATGGTCTTCATCAGTTCGTTGACCTGATCTACCGTCAGGCCGGGTTTATGCGTAGTCTGTGCTGGCATGGCATGGCTCCGGTCGAATGCTGCGTATGAGAAGCACATTTGCCGGGAAACATCCAACCGGTCCGAAAGTCTGGTTTACATTGGCGCGAAGGGCGGTTCCGGCCGGGAGGAAAGCGGGAAATTGGAATATTATTCTTCCGTGCGGCTGAAACCGGAAGTTTCTGTTTCAAATCAATCGGCGGTGTGGTGATTTTCGCTTTGCAACTTGCCTTGCCGGTCTCAATGATAGCATTGAGTTTCCGATTTTCCCTTTCTGGAGGAATGAAATGTCGCAGAATGCCCCCGGCTTCAACACGCTCGCCGTTCATGCAGGCGCAAAGCCGGATCCGACCACCGGGGCCCGTGCGGTTCCCATTTACCAGACCACTTCCTACGTCTTCAACGATGCCGATCATGCGGCGTCGCTGTTCGGATTGCAGGCTTTCGGAAACATCTACACCCGCATCATGAACCCGACGCAGGGCGCGCTTGAAGAGCGGGTGGCAGCACTTGAGGGCGGCACGGCAGCGCTTGCCGTGGCTTCCGGCCATGCCGCGCAGCTTCTCGTGGCGCATACGCTGCTGAAGACCGGCGAAAACTTCATCGCCGCGCGCCGCCTTTATGGCGGCACGATCAACCAGTTCGGCCATGCCTTCAAGAATTTCGGCTGGGAAGTGCGCTGGGGCGACCCGAAGGATCTGTCGACCTTCGAGTCCCAGATCGATGAGAAGACCAAGTTCATCTTTGTCGAGAGCCTGGCCAATCCGAATGGCGAATTCGTCGATATCGCGGCCATTGCCGACATCGCCCACAGGCACGGCCTGCCGCTGGTGGTCGACAACACGCTGGCCTCGCCCTATCTGGTGCGCCCGATCGAGCATGGCGCCGATGTCGTCGTTCACTCGCTGACCAAGTTCATCGGCGGTCACGGCAATTCCGTCGGCGGCATCATTGTCGATGGCGGCACCTTCGACTGGTCGAAATCCGGCAAGTACCCGATGCTGTCGGAACCGCGTCCGGAATATGGCGGCATCGTCCTTCATCAGACCTTTGGCAATTTCGCCTTCGCCATCGCCACGCGCGTGCTTGGCCTGCGCGATTTCGGCCCGGCCATCTCGCCCTTCAACGCCTTCATGATCCTCACCGGCCTTGAAACCCTGCCGCTGCGCATGCAGCGCCATTGCGACAATGCGCTGGCCGTGGCCGAATGGCTGTCGAAGCACCCCAAGGTGTCCTGGGTTTCCTATCCGGGCCTTGCCTCCGATCCGAACAACGCGCTCCAGAAGAAATATGCGCCGCAGGGCGCGGGCGCGGTGTTCACCTTCGGCCTGAAGGGCGGCTATGACGCCGGCGTGAAGTTCGTCGAGGGGCTGGAGATGTTCTCTCATCTGGCCAATGTCGGCGATACCAAGTCTCTGGTGATCCATCCGGCTTCGACCACGCACCGCCAGCTTTCCGATGAGCAGAAGACGCTTGCCGGCGCCGGTCCCGACACGGTCCGCCTGTCGATCGGCATCGAGGATGTGAAAGACATCATCGCCGATCTGGAACAGGCGCTGGCCAGGGCCTGATCTTCATGCCGGTCAGGGCTCCGGATCGAACCGGAGCCCTTTTTCCTGGCCTGGACGAAACTGGATAAAATATGCCGGAACAGAAATTCCTTACCCTCGACATTTCCGGCATCGAGCCGGAAACCGGAGCGCCCGCGCCGGAGCGAATCATGTCCGGCGCGCCCATGTTCCGCACATGGAATGCCGAGCAGCGTGACGGCGGCCTTTATGCGGGCGTCTGGGAATCGACGCCCGGCAAATGGCGCATCGAATATGACGAATGGGAATATTGCCGCATTCTATCCGGTGTTTCGGTGATCACGGAAGAGGGCGGTGAGGCAAAAACCGTGCGCGCCGGCGATTCTTTCATCCTCAGGCCGGGCTTCAGGGGAAGCTGGGAAGTCCTTGAAACGACTCGCAAGGAGTATGTGATCCGCCTCTGAGCATCCGGCGGATCGTGCCGGGATATCGTCGGGCGGCGCTGTGGCCGCATTTTTCGCGGCCTGCGCCGGTTTCTTCGTCACCGCCGCCGCGAGGGAGATGAGCCGGGGTTTCATTCCGGCTCGCGGCAATCTTAACGATAACTGCAACAGTCTCACCCTTGCGCAAGGGTGAGAGGCCATCCTATTTACGGGATGAGAAGCCAGAATGATTCAATGCCGGCCTTGCCATCGTTCCGTGCCGGACCATCTCGACAAGGACACTTCATGAGAGACCCGATCGAAACCTATATGAACCTCGTTCCGATGGTGGTCGAGCAGACCAATCGCGGCGAGCGGGCCTACGATATTTTCTCCCGCCTCCTCAAGGAGCGCATCATTTTCATCACGGGTCCGGTCGAGGACGGCATGGCGACGCTGGTTTGCGCGCAGCTTCTGTTCCTGGAAGCCGAGAATCCGAAGAAGGAAATCTCGCTCTACATCAATTCGCCGGGCGGCGTGGTCACGAGCGGCATGGCTATCTACGACACCATGCAGTTCATCAAGCCCGCTGTTTCCACGCTGTGCATCGGTCAGGCCGCCTCCATGGGCTCGCTGCTGCTGTGCGCGGGAGAGCCCGGCATGCGCTTTGCGACGCCCAATGCGCGCATCATGGTCCACCAGCCCTCGGGCGGCTTCCAGGGCCAGGCATCCGACATCGAGCGCCACGCCCAGGACATCATCAAGCTCAAGCGCCGTCTCAACGAGGTCTATGTCAAGCACACCGGCAAGGACTATGAGAGCATTGAAAAGACGCTCGACCGCGACCATTTCATGACTGCGGAAGAGGCGCTGGCTTTCGGGCTGATCGACAAGGTTCATTCCACGCGCGAGGCCGCCGAGGCGGACGCCGCTTCGGCATGAGGCAGGCTTTGGCCGGAAAGACGCGCTTTTGAGAAGGTTTGCGGCATTTCGGCCACAATTTGCTGTTCCCACGGCTCGCGCGATTGCCTACGTTAAGGCAATGTTGATTTTCGACGGCTTAGTTTCAGCACGGGCTTTAAGAGAATCATTGCCGCGTTTTCTGATTGGTGTTTCGTACGGAATGCGTTGCAAGTGCCGACAGGTTGGTAAGGGCGGATTTCCCCGGCTCACGGGAGGGCGCCTGCTGATCGGGGCCCCGGTGGACGGTCATGAAAGGACTGGAAGATGAGCAAGGTCAGCAGCAGCGGCGGCGGAGATTCCAAGAACACGCTCTATTGCTCGTTCTGCGGCAAGAGCCAGCACGAAGTGCGCAAGCTGATCGCCGGTCCCACGGTGTTCATCTGCGACGAGTGCGTCGAACTGTGCATGGACATCATCCGCGAGGAAAACAAGACCTCGATGGTGAAGTCGCGCGAGGGTGTGCCCACGCCGCAGGAAATCATCACGGTTCTCGACGATTATGTGATCGGCCAGCCGCACGCCAAGCGCGTCCTGTCGGTCGCCGTCCACAACCATTACAAGCGTCTTGCCCATGCCAGCAAGAGCAACGACGTCGAGCTGTCGAAGTCCAACATCCTGCTCATCGGCCCGACCGGCTGCGGCAAGACGTTGCTGGCGCAGACGCTGGCGCGCATCATCGACGTTCCCTTCACCATGGCCGACGCCACCACGCTCACCGAAGCGGGTTATGTCGGCGAGGATGTCGAGAACATCATTCTCAAGCTGCTCCAGTCGGCCGACTACAATGTCGAGCGCGCCCAGCGCGGCATCGTCTATATCGACGAGATCGACAAGATCAGCCGCAAGTCCGACAATCCCTCGATCACCCGCGACGTGTCGGGCGAGGGCGTCCAGCAGGCGCTGCTGAAGATCATGGAAGGCACGGTCGCCTCCGTGCCGCCCCAGGGCGGGCGCAAGCACCCGCAGCAGGAATTCCTGCAGGTCGACACGGCCAACATCCTGTTCATCTGCGGGGGCGCCTTTGCCGGACTCGACCGGATCATCTCCGACCGCGGCCGCAAGACCTCGATCGGTTTCGGCGCCAGCGTCGCCTCGCCGGAAGAACGCCGCACGGGCGAATTGTTCCGCCAGGTGGAGCCGGAGGACCTGCTCAAATTCGGTCTGATCCCCGAGTTCGTCGGCCGTCTGCCGGTTCTGGCGACGCTTGAGGACCTTGACGAGGCCGCCCTGGTCCAGATCCTGTCCGAGCCGAAAAATGCGCTGGTCAAGCAGTATCAGCGCCTGTTCGAGATGGAGAACGTCGAACTGACCTTCCATGAGAACGCGCTCGCCGCAATCGCCCGCCGCGCCATCGAGCGCAAGACCGGCGCGCGCGGCCTGCGCTCGATCATGGAAGCGATCCTGCTGGACTCCATGTTCGAGCTGCCGGCGCTGGAAGGCGTGCGCGAGGTCGTCATCTCCGAAGAGGTGGTGTCGGGCAATGCGCGTCCGCTCTACATCTACTCCGACACCAAGGAAAAGAAGGGCAACGTCAGCGCCTGACGTCATCACGCCCGGAAACCGCTGGCGCGGTTCCAGGAAAAGTGGAAACATTTTTCCGGTTCGCAAACGCGGCAAGACAAAGACCTGGAGCCGTTCGGCGGTTCCGTGAAGTCACGAACGGCTCTAAGCGGTCTGCGGGCCCTTGTCTCGCAGGCGCAGGGCTCTCAGGCGCAATGGCGGGCTGATTCGCAAGACAGGGCTCTGCGCGCCCCGTGAACGGGCCTGGGTGAAGCGCGCCGGAGCCGCTTCAAGGCCTCCTCCGGTTCGTGGCGCATATCGCCACTTGATCTTTGCCTTGCCGGCATCCACCTAACGGATAAGTTCGGGGCATTAAGTCCGTGCTGCATGAGCCTCCGTCGCAAACGGAGGTAGGCGGAACGATCCCCGGTCGTTAATATAGGATTCGCGTTCGGCTGAAGGCGTGCGCGAAGGAAAGGTTTGACAATGGCCAAAACAGCCCGGTCCGCAGGCAGCGGTGTGTTCGCGGTTCTTCCCCTGCGCGACATCGTGGTCTTTCCGCATATGATCGTGCCGCTCTTTGTCGGCCGTGAAAAATCGATCAAGGCGCTTGAGGAAGTGATGGGGCAGGAAAAGCAGATCCTGCTCGCCACCCAGATAAACGCCGCCGACGATGATCCCGAAGCCGACGCCATCTACGAGGTGGGCACGCTCGCCAATGTATTGCAGTTGCTGAAGCTGCCCGACGGCACCGTCAAGGTGCTGGTCGAGGGTACCGCGCGCGCGCGCATCGACAACTTCACCGACCGCACGGATTTCCACGAGGCGCACGCGTCCTCGCTGGAGGAGACGAGCGATGACGAGGTCGAGGTCGAGGCGCTTGCCCGCTCCGTGATCTCGGACTTCGAAAACTATGTGAAGCTGAACAAGAAGATTTCTCCCGAGGTGGTGGGGGCGGCCAGCCAGATCGAGGATTATTCCAAGCTCGCCGATACGGTTGCCTCGCATCTGGCCATCAAGATTCCTGAAAAGCAGGAAATGCTGGCCACCCTGTCGGTGAAGGAGCGTCTTGAGCGCGCCATGGGCTTCATGGAAGCGGAGATTTCCGTGCTCCAGGTGGAGAAGCGCATCCGCTCGCGCGTCAAGCGCCAGATGGAGAAGACCCAGCGCGAATACTATCTCAACGAGCAGATGAAGGCGATCCAGAAGGAGCTCGGCGAGGGCGAGGACGGCCGCGACGAAGCCGCCGAACTGGAAGCGCGCATCAAGAAGACCCGGCTTTCAAAGGAAGCGCGCGAGAAGGCGGAAGCGGAGCTGAAGAAGCTGCGCACCATGTCGCCGATGTCGGCGGAAGCCACCGTCGTGCGCAACTATCTCGACTGGCTGCTGTCGATTCCGTGGGGCCGCAACTCCAAGGTCAAGCAGGACCTCGAATTCGCCGAGGGCGTGCTCGATGCCGATCACTACGGGCTTGAGAAGGTCAAGGAGCGCATCGTCGAGTATCTGGCCGTGCAGAGCCGTCAGAAGAAGCTCAAAGGCCCCATCCTGTGCCTCGTCGGCCCTCCCGGCGTCGGCAAGACTTCGCTTGGCAAGTCGATCGCCAAGGCGACGGGTCGCGAATTCGTGCGCATGGCGCTGGGCGGCGTGCGTGACGAGGCCGAGATCCGCGGTCACCGCCGCACCTATATCGGCTCGATGCCCGGCAAGGTCATCCAGTCGATGAAGAAGGCGAAGAAGTCCAACCCGCTGTTCCTTCTCGACGAGATCGACAAGCTGGGGCAGGATTTCCGCGGCGATCCGTCTTCGGCCCTGCTGGAAGTTCTGGATCCCGAGCAGAACTCCGCCTTCATGGATCACTACCTTGAGGTCGAATACGACCTGTCGGGCGTGATGTTCGTGACGACGGCGAACTCGCTCAACATCCCGGCGCCGCTGATGGACCGCATGGAGATCATTCGCATCGCCGGTTACACCGAAGATGAGAAGGTCGAGATCGCCAAGCGGCACCTGATGGCCAAGGTGGTGCGCGACCATGCCCTTCAGCCGAAGGAGTTCTCGGTTACGGACGACGCCATCCGCGCGATCATCCAGACCTACACCCGCGAGGCGGGCGTGCGGTCTCTGGAGCGCGAATTGATGAAGCTCGGCCGCAAGGCGGTGACGGAGATCCTGCGCACCAAAAAGAAGTCGGTGAAGATCACCCGCGAAAACCTCGACCAGTATCTCGGTGTCGAGCGCTATCGCTTCGGCATGGCCGAGACGGACGATCAGGTCGGTGTCGTCACCGGTCTGGCGTGGACCGAGGTCGGCGGCGAATTGCTGACCATCGAGGGCGTCATGATGCCGGGCAAGGGTCGCATGACCGTGACCGGCAACCTGAAGGACGTGATGAAGGAATCAATTTCCGCCGCGGCATCCTATGTCCGCTCGCGGGCCATCGATTTCGGCGTGGAGCCGCCGCTTTTCGACAAGCGCGATATTCACGTCCACGTTCCCGAAGGCGCGACGCCCAAGGACGGTCCTTCGGCCGGCATCGCCATGGTCACGGCCATCGTTTCGGTGTTGACCGGCATTCCGGTGCGGGCTGACGTGGCGATGACCGGCGAGGTGACGCTGCGCGGCCGTGTGCTGCCGATCGGCGGACTGAAGGAGAAGCTGCTGGCCGCGCTTCGTGGCGGCATCAAGAAGGTGCTGATCCCGGAAGAGAACGCCAAGGATCTCGCCGAGATTCCGGACAACGTGAAGAACGGTCTGGAAATCGTCCCGGTCAGCCGCGTGGGCGAGGTTCTCCGGCACGCGCTGGTGCGCATGCCGGAGCCGATCGAGTGGGTCGAGCCGGTTGGTGCGCCGGCTGCCGTCGACACCACTGACGACGCCGGAAAATCTCTGGCGCATTAGCAGCTGCTCACATTGCGGTGCATGATTCGAAAGGCCGGGCAAAAAGCCCGGCCTTTTTTGCAGAAAAGCCCGGAAAACAGGGGATTTTCGGGGCTGAAAGCCGTGATTTTGCTTGGTTGCGGCCTCGCTTCTTTTTAAGGTTCAGCTCCTGCCGGATGAGTCTTTCGTCCCGGTTTTCTCATGAAAGGGAAAGTTTATGAACAAGAACGAACTGGTGTCCGCTGTCGCCGATGCTGCGAAACTCTCCAAGGCTGACGCACAGTCGGCGGTTGATGCGGTTTTCTCCGTCATCACCGGCGAACTGAAGAATGGTGGGGACGTCCGGCTTGTCGGTTTTGGCAACTTCTCTGTGTCCAAGCGCGCCGCTTCGACCGGCCGTAATCCGCAGACCGGCGCCGAAGTTCAGATCCCCGCTCGCACCGTGCCGAAGTTCACTGCCGGCAAGGGCCTCAAGGACGCTGTCAACTAGGAGCGTTTCCAGGAAAAGTGGAACACTTTTCCGGTTCGGAAACGCGACCAGACAAAGACCTGAAGCCGTTCGGCGATTTCGTGAAAGCATGAATGGTTCTGGGAACGGCTTCAGGAGCGTTTCCAGGAAAAGTGGAGACACTTTTCCGGTTCGGAAACGCGACCAGACAAAGACCTGAAGCCGTTCGGCGATTTCGTGAAAGCATGAATGGTTCTGGGAACGGCTCCAGGAGCGTTTCCAGGAAAAGTGGAGACACTTTTCCGGTTCGGAAACGCGACCAGACAAAGACCTGGAGCCGTTCGGCGATTTCGTGAAAACATGAACGGCTCTGGGGAGTGGCCTGTTTCAGGCTCTGGCTGGCCGGCGGATATATGGACGCAATTGCCGCAGCCTGGTTCTTGCCGGCGAGGTCGCTGCCAGGCTGTCATGAATGCTCCCGTGCGCCCGTTCCTGCCCGCCCGGGGGGCAATCGCAGGATAGCCTGCACAGGTGTGCTGCACGCCCTTGGAGGGGTGCGGAGGCCATGTCCGCTCCTAAAGCGTGCCGCGATCCTTCAGATTCGCTTCCTGCGCTTTAAATTCTTTTTTACGCATGTCGTTGCCCCGAAACCGGTTCCCACTTTCGGGCGACATGCTTTAGCATGGCCTCCACGATCTTCTTGCGCAATTCCGGCATCCATCCCGAGCCTGAATATCTCCTGCGCAGGGCCGACGGCCTCGGCCTTGCGGCAAGCATGGCGTGTCGTTCGCGGATGCCGGCTGCGACAAGGATAAGTCGAGCGCATGGCAGGCGCGCGTACTCAAGGAATTGACTGGCGCAGGGAGAGCGGCGCCGCCCGCATCATCGGCCGCCGCAACCGGGGGGCCCATTGCGACCGTGCCCATGCTTATCGTGCCCACGGCGATCGTGCCCACGGAAATCATCATCACGAAGCGCCTGAAGGCGGCCGGCCTTGAAGCATTTTGCGGTCAGGCGGAATCGTCCGACGCCGTACAAATGCGGCTGAGGAAAGGAAGCTGGCGCGGCGCAAGCCGCGTTCGTCGGAGCGCCCGCTGCGCAACCGTGACCGATATGTCTGAAAGAACAACTGTGGAGAGAAACACCAGGTTTTGAATCGTCGCTCGGACATTCAAAGCGTCGGTTCAACACTATGTTTCCATGTCATTGGAAAATGGCGCGAGTGACGGGGCTCGAACCCGCGACCTCCGGCGTGACAGGCCAGTCGGAAAGGCAAAGCATCGAACAGATGTTTCAACTTCTCAAGCGGCACATACAAGCACAGAATGTCAGAAAGTTGAAACTCGAAAATCGTCTCGATCTCGCGCTCGAACGGGCGATTCGGTTCGCGGGTCTGCCGCCGGCGATGCCCAGCTAGAGTTCGATTTCACGCTTGTTGAACGGAAGCGCGCCCTGGTTGAGGAGGCGAGGCATACATTCGGCGTTGGCGCAGCGCGGAGACTTTGGCGGCAACTCGGTCTGCCCGAAGTTTCGCGCAAGCCGCCGCGCCATGATGAACTTAAACTCGGCCGCTTCCGTCAATTCCTCGCCGACTGCACAAACTTCAATCCTACCGCCGAGGTTCCCGCCAGCCTGCTATTCGAGTCCTACCAGCAATGGGCGTTGTCGACGCGAATGCCTTCAATTTCCCGATCTATGTTCGGGCGTTTAGCGGGCGCGTGCGGCATCCCTCGCAGGAAGTGCTATTCTACCGTCTATCTCGGCATTGAACTCACCGGCTCGCCGTGAGGCTCCATTTCCCGGACCCCTTTTTGAGCCGTCGCGAACCTATGGCATTTCCGTCCCTAGGCGAAGAGCGATCGAGGGACCGCCAACGCGCCACGCTGCCATGCTTGACAATTGACAGCGAAAGGAAGCAGCCTTGCAGTCTGCATCGTGATGTTCGGTCGAACTGTGCTGGCGCTTCTACCCTGCGCTCCGCCATAACCGATCGCAGGAAATGGTGTCCGGTTGGGGCGGTAAGGGTATTCAGGGACGATAGAAATGCCGTGTTCCGGCTATCGGCCCAAGAGAATACATCAATAAAACAGTGCGATAGGGCGCTAGGGACGCTAGGGGCGGTAGTTTCCGGTTTTCCTATGCGCGCGCGCATACATTACGACCTTCGACAAAGATTATGCGCTAAAAGCATCCATATTTTTCTATGCGCGTATTGGAGATTACCTTCCCTAGCGCCCCTAGCGTCCCACCTTTTGATCTTCACTCATATTTTTCAAAGAGTTACAGGAGAGCGAATTTGGGGAGATAGGAGAAGATTTGGGACGCTGGCTATAAATTTGGGGCGGAAGGCATTATTGACGCCTACTTGGCAACAGACCGGCCGTAAAAGGGACCGTATCCTACAGGCACCATCCACGGGCGGAGAAGCGCCCGATAGATTGCCAGTCGCACCGGCAAAAAAGTTGGGTTGTCAGAGTTGTCAGCTTTACGGTGGTTGTCATGGCTGACGTTTCACAGGTTGATGCTCGAAAAGACCAGCTTCTTGCGGCGCTGGGCCGCGTTCTGGTGGCGCGGAGGGCTGGCCGGCAGATCGACTACGACGATCTCGTTCTCGTGCTTGATGACCTCACCCGCGAGGCGGTCACAGTTTTCAGCGACCGCGCAGCGCGGCGGCTGACGCTGCGGCAAATCTGGGCAGATCACTATCCGGGCATGTCGATGACCGCGGCAGCAAAGCTAATCGCGGTGGCTTGGGACCGTTGGCGGCCCGGCGATCCAGCACCATCTGGCACCCAAGCTGCATTCTTCGAGAGATTGGCGCTGCGCGGGATTTCGCCGAAGGGCTGGCGCACCATTGCCGATGATCTCGACGTCAGCTTCGACAGGCAGCGGAAGTAAACTTCTGCAATTTTACTGCAATCATGTGGCGCGGCCAGCGCAAATCATCGCACCTTCGGAGTCGAATGGAGGTGGCGATGCTCAAGTTTGACAATCCTTTCTCGCCCACAACCGCCTCGGCGGCAGGAGGCAACGCGACGCCGTTGGCGGGGCTGGCGGGTAGCGTCTACGCTGCTCGGCGAGGCGCAGCCAGCAGCAAGAACGGCACGGCTACAGCGCCTTCGTCAACGATCGGCGCCGGTCGCCGGGAAGCCCCACGCGCGGGCCGTCGTGGTTTCTCAATCGATCCTGCCCGGATCGAGGCATATCGTCGCCGAAGCGCGGGCTGCATGGGCATGGCCGAGCAGGCCGACAAGGATCGTCGCAATGCCTCCTCGAACCTCGCTGCACAGGAACGTCAGGCGCGTCGATTTATAGACGAAAGGACGAAAGTACCCGACGACCTGGCTGCCCGGATCCGTCAGCTTCAAGCAGAATCCGATGCAGCGGAGGCAAACTATGCCGCAGTGTCCAACGAGATTCAGAGCATTTTGTCGGTTTGGAACCCCATCGAGAAATATGTCGACGAACGCAAGGCCGACAATCTCGATGATATTCGGAAGCAAGTCGACAGCCAGCCTTGGCGAGATCGGCAGGAGTATCTGGATTGGTACGCCTCGCTCAATGAGGAGGGACAGGCATGATTTCCGCAGTGACGAAAGCTCGCAACACCATCGCCGAGGCGATGCGCGAGGCTTCCGCTGATCTCGAGGAAATCCGTGGTCAGATCGACGCTTTGCATCGCGAGCGCCGTCAAGTTGAGCGTCAGAGCGACGATTTCGAAACGATCGCCGCGAGAATTGGCGGTGTGATCGCCGAGGCGCGCAGAGAGAGCCTTATCAGCCAAAACATGCTGACGTCAGTTTCTGCGACCGCCTCGACTTTCGATGCCCTCTTCAGCAACTTGATGCAGAGGCGCCCCTTCTTCCTGCTGGCACATCTTGCCCCCGACGCACTGCGAGAGTCGCTCCTTGCGGATGTCGAGCGGAAGGGCGGCATCTCGCCCAAGCAGCGCGCCGCCGCTCTTGAGACCATTGAAACAAAGTTGCTGACAGCGGAGATCGCCGAAGAAGTCGCTATCCGCGAGATGGAGGATGCGACCGGCAGCTACATCGCGCGCCGCGCGAAAGCCGATCCGGCCATCCTACTCGCGCCGGATGCAGAGCTTTCGCCCCCCCCCGACTAGGGACCGTATCCTTGCAGCTTCGCCCACGGGCGGAGTTGCGCCCGAACCTTCGCCAGTCTCACACGATTTCAGAAGCCTAAAGTCGCCAACTAAAATTGAGCCTAAAGTCCTAAAGTATATAGCAATTTCGTCATTTTGAGTTGGGTTCGGAGGCCATCGCAGGCTTCTTGCTTCTCCGGACCCTCGCCCCTCCCGAGCCGGCAAATTCGGGAGGGGCATCCCCTCAACCGGAGGCCGCAATGCACCGACTTCTGAATCCCGCCGTCGCGCGAACCCTCGATCTCCTCGAAGAGATCGAGGACTTGAACGCCAGCTTGCGCAGGGTCGCCGCGCCGGCCATCGCTATCACCGCCAGCACGATCTCCATCGGTGAAATCGTGTCCCGCGCCACTCTGCCGGCGCAGATCATCAAGGAGATGTCCCATGTCTGAAACCGTCACCATCAACCTGAAGAAGCCAATCACCCAGGGCGAAGGTGAGAAGGCCGTCACCCTGACGAAGCTGACCTTCCGCGAAGCGACGACCGGCGATGCCTGCCGCGCAGACGCCGTGCAGGGCGACTTCACCAAGATACTCGCCATCCTCTCCGGCATGGCCGGCGTTGACCTGCCGACGATGCAGAAATTGGGCATGGCCGACTTCAACGCAATCCTCGCCGAGGTCGGTGAACTCATGGGGGAGCAAGGCGAGGCGGTGGGAACTGGCGCGACGTAATCGTGCTGCTTGCGAGTGAGTTGCACACGCCCGTCGACGCGATCGAGGCGTGGCCGGTCGCGAAGACCCGCAGCTACCTTGAAGCCACCGCCCGCCTCATCAAGGCAAAGCACGGAAAGGCATCGCGATGAGCGTCCTGAATTCCAAGCTGATCGTTTCCCTGCTGGACCGGGTCACCGGCCCAGCGAAGGGCGTTTCCGCCGCGATCGAGCGGATGACGGCGGCCAGCCAGCGGAACACCGAACGCCTCAACGCCATGCGCGGCCGCATGATGGATGCGGTCGGTGCTGGCTGGGCGCTCTATCGCGGCCTCTCCGCGCCGATCAATGCTGCCATCGACTTCGAAAGCGCGATGGCGGACGTGCGCAAGGTTGTCGACTTCCCGACGCCGATGGCGTTTCAGCAGATGGGGAAGGACATCCGACGCCTATCGACCGAAATCCCCATGACGGCCGAGGGTATCGCGGCAATCGTTGCGGCCGCCGGCCAGTCGAATATCGCGGTCGACGATCTTCTTCCTTTCGCCGAGATGGCGGCGAAGGTCGGCGTGGCCTGGGAGGTCAGCGCGGACAGCGCCGGCGAGGCGCTGGCGAAACTGAAGGCCGCGCTTGGCCTCAACATTACCGATACCGGCCTGCTCGCCGACGCGATCAATCATCTGGGCAATAACTCCGCTGCGAACGCTCCGGCGATCTTGAGCATGGTGAATACCGTTGGCGCGCAGGCAAAAGACTTCGGCCTGACCGCCGAACAGGCCGCAGCCTTCGGTGCCGCCATGATCGGGGCTGGCGCACAATCCGAGGTGGCGGCAACGTCCTTCCGCAACATGGGCCGCGCGCTCACCCGCGGCGCATCCGCGACGGGGCGGCAACAGGCCGCCTATCGGCAGCTTGGCCTCACCTCTCGCAATGTTGCGAAGGACATGCAGAAGGATGCGGTCGGCACGATCCAGATGGTGCTGGCGCGGATCCGAAAAGTTCCAGATCACATGCGCGCCGCACTCGTTTCCGACCTGTTCGGCGATGAGGCCCGCGCGCTCGGCCCGCTTATCACCAACTCGGAACTGCTCGCGGAAACCCTCGCGCTCGTCGCCGACCGAACGGAATATGCCGGCTCGGCGAACGAGGAGTATCTCCAGCGGTCGAAGACCACGGCCAACGCCTTACAGCTTCTGCGCCAGCGCACGAGCGATCTGGCGCGCAGCGTCGGCGATGCGCTCCTGCCGGCCATCAACTCGATCGTCGAGAAGGTTGGGCCGGTCATCACCTCGATCAGCGATCTTGCCCAGCGGTTCCCGCGCTTGACGCAAGCGATCGTCGGCGTGACTGCGGCGCTCATCGGCTTCCGGGTCGCGACCACGGCCTTCGGTTTCACCGGCCTGTTCATGAAGGGCGCGCTGCTCGACATGGGCATCGCAGCCCTGACGGCCGGGCGCGCACTGGGCCGCGCAACCTTCTCTGCAGCCGCCGGCGCGGTGACGACGCTGCTCAATCCGGTGAAGCTGGTCACAGTCGCCTTTCGGGCGCTTCGCATCGCCGTGATCGGAACGGGCGTTGGGGCAGTGCTCGTCGCGTTGGCGGCTGCCGGAACGTGGATCTACAACAACTGGACCGGCATCACGATCGCCTTCGAGGCGTTCCGAGGTGCGTTCTCACGGGCGATCGAGCCGATACGATCCGCGCTCGCTCCTGCCATTGATGGCTTCGCTACATTGAGCGGCTGGGTTTCTGGGCTGCTCGGGCCGGTCGACGAGATGGGCGGCAAATGGACATCGGCCGGAATGGCGATCGGCAACTTCGCCGGCCAGGCGCTCGTCTCTCTGGTCGAACTGCCGCGCAAGGTCATGGATGCGTGGTCGACAATGAGCTGGTCCGAGATCGGCCAGTCGGCCGCGCGTAGCCTCGTCGATGGCTTCGCCGCCGCGCGGGACTGGATCGGCAACATCTTGTCGTCGATCGACCTCGGCGGCTATTGGCAGGCCGGCGTCGAGCAAACGCGCACCGCCCTGACCGGGATCGTCGGCACGGTCGACAATGTCGTCGCCAACGCCAAGTCGCTTTTCTCCGGCTTCGCCGACACGATCAGCCAAGCGATCGGCACGATCGATTTCAACGGCATGATGGCCGGCGCATCCACGGCGATCACGGGTTTCTACGGCACGATCACCGATCTCCTGCTGTCGGTCGACTGGGGCGGGCTGGGTGTTCGATTCGGCGAATTGATCCGCACCGGCCTTTCCGGGGCTTTCGATCTGTGGACGACCTTGATGGGCGGCTTCACGGGCGCGGAAGCCACCGGGATCGGCGCGACCATCGCCGCCGCGATCCTGTCCTTCGATTGGGCCGGCGTCGGCGGGGCCATCCTCCGCTACATCGGTGCGGCCTTGAGCGCCGGTGCGCAGTTCTTGCGCGGTGTGTTCCGGGGGCTGCTCGGCTTCGATCTGATCGATGAGGGCGTGCGGCTTGCGCAATCCATGTGGGACGGCATCCGGACCAAGGTCGATGCGATCGTCGCATGGTTCAAGGGTTTTCCGGCCCGCATCGCGGCGCTGGCGAGCGACATGGTCGAGGCCGGCGCGGCACTGATGCGCGGCCTGTTCGACGGCATCAAGGCCGTGATGGGCGAGATCGTGGCCTACATCAAAAGCTCGATCACCGAGGCGTTTGCTTCCGTCCGCAGCGGGGCGAGCAACCTGCTCAACAAGGTGACGTTTGGGCTTGCCGGAACGCCATCCTCCTCGGGCGGGGTCGACGGCGCACGAGCCAAGGGCGGGCCGGTGAAAGCCGGAGGCACCTATCTTGTCGGCGAGGAAGGGCCGGAGATCGTGACCTTTCCGCAGGCCGGCCGGGTCCATGATGCCGGAAAGACGGCTCGGATCCTGCGCAATGCGGCGATTGCCTCCTCGGCGATGGCGCTGCCGGCGGCGGCCCACATCCCAGACACGATGCAGATGCCCGGCCTGCCGGCCTTGCAGCTTGCCATCCCAGAACTTCCGGCCCTGAAGGTCGAGATGCCGCAGATGCCGGCTCTCGAGGCAATTGTCCCGGCGCTGACCGGCTCCCTGCAGATACCCGACCTGCCGGCGTTGAAGGTGGCGACCCCGCAGATGCCGGCAATGCCTGGCATGCCGGCGATGCCGGTCCCGCACCCCTCGGCCGCCGCTCCCTTCGACGTTGCGGCGCTATTCGAGCAAATCCGCCCTCAGGCCACCGATCAGAAAGTAGCACGCACGACTGTGATCAACATCGCCCCCGGCGCGGTTGTGCTCAAGATCGATTCCGATGCGGTTCAATCGCCGGAGAAGTTCACGAGCGCGGTTGAACGCCTCCTCTCTGCACGCCTAAACGCCCTTTCCCGAGGTGCGTTCTCGGATGGTGCGAACTAACGATGCAGGCGGCCAAACACCAAGGAGAAGAAGCATGAAACCCTCGAAGTCGGTGCAGAACGCGGTTCTCGCTGCCGTCCATGGCGACGAAATCTTTGATGAGGCGAAAGCCGTCCAGAAGAAGGACGCTGCCGCAAAGGCGGAGCGGGAGGCAGGAATTCAATCTGGTCGAGCCGCCCAAATTGATCGCTTCCGCGCCGCACTAGGCGCGCATGGAGTATCGGGGGATGGGGTTCGTATGACGAAGGCGCTTGAGCTCCTTGTCGCAGCGCCGGCCATGAGCGGGGAGGATGTCGCCTCCTTCGTGCTGAAATACGCAGGTGCGCGAATGTCTGACGAGGCCGCCATCAGCGCATATGAGCAGAGTCGCATCGCCGCGGCCGGCGGTGACCGGATTGGAAAGGCCGCGATGCCGGACATTCGCGGCGGTGCCGCCAAACTCGCCAATGAGGCAAAATCTATCTACGCCGCCCGGAGACAACAGACCGAGCGCGGGAACAATGCCTGACCACAGGGAGGGAGACCCGTCGAGGCTGGCAAAGGGCGAGTTTGCAAGGCTCATCGGCGTTTCCCGCGCCCGTGTCTCGCAATACATCGCCGATGGCCTGCCGGTAGCATTTGACGGTCGCATCGACGTCGCCCAAGGGCGGGCATGGATAAGGGCTAACCTTGACCCCACTCACTCCGTTGCTGCCGCGAACCGAGAATGGGGGGATAGGATGGAGAGAGTTCACGCGAACGTGCTTGCCGTTCCGCGGCGCCTACGGCAACGGCTTCCGGACCTGACGGTCGAAGACGCCGCCGTGATCGAGGTAGAGCTGCGCCGCTCGCTCGGATGCCCCGACCCCGAGAATCGAACATCAATCGGAGAAACAGAATCATGAAGACGCCGCGCGCCGAAATCACCGTCAACGGAAAGCCGGTCGCTTCGGCGTTCAACGATCGACTTATCTCTGTGACGATCGTCGACAAGGAAGGGGCAACCAGCGACACGATCTCCTGCGACCTGAATGACGGGATGCCCTTCGCCCAGATTCCGCAGAATGGTGACGAAATCGGTGCGAAGCTGGGCTATCTCGAATCCGGCGTGGCTGATTTCGGAACCTTCATTTCCGACGATCCGGAGGTACGCTGCTTTCCCTTCGGCATGACCGTGAACGGCAAGGGCGCGAACGTGCGCGGGAAGGCCAAGCAGCATCGATCGCGGAACTGGGACAATAAGACGGTCAAGCAGATCGTCGAGCAGATTGCCGGCGAGAACGGTCTCTCCCCGAAAGTGGACGATGAGGTCGGATCGCATCAATACAAGTGGTTCGCACAACAGGATGAAAGCGACCTGCATGTCGTCCAGCGCCTCGCGCAGCGACATGATGCGCTTTTCACGATCAAGAACAAGACACTCATCTTCAAAAAGAAGGGCGTGGGTGTCGGGTCCATTGTGGCATTGCCGGCCAGTATCGTCGAAGGCACCTGCCGCACGGTCTTCGCGCACCGATACAAATACAAGAAGGTGAAGGCTCGCTGGCAGGACCGCAACGAAGCGAAGCTCAAGGAAGTCGAGGAAGACAGCGATACCGAGGGCGATGCGACCTATACGATTCCCGAACCCTTTCAGGATGAGGCGGAGGCGAAGAAGGCCGCCCAGGCAAAAGCCAAAGACCTCAAACGTGAAACCATGCGGACGAGCGTCACCCTTTACGGTGATCCCGCTGTCCGTGCTGGGGCGGGTTTCGTCTATGCCGGCGTCCGTCCCGAGCTCGACGGCGTCGAGTTCATCATCGAGAGCGCGACGCACAAGCTGTCCAAGTCCGGATACACCGTCGACGTCGAGGCGAAGCTGAAAGCCTGATGCCGCCGGCCGTCAGGCCAAAGCCAGTTGCCGGGATGGCGCAGGAACTTGCCGGCCGAGTTCTTGCGCCGCCTCGATCCATGTCAGGATCGCATCCTGCACATTGGTGACCGCTTCCTCGGGCGTCTCTCCGTCGCTCATGCAGCCGGGCAGATCCGGCACGGTGGCGAGGAAGCCACCACCGTCTTCCGCCGACAGCGGCGAGATCAGCACGGGATATTCGAGACCGTTCATTGCTCCAGCCTTACAACGTCGATGAAAGCGACGAGCCTACGGATATATACAGGTTTTATCGGCCGCTTGAAAGGCACCGTCAAAATCTCATCCACGGCCGGGTGCTTCACCTTGTAGTGCGAACTGCCAGATCGCGATGGCTCGCACGCAACGCCGAACTCCCGGCATATGGCGATCACGTCTTCAATTCGCCAGTCCCCACTCGG
Organism: Alphaproteobacteria bacterium; assembly: GCA_036678505.1. GTDB lineage: Bacteria > Pseudomonadota > Alphaproteobacteria > Rhizobiales > Rhizobiaceae > Mesorhizobium. Next base: position 33,206 of record JAZIHP010000008.1, read on the forward strand.
GTTCCGGCGCATCTGTTCAAGGCGGCGGCTCATGGAGCCTGAACTATTCTAAGCTGGGCGATTCGGCCAGCTTTCAGGTTGAAGCTTAGTTTTTCCCCCGCCTTCCGCTTCTCTTCGAATATTTTCGGGCCAACGCCTCGGCCACGATATCATCTGAAGCCGCCGCTCGTTTCTTCGGCCGGGTATTGGACATGGCATCGTCCCACGGATTGCGCCCCGTATTCGGGGCGGTCACCGATTCGGATCGATGCGGTAGGGAGCGAAATGCGCTGGCGACCTCCGCTACATCCCAGACGCGCCGACCGTAGATCACGCGTGCGTCTGGCATGAGACCGTCGACAACAAGCCTGTCGAACAGCGTAGCGCTCACCCCGATGTAGGCGGCCGCCTCCTGCCGACTGATGCCGATGGGCGGTAGAGCATCGGGCAATAATCCGTTCTTCTTTGATGTCATTGGAAAACCTGCAGTGCCGCCGAGGATCCGCCCCCTAGGGGTGTTATTGCAATTTTAGCGAATCTGATGCAGCGTGGTCAGTGGCCTTGGAAAGCCTGACCGAGATAGACCGCAAAACACCTTTGGCGAGGTGCCTTCCTTTGGCGAGGAAGGGCGGTTGAATGTTTCCCAGAAGGGAAACCGGACGACAGCTTGGCGGCTGTCCGTCGACCGACACTCTATGTCGGGATGCGGACGCCATGCAAGACCCGAAAGGGAAAAACGTCCGGCCTGTCTCTCGGCAGGTTTCCAACGTCCCGGCGCCAGTCCGCCACTGGCACGTAGGCCTTGGAAAGCCGAAAACCGAGAGAACCATCATGTCCATTTTTTCAAAGCAGAATCGGGCGGCCGCTAACGGTTTGCCTGTCACCCGTCGTCGCGCCCTTACGGGACTCGCCGGTCTTGCCGCCGGAAGCGTCGTCGCCTCGCCTGCGCTCGCCGAGACACCCGTGGAGCGGCTGGAACGCCTCACCAACGAACTGGCAGAGGCGCTTGTCGAGTGGACTGATGGCCAGTTCATGGCCGCGGTCTATCCGGCGAATCATTCGGAATATCCTTCGCGCGTCGAGTTCAGGAATTGCCGTCTGCCGGCACACCAGCGCCGTGATTACCATCTGGCGCAGTTCAAGCGGGCCGCCGAGGAAGCGGATCCTGCAATCGCGGATTGGCAGGTTACGCTGGACGAGAGCGGCCGACACGATTGCCCCATCCTGATCGCCGCCTACCGTTTCACTGGCTCGTATGATGGCGATGGCATTTACGAGGGGACGCGTCCTTCTGCCCTTGGTCATCACACCCTTTACCGAGTTCGGTTGCTCGACCAGCGGAAGGACGGCCATCGCGCTTTCGAGTTGCGCACTGATATGGACCGGATGGTTCTGTCGGAGCCCAGCTTCAACACCTTCATCGGGAAAAAGGTGGCGTCATGAGTAGCGAGCGCACCTCTGTTAAAAGCCGGGGATCAACCCTGCTGAAAGCGATCGACGAGCTTCAAAATGCGAAATCGATCGCATTGTCCATCCAGATGGCATCCAGCGATCTCGAAGACGAGAACGACCGACGAGCATTTTCGTGGCTTGGTAATTCCCTCGACGAGAAGATCGAGGAAGTGATCGGCCTTGTCCTCAATGCGCGCGAGACGGAAGGGGTGGCATCATGAGCATTGAATGTAGCCGCGAATTTTCGCGCGCAATGTCTATGCTTAAACTCGCCGAGACTGCCGCGCAGGAGCTCGCCGCCGGCGGCGGAGATGTCGAGTTGGCCGATAGTGTCGCGAGCGCCTTGAGGTTTGCGATGGAGCTTCTGGAGGCCGACCACCGCGCCGGCGGGATCGGCGCGGAGAATTTGTGATCCATGCGGCGGCGCTCCTGCGTCGCTATGCTTGTTTCAGTGCTCTTCCCGTGAAACCAACCCCGAAGGGCGGTCAGGACTGCCCTTCGGAGCGTTTGTGCTCGCAGGGACGGTAGCGCGAGCCTTGCCGTCTGGTATCCGAAGGGGGAGCGGGGTTGCTCCCTAATCCTGTTGGGGTGGTTCGCCGTAGGCGACTTGGTGTGCCACAGTCGATAGGAGACCTCGAAGAGCGTCGCGGGACCAAGTCCCCGAGCCGGCTTTGTATGCGCCGAGAATGAAGTCAACGTCGTTCTGAAACTCTTCCAAGCCTGGTATTTCCGGGAATGCATTCTCGAGGGCGGCCACGACCTCGGCGTTCATTGACCTGCCGCTCTTAATGGCGGCCTCGGCGATCCGATCGCGCAATCCATCCGGCATCCGGATGATGAACTTATCCGCCAAATCAGACTTTTTCTTCTTCTCAACCAACAGCTTAACTCCAATATGGCGCTGCGCCATCATTTTCTAATTGACGACATATGGCGCGGCGCTATCATATGGCCATCCTGAAGCTGGCGTCAACGGAGATGACGATGGCACGAATTCGCAAACCCGACCCCATCGTAACGACCGTTCGCTTGCCAAGTGACGTGCACGCATTTCTCGCCGCTCGAGCAGCCAAATACTACAGTTCCAACAGCGCCGAGATCGTGCGGATGCTCCGCGAAGAAATGGACCGCGAGAGTGCATTGCCTGCAGCCGCGACCCAGCGAGGGCAAGAGGTGTAGGCGATGCCATCCATCCGCTTCGCCGTTCAACCTCGTTTGGCGCCGCCGAAAATCGCAGCGCGGCGCTTGGCGCTAGATCTGGACAGCTTTCGGGAGATGCTGCCGGAACTGCTTAAGCACGGCTTTCCCGCACCATGCCCGGTTACGGGTCATTTCGATCTTGTGGCGATCGATGCCTATCTTGATCGGCGGGCTGGCCTTGCCGAGGGCATGACCACGATGGATCGCGCGACCATCATGCGCGAGAGGATTGCCGCCCTTGGCTAAGATCAAGCTCAAACACTACAAGGTACAGAAAGGGCGTGGCTATTGGCTGGTCACACCGAAGATGCGCGCTGCGGGTTTCGAGAACGTACGCTGCGGGCCGGATGGCCCCGACGCATGGAAAATCGCGCAGGAATGGGAAGACCGTTGGCAGGCACACCGGAAAGGAACCCGGCCGGCGTCCATGCAACTATATCCGGAAAACTCTGTTGGCGACGCCTTCGAGCGTTTCCGTCGAAGCGAGACGTGGAAGGGAAAAGGCGCGCGCACGCGAGAAGAATGGGAGCGTGGCTGGAAATACATAAAGCCGGTTTTCGGCGATCAGCCCCCAGCGGCAGTCACCTTCGAGTTGCTCGACGAATGGTATCATGCGCTCCTGCGCAAACATGGCGTCGATATTGCCTATCGGGCAATGAAAACGTGGCGGGCGCTGTATGGTGTCATGGCCGGGATGAGACTATGCCCAGCAGAGCAGGATCCGTCGAGGGCTATCAGGAGGCAGACTCCGAAGCCTCGTCACCAGATTTGGAGCGAAGGCGAATCTGTTCGGCTCGTGAAGGGTGCATGGCGGCACGGCTTCAAGGGGCTTGCCTGTATCATCGCAGTCGCATGGGATACCGGCTTCGCCCCCGTAGATGTGCGAACACTCACTCCGGCCGATGCCTTTGAAGCGGGCGACGAATGGGGCTTTGCCATTGATCGCGACAAGACGGGGGTATCGGCCTTTGGTACTCTTACGGCGCGGACGCGCCGGCTGATACTCGCCTATCTCAACCATCTCGGCGTTGCCGTGCTGCCCGATTCTCCAATCTTTCGCTCTCGAGGCTATACGCCAGGTCCAAAGGGCGGACGGCCACGGCCCGGAGTCCCCTACACCAAGGATTCGCTGGTCGATGACTTTGCCGACCTTCGACGCCTCATTTTCGGCGCGGAGGAGAAGCGACGATTGATGGATATGCGCCGATCCGGCGCGCGCGAGGCAAATGCCGGCGAAGTCGCGATGACGGCGTTGGCGGCCAAGATGGGCAACTCCATCGATACCAGTAAGGCACTTCAGCGGACCTATATGCCCGTCAACCTCGCGGCCGTCAGGGCAGCCGATGAAGCGCGCAGGAAGGGCCGGCGGTTACTCGCCGAGGAACGCAACCAGCACAAAAAGTTGAAACTCGGCTCCGAAAACAGTTGAAACCGCGAGATTGAGAAAATGGCTAAAGCCTTGAAAACAAATGGCGCGAGTGACGGGGCTCGAACCCGCGACCTCCGGCGTGACAGGCCGGCACTCTAACCGACTGAGCTACACCCGCGCTTCGGACGGACACTGTTGATGTGTTCGTCGTTGGCGGCTGGATAAGGGGTTCCCTGACAGGTGTCAAGCGCTCCGGCGACGGTTCTGTGAAAAGATCGAATGTTTTTCGGGAAAGCCTGTTCATGGCCCTGTTTAACCACAGGCGGGGAGGGGAATTGCCTGCGGGGGCTTGCGCGGCGGAACGGAACTGCGTATTGGTCCGGCCCGCTATGGGTGATTAGCTCAGTTGGTAGAGCGCTTCGTTTACACCGAAGATGTCGGCGGTTCGAGCCCGTCATCGCCCACCATAGCGTTCAATGTTTCCCCTCCCGTTGAAAACGCTCCACAGCTTCGCTTCGGCGACGAAGTGGCAGGCATGCGCTGGCAATCCGGCGGATGGCGCACACCGGGTCAGGGGCTTCCGTGGCACCCCATGCTGATATGTTTCGTTTTGAAGGCCGGGACCGCCAGCAGACCGCCGCCTGCGCCTCTCTGAATTCCCTTCTCTTGAAAGCGCCGAAGCTCTGATGCTTTGATGGGGCCGTTTTGTGCGTCTGGTGAAATCGGAAAAAGGGTCGGATGATGATCAGCGATGTGGACAGGAAGCACCTGCGGCGTTGCGTTGAACTGGCGGCGAAGGCGCTTGCGGCTGGCGATGAGCCTTTCGGATCGGTTCTCGTGTCCGGGAATGGCGAGGTGCTTTTTGAGGACCACAACCACGTTGCGGGCGGCGATCATACGCAGCATCCCGAATTCGCGATCGCCCGCTGGGCAGCGGAAAACCTCGCACCGGGGGAAAGAGCGGCCGCGACCGTCTACACATCGGGCGAGCACTGCCCGATGTGCGCGGCGGCGCATGGATGGGTGGGGCTGGGGCGAATCGTCTATGCATGCTCCTCGAAACAGCTGACCGCCTGGCTGGCGGAACTCAACGTGCCCGCGTCGAGGGTTCGCCCGTTGCCGATTGGCGAAGTGATCACCGGCACGGCTGTCGATGGACCGGTCGAAGAGTTCGCAGACGAGGTGCGCAGCCTTCATGCCGGATTTCACAGGCCGTAGAGGGCGGAAACGTTCTACAGATATTTCTCGATCGTCTTGCCGGCCTTGAGAAAGCGCAGCGGGTTCAGGGCCGTGCCGTTGTGGCGGACTTCATAGTGAAGATGCGGGCCGGTCGAACGGCCGGTATTTCCGGTGCGTCCGACGGTGTCTCCGGTCTTCACCCGCTGGCCCTCGGCGACGGAAATCCGGCTCAGATGCGCATAACGGGTTGAAAAACCCTGCCCGTGGTCGATCTCGACCATACGCCCATAGCCGCCGTTCCACCCTGCCTTGACGACAGTTCCGGGCGCGGTGGCCTTGGCCTCCAGGCCCACCGGGACGCGGAAATCCATTCCCGAATGATAGGCGGCCGAGCCGATGAGCGGATCCCGGCGCACGCCGAAGGTGCTGGTGACGGCATGGCCCGGCGCGGGATTGGCCAGCGGCAGGCGCTTTGCCTCGCCCTTCACCTGGCTGAGCGTTTGCAGGGCTTCGTCGAGTTCCCTGAGCCGGATATCGAAAAGATTTTCCGCATCGACCGGTATCAGCGGACCGCCGACATCGGTTCTGGCCGACCCGTCGGCCGGAAGATCCGGAGCGGCCGGCAAGCCTGCGGATTCGAGCGCGTCGGAAATGGCGTCGGCGCTCATGGAAGCCGCATCGGCCAACTGCGTGATGTGGGCAAGCTGATCGTCCTCAATCTCCTTGAGCGACCTGTTGATGGTAACGAACAGCCTGTCGGCCCGGTCAGCATCCGACGCGGATGATGTGGACGCTACGTAAGCGGCCATGACCGGCGCGGCATCGGCATCCGCGCCGCGCGTGGTCCAGCTTGCAAAGGGATTGGCCTCGGCAGCGGCGGCCCTGACCGGGTTTCCGGGCTTTTCGATCGAGCCGGTAATTTCGGGGAGCGCGTTGCCGCGGCGAACGGGCAGGGCGGCGCCGGCAGGAGTTGATCCGGGGAGTTCCCGCTCGGCCCGGTTGAGGATCGGCCCCAGCCGCCCGTGGCGGTCGCTGAGCCGGCTCTGGCGCTCGATAAGTTCGCTGACCTTGGTTTCCATCAGCTGCTGATCCAGCAACTGCCGGCTGGTGATGCGGTCCACCTGCGCGCGCAGCGCCGAGATGCGATCCTCGTAAGCCTGCTGCACCCGCGCCTGCCGCGCGGTGGCGGCGCTGATGATGTTGTCGCGCAGCACCAGATAGGACGTGGCGCCGAGATAGCTGATCGACAGCGCGATGGCCGCCGAGCCGACGAGAGCCGCGATCCATGGGCGCACGGTGAAGTGCCGGATCTCATCGCCCCGGGCGATGATGACCGTGTGCGGTTCCTTACGCTTCCCGAATGCCGCTGACTGACCTGCTGCCACGATACGCCCCGTTAACCCTGCCCGCCCCCTCCGATTTATGCGGCGTTAGGGTTAACAAAGTTTTGTGTCGCCGGATTTCGCGGCGGTCGCAGCCTTGAAAGGACGAAAAAAACCTGCCGTGGAGGCAGCGGGCCAGCGACGGCACACAGGACGATGGCCGGGGGATCGGCGCGCCCGATCGCCCATAATCCCCGTCGTCCCTAATTCCGGTCGACCATAATCCCCGGCCGCCGATGAGGGCACGCTTCGCATGGGGGCTCCGGCTTGTTGCGGCCTCAGCCCTTTCGCGGCGGAAAGGTTCCCGTCAGACAGCGCGGGCTGCCTCAAGAACGGCTTCGGCATGGCCTTTAACCCGCACCTTGCGCCAGATCTGCGCGATGCGCCCGTCGCGGCCGATCAGAAAGGTGGAGCGTTCGACGCCCATATAGCTGCGCCCGTACATCTGCTTCTCCACCCATACTCCGTATGCCTCCACGACTTCGCGTTTCTCATCGGCGCCAAGCGGAACGGTCAGATCGTGCTTGGCTTTGAACTTGTCGTGTTTCGCGGCGCTGTCGGGGGAAATGCCGATCACCGTGGCGCCGGCCTTTTCGAATTCGGGTGCGAGTTGCGAAAAGGCGATGGCCTCGCTGGTGCAGCCGCTGGTGTCATCCTTCGGATAGAAATAGACGATCACCGGTTTGCCGGCGAAGTCGGCCAGCCGCAGCGTGGCGCCGCCGTCACCCGGCAATTCGAACAGGGGCGCCTTGTCTCCGATCCGGAGCCCGATTTCCTTGGTTGAGGTCATAGCTATGCCTTTGTTTGAGGTTACGTGGCAGGTTTCGGCGATTATAAGCTTCTTCCGGGATTCGTGTTTGAGCACAGATGATGACAAGGGCATAGGATGCGGCAGGTAAAACCCGAAGACCGTATCGTGGTCTGAGCTCCAACCGGGCATTGATGTGAATAGGGAACTTCCGCAGCATGAGAAGATAAGGTTCCGGCGTGCGGAGATCATCGATCTTGGCGCCCTGCCTTCTGCCGGATGCGCCCCGCCGCTTGGGCGTGCCTCGCCGCGCCGTCCTGCGCGCTGGCTGAAGCGTCTTCTCGTGTCGTTCATCCTTCTCGCCGTGCTGTCGTGCATGGCGGTGTATGGAATAGGTGCATCGGGCATCGGCACCGCGCGGCTTCAGCAGGAGGCCCAGGCAGCCATTCGCCGGCTGGCCGAAACCGATGTGAAGGTCGAGAGCGGTCCGGCAGGCATCACGCTGGACGGATCGAGCTTCCTCGCTCTTCAGGTCCGGGATCTTCGCCTCTCCGGCCAGGACGGCAGGTCCATGCTGCAGGCTGGCAGCGTTCGGTTCGGCATGCGGGCCCTGCCGCTGGTGAGGGGCGAGGTGCGCCTGACCAGCGCCAGCCTGTCCGACGCCCGCATCGATCTTGCGGCCCTGCCGACCGGCAGGGGCGACTGGGCGGCGTCACTGCGCGACGGGCAGGGGCTGATCGATCCCGACAAGGTGATCGCCGCCGTCTTCGACGGCGTTCGCGAGGCGCTCGGCGCGGTCAGGCTCGATTCCGTGCGCAGCATCGGGCTGGTCGATGTCGAGGTGGTCTTGCCGAAGGAAAGCGGCATGCGATCCCTCAAGATCGCCGATGCCGTGGTCCGGCAGGCGGGAGCCGGCCGCATGGAGCTGTCCGCCTCGGCTGCGGTCGATGGCCGGGCCATGACGCTGACCGCGAGCGCGGCGCAGGAGCCGGGAACGCGGCGTATCGTCAACCTCGACGCCACGGTCGAAATCGCCGGGTCCCGGCGCGAGCTTTTCTGGCCGGGCGCTGGTCATGAACCCGGTTCGGGCACGCTCAGGCTGACCGGCTCTGAAGGGGCTGGCGAAAATCCCTCACGGCTGAACGCGGTGCTCGATCTGCGGGATTCGGCGCTCGATTTTGGCCTCCGCGGGCTTCTGGCGGGCGATGTTGCCATGGAGGCCGCGCTGGAAAGCGGTTCCAACAAGATCGACATCGGCCGCTTGCGGGTCGATACAGGTCGTTCGAGCCTCGTCTTCCAGGGATCGATCGGGCCGCGTCCCGCCGGATCGGCGCCGGATGGCAAGCCCGCATACCGCTATGATTTCGTCAGTGACGGATCGAGCCTTTCGCCGGACGATTCGTCGGAGCCTGCGCTGAATTTCCTGAGCCGCGTGGCCGGCATCTACGATACCGAAAGCCGCAGGCTCGTTGCCGATACCATCGCTGTCCGCTCGGGCGCAGGCGGGGAGGCCGTCGGTATGGGCGCGGTGCAGTTTGCCCCGGGCAAGACGCCGGGCGTGTTTCTGGCGCTTACGGTCCACGATATGCCCGTTTCCCATGCCAAGCAGCTTTGGCCATGGATGGCGGCCGGAAGCGCCCGCCAGTGGGTGCTGAAAAATCTCTTCGGCGGGCGGGTGAGCGAAGCCAGCCTGCACTATGATTTGCCGCCGGGACGTCTCGGCTCGGGCTTGCCGCTGAGCGCGCGGGAAGTGTTCGGCCGGTTCGACGTCGAAGGCACGCGCTTCGATACGGCCGGGCATATCCCGCCGGTGCGCGATGCGGTAGGGCGGATCGAGTTCGAGGGCACCGGAGTGCGCATTTCGCTGGACTCCGGCACCGTCTATATGCCGAGCGGGCGCATCGCCGCGGCACGCAACGGCACGCTGACGGTCGACGACGCAGAAAAGCGCCCGGTGATCGGCAAGCTGGACATCGATGTCGAGGGCGAGGCCGATGCCATTGTCGAGCTCGCTTCCTACGAGCCGATCAGCGCCATGCGTTATGTGGGCATGAAGCCGGAAGATTTTTCGGGCCATGTGACCGGCAATGTGAAGGCCGATATTCCGCTTCAGGCCGGCACGGATGTCAGCAAGCTGAACTGGCTGGTTGCGCTCGACTACGCGGATCTGGGGCTTCGGCGCGAATTCGACGGCCAGAATGTATCGGGCGCCAACGGTTCGATCGTGGTGGACCCGCGCAAGGCCACCATTTCCGCCGATGCCACCTTGAACGGCATACCGGCGCAGATCAGCCTGGTGGAGCCGCTGAAACCGGGCGAGAGCGACGCCCGCAGCCGAAAAATCGCGCTGATGCTGGATGACAGGCTGCGCGAAAAGCTGATGCCCGGCCTTGCCGGCCTGCTCAGCGGTACGATGAAGGTCGCGCTGGAGAACAGGCCCGGCGGGTTGCGCGCCGTCACCACCGATCTGACATCGACAAGGCTGACTATTCCATGGGCGGGCTGGAGCAAGGGCGCCGGCATTCCTGCCCAGCTTTCCCTGTTGATGAAGACCGAGGGCGGCAACACGAAACTTTCCAACATAAATCTGGACGGAAAAAGCTTCTCCCTGCGGGGTGAGATGCAACTCACGGACGGCGCCCTGTCTTCGGCGGTCTTCGACAAGGTGCGCCTCAACCGGGATGACGATGTGGCCGTTTCGGTTCGCCGCGCCGGTTCCGGCTACAAGGTGGATGTGGCAGGCGCGGTTCTCGACGCCCGCTCGCTCATCAGGCAGATTTCCGCCGAGCCCGGCGCTGCGGGAAAAAAGGGTGCAAATCGTGACGCGATTTCCCTGACGGCCAATGTGGCGCGGCTGGGCGGCTTCCACGGCGAGGTGCTCGGCGGCTTCAGGCTGAGCTACGATGCGACCGGCTCGCGTATCACCGCGCTCAAGGCAAGTGCGGTGACGGGCGATGGCGCCAAGGTGACAGCCGAGGGCGGCACGAGCGGCGATCAGCGCACCATGTCGATACGGTCCGCCAATGCCGGAGCCCTGTTGCGCTTTCTCGATATCTACCGGAACGTGCAGGGCGGCGGCATATCCATCGCCTTGCAGGGCGGCAATGACGGCCCGCTGCGCGGCAAGATCGACGCGCGCGATTTCCTGGTGGTCAATGAGCCGAAGCTCGCCTCGATCGTGTCCACCACGCCAAAGGGCGACAGCCGCAGTCTCAATCAGGCCGTGCGGGGCGACATGGACACCTCGCGCGTCCAGTTCGAGCGCGGCTTCACCGAGGTGGAGACCGGCGCCGGCTATGTGAAACTCGCCAACGGCGTGCTGCGCGGGCCGCTGATCGGCACCACCTTTCAGGGCGTTCTCTACGATCAGAACGACAATATGGACATGACCGGAACCTTCATGCCGGCCTATGGCTTCAACCGCATCTTCGGCGAACTGCCGCTGGTCGGCGCAATTCTGGGCAATGGCCGCGACCGTGGTCTGATCGGCGTCACCTACAGGTTGCGCGGCAACGTGAAAAAGCCGGAGCTCGAAATCAATCCGCTCTCGGTGATCGCGCCCGGAATTTTCCGCTCGATCTTCGAATACAGATAGCGCTGCAACGGCGCCACCCCGAGCCGCTTTGCAACCGGCGATCGCCGCGCAGGGCCGGCGGCTTACCCCGCTCGTCCGCCATGGCGGCGACGCGCTGGCGCAGGAGGACCACCATGAGGGCGGGTGAGGCTGGCCGAACGGCTCCGGGTCTTTGTCTTGTCGCGTTTGCGAACCGGAAACGTGTTTCCACTTTTCCCGGAAACGCTCTGGCCCCGGAATGGCGAAAAAGATGCGTCCGTCCGGTCAGGCCGGACGAACCAGAATGTGTTTTTTCTTGCCGAGAGAAAGCTTTGCGACGTTTTCCGGATTCATATCCCGAGCCGTCACGACGAGTTTGTCATCGGTGACGGGCTGGTCGTTGAGACGAACGGCGCCGCCCTGAATGTGCCGGCGGGCCTCGCCGTTCGACGATGCCAGCCCGGCGCTTACCAGCAGCGACAGGATGCCGATGCCGGCCTCGAGTGCCGCGCTCTCCACCTCGACGGTGGGCAGGGTCTGCGCCAGTGCGCCTTCCTCGAACGTCTTGCGCGCCGTTTCGGCGGCTTCCCCGGCGGCCCCGCGGCCATGCAGCAGGGCCGTTATCTCGGTGGCGAGAACTTTCTTCGCCTCGTTGATCTCGGCGCCGCCCAGTGCCGCCAGCTTTGCGACCTCATCGAGCGGCATGGTGGTGTAGAGCTTCAGGAAGCGCTCCACATCGGCGTCTTCTGTGTTGCGCCAGTACTGCCAGAAATCGTAGGGGCTCAGCATATCCGCGTTGAGCCAGATGGCGCCGCCCAGAGATTTGCCCATCTTGGCGCCGGAAGCGGTGGTAAGCAGCGGGGTGGTCAGCGCGTAGAGCTGCGGCGTGCCCATGCGGTGGCCGAGATCGATGCCGTTGACGATGTTGCCCCACTGGTCCGAGCCGCCCATCTGCAAGCGCACGCCATAGCGCTTGTTCAGTTCCACATAGTCGTAGGCCTGCAGGATCATGTAGTTGAATTCGAGGAACGACAGCGACTGGTCGCGGTCGAGCCTGAGCTTCACCGAATCGAAGGACAGCATGCGGTTGACCGAGAAGTGACGGCCCACGTCGCGCAGGAATTCCAGATAGTTCAGCGGCAGCAGCCAGTCGGCATTGTTGACCATGAGCGCATCGCGCGGGCCCTCGCCGAAGGCAAGATAGTTGGAAAACACCTTTTTGATGCCATCCATGTTTTCCTGGATGGTCTGCGGCGTCATCAGCCTGCGCGCCTCGTCCTTGAACGAGGGATCGCCGACCATGCCGGTGCCACCCCCCATCAGGGCCACGGGGCGATGGCCCGTCTTCTGCATCCAGTGCAGCATCATGATCTGGATCAGGCCGCCGGCATGAAGGCTGGGCGCGGTCGGATCGAAGCCGATATAGGCCGTGACCGTCTCCTTTGCGAAAAGCTCGTCGAGGCCGGTTTCATCCGAAATCTGGTGGATGAAGCCGCGCTCGCTCATGATGCGCAGGAAGTCGGATTTGAAGGCGGTCATTTTTCTTTTCCCGAAAGCACCGGCAAACAGGCGCCGGCGTGGCAAGTGTGACCGCGCGCGTTTAGCATCCGTTGCCATGGAATCACAAGGACGGCGAGCCAAATGGCGACAATCTGCGCACTCGGCCTGATGAGCGGCACCTCGATGGATGGCATCGATCTCGCTTTGCTGCGAACCGATGGCGTCGATATCGTCGAGCGGGGGCCGGGCCTTTTCGTGCCTTACGACGCCGCCTTTCGCGCGCGTATCGCCGCCGGGCTGGAAGAGGCAAAGCGGATCGGGGAGCGGATGGAGCGGCCGGGCAGCCTTGCCGCACTTGAGCAGGACATAACCCGCCGCCATGCCGATGCGGTGGCTGCGTTTCTCGCCGGCGCGGCAGGTTCATGGGGGCAGCCGGAACTGATCGGCTTCCACGGGCAGACGGTGCTGCACCGGCCGCTCCAGGCGCTCACCGTCCAGCTTGGCGACGGGCAGTTGCTGGCCGACCTGACCGGCCTGCCGGTGGTGTTCGACATGCGGGCCGAGGATATGCGCCATGGCGGGCAGGGCGCGCCGCTGGTGCCGGCCTATCACGCGGCGCTGGCGCGTTCGCTGCCGGGCGAACTGGCAAAATACCCGATGGCGATCGTCAATATCGGCGGCATCTCCAACATCAGCTATGTGCCGCGGCAGGGCGATCCGATCGCGTTCGACACGGGGCCGGGCAACGGGCTGATCGATCAGTGGGTTTCGCGCGAGGCGGGCGTGCCTTTCGATGCCGATGGCCGGATCGCAGGGGAGGGAACCACGGTTGCCCGGGTCGTCGCCCGCTATCTGGCAAAACCCTTTTTCGGGCAGGGCGGGCCGAAATCGCTCGACCGCGGCGATTTTACCCTCGCCGAGGCCGGGGGGCTGAATGTGGCCGATGGCGCGCGCACGCTGGCCGCCGTGTCGGCGGCGGCGATCCTGAAGTCGGCGCAGCACCTGCCGCAAAAGCCGAAACTGTGGATCGTCTGCGGCGGCGGTCGCAAGAACCCGCACATCATGCGCGACCTGAAGGCGGGCGCAAAGGCTGCGGGGTCTGATGTGATTTCCGCCGAACAGGCCGGGTTTGACGGCGATGCGACCGAGGCGGAAGCATGGGCCTATCTGGCGGTGCGGTCTCTCAACGCGCTGCCGCTCACCTTTCCGACCACGACAGGGTGCGACAAGCCGGTGAGCGGCGGTGTTCTGGTAAAGCGGTTACCTTAGGCGCCTGGGGCGCGGATCGGCCAGTTCGCCGGCGAGGCGGCGGTCGAGATAGTCGGCGCATTCTTCGAGAAGAAGCTCGGTATCGCTGGAGAAGAAATGGTTGGCTCCCGGCAGGGTCTTCTGGGTGATGGTGATGCCCTTTTGCGTGTGCAGCTTGTCGACCAGCCCCTGAACGTCCTTCGGCGGCGCCACCTTGTCGGCGTCGCCATGGATGATGAGGCCCGACGAAGGGCAGGGCGCAAGGAACGAAAAATCATAGGTGTTGGGCTGCGGCGCGATGGACATGAAGCCCTCGATTTCCGGACGGCGCATCAGCAATTGCATGCCGATCCACGCGCCGAACGAATAGCCGGCGACCCAGCAGCTCTTGGAATCGGGATGCAGCGACTGCACCCAGTCGAGCGCGGCAGCCGCATCCGACAGTTCACCCACGCCATGGTCGAACTCACCCTGGCTGCGGCCGATGCTGCGGAAGTTGAACCGCAGCGTGGTGAAACCGCGCTTCTGGAACATGTAGAAGAGGTCGTAGACGATCTTGTTGTTCATCGTTCCGCCGAATTGCGGATGCGGGTGAAGGATGATCGCGATGGGCGCGCTCTTTTCCTTCGACGGCTGATAACGACCTTCCAGCCGACCGGCGGGACCCGTGAATATGACCTCAGGCATTAAGAACTCCGACTGAAAACCAACCGGCGGTGCTGGAACAATTCTTGAACGCTTCCCACAAGATTTGACCTTGACGCAAGGCCATGACCTTCTTAGAAGCTAGATTAGAATTGTTCAAAACTGAGTGGTCAGTCCACCCACGCCGCAAATGCGTAGATAGGACGGCTGGCCTCATGATTTCAAGGAAATAACGCCGCAGCCCGGCGTGAGCCTTCGTGCAGGGAGAATTGGTGAGGGAAATGGCCGCTGTCCGCGCCTATCTCGACTACAATGCCAGCGCGCCGCTGCTTGGCTGCGCGCGCGAGGCTATGGTCGCCGCGCTGGACGTTGCCGCCAATCCCTCATCCGTTCACCAGGAGGGCCGCCATGCCCGCCGTCTGATCGATGAGGCCCGCCGGCAGGTGGCGGCGCTGGTCGATGCGCAAGAGCAGCATGTCGTTTTCACATCCGGCGCCACCGAGGCCGCCACGACGCTGCTGACGCCCGAATGGCGCATGGGCAAGGCGGATTTGCGCATGGGGCGGCTTTATGTGTGCGCCGCCGACCATCCCTGTCTGCTGGGTGGCGGACGTTTTTCGGCGGGGCAGGTCGAGCGCATCGGCGTCGATGGCGACGGCGTGCTGAAGCTGGACGAACTGGTTGCCGCTCTTGCCGCTCACGACAAGGAAGCCGGGTTGGCGCTCGTTGCCGTTCACGCCGCCTCCAATGAGACCGGCGTGATCCAGCCGATCGAGGAAATCGCCGCTGTCGTGAGGGCCGCGGGCGGTATTCTGGTGCTGGATGCCGTGCAGGCGGCAGGGCGCATTCCGCTCGATATGTCAAAGCCTTGCGCGGATTATCTGATTCTTTCCGCGCACAAGATCGGCGGTCCAAAGGGTGTCGGCGCAATCGTTTCCGCTGCCGGCCTGATGATGCCGAAGCCGCTGGTTGCGGGCGGCGGACAGGAGAAGGGACATCGCGGCGGCACCGAGAACCTTGCCGGGATCGCCGGTTTCGGCGCGGCGGCGGCCCGGGCGCTGGAGGCTTTGCCCGCCATCGGCCGGATCGGAACTTTGCGTGACAATTTCGAGGCTGCCATTTGCGAAATGGTGCCCGATGCGGTTTTCTTCGGCCGTGCGGCGCCGCGTCTGGCCAATACGAGTTTCTTCGCCATTCCCGGCCTGAAGGCCGAGACGGCGCAGATCGCTTTCGACCTTGCCGGCGTGGCTTTGTCGGCCGGCTCCGCCTGTTCTTCGGGCAAGGTCGGTCCCAGCCATGTCCTGGCGGCGATGGGGGTCGACGAAATACAGGGTGCGTTGCGCGTGTCGATCGGGCAGGAGACGAGCGCGCGGGACCTTGAACTGTTCCGGTCGGCCCTGGGGGGCATTGCAGCCCGCCGGGCCGGCGGAAGCAGGGCCGCCTGAGGGTGGCCGCGGGCTTCTGGCCCATTGAAGCGGTGCGGCATGTTTGCGGGTGTAAATCCGGGCGAACCGTACTATATGAAACTTACGTCGCCCTTCGGCGATGCCATAGTTTGAAAACTGTCGGGCCTTGCCCCCGATAAGGATGGAGAACGCCGGTGGCTGCAGTGCAGGAAACGATCGACGCCGTTCGTGAGATCGACGTCGACCAGTATAAATATGGTTTTGAAACCGAAATCGAGACCGAGAAGGCCCCGAAGGGCCTGAACGAAGACATCATCCGGTTCATTTCCGCGAAGAAGGATGAGCCGGAATGGATGCTCGAATGGCGGCTTGAGGCTTATCGCCGCTGGCTGACCATGGAAGAGCCCGGCTGGGCGCGCGTTTCCTATCCGAAGATCGATTTTCAGGACATTCATTACTACGCCGCGCCGAAGAACCAGACCGGCCCGACCTCGCTCGACGAAGTCGATCCGGAACTGCTGCGCACCTATGAAAAGCTCGGCATTCCGCTGCGCGAGCAGGAAATCCTGGCCGGCGTGCAGAAGCCTGTCCCGGAAGACGGCGAGGCGAGCGGCAATGTCTACGCTTCCGGCCGTGTCGCGGTCGATGCGGTGTTCGATTCCGTTTCCGTCGTCACCACTTTCAAGGAAGAGCTGGCCAAGGCCGGCGTCATCTTCTGTTCCATCTCGGAGGCGATCCGCGAGCACCCGGAACTGGTGAAGAAGTATCTGGCTTCGGTCGTGCCGGTGTCCGACAATTATTATGCGACGCTCAACAGCGCGGTGTTCACCGACGGCTCGTTCGTCTACGTGCCAAGGGGCGTGCGCTGCCCGATGGAGCTTTCGACCTATTTCCGCATCAACGAGAAGAACACCGGCCAGTTCGAACGCACGCTGATCATCGCCGAGGAAGGGTCTTACGTCTCCTATCTGGAAGGCTGCACCGCTCCCCAGCGCGATGAAAACCAGCTCCACGCCGCCGTGGTCGAGCTGATCGCGCTCGACGACGCCGAGATCAAATACTCGACCGTGCAGAACTGGTATCCGGGCGATCTCGAAGGCAAGGGCGGCATCTACAACTTCGTCACCAAGCGTGGCGACTGCCGTGGCGACCGCTCCAAGATTTCGTGGACGCAGGTCGAGACGGGTTCCGCCATCACCTGGAAATATCCAAGCTGCATCCTGCGCGGCGACGACAGCCAGGGCGAGTTCTACTCGATCGCCGTTTCCAACGGCTACCAGCAGATCGACAGCGGCACCAAGATGATCCATCTGGGCAAGAATACCAGGAGCCGCATCATCTCCAAGGGCATTGCCGCCGGCTTCTCGCAGAATACCTATCGCGGTCAGGTTTCGGCCCATCGCAAGGCGACCAACGCCCGCAACTTCACGAACTGCGACTCGCTGCTGATCGGCGACCAGTGCGGCGCGCACACCGTGCCCTATATGGAAGCCAAGAACGCGACCACACAGTTCGAGCACGAGGCGACGACCTCGAAGATTTCCGAAGACCAGAAGTTCTACGTCATGCAGCGCGGCATTCCCGAAGAGGAAGCCATCGCGCTCATCGTCAACGGCTTCGTCAAGGACGTCATTCAGGAACTGCCGATGGAGTTCGCCGTCGAGGCGCAGAAACTCATCGGCATCTCGCTCGAAGGTTCGGTCGGCTGACCGCGTATAAATATTCAGGAAGAACATATGCTTGAGATCAAGAACCTGCACGCCCGCATCGCCGAGGACGGCACGGAAATCATCCGCGGGCTGAACCTGACCGTCGAGGCCGGCGAAGTCGCCGCCATCATGGGGCCGAACGGCTCCGGCAAGTCGACGCTGTCCTACATCCTCGCCGGGCGCGCGGACTACGAGGTGACGGAAGGCGAAATTCTCTACAATGGCGAATCCATCCTGGAGATGGACCCGGCCGAGCGCGCCGCCTCCGGCATTTTCCTCGCCTTCCAGTATCCGATGGAGATACCGGGCGTCGCCACCATGGAGTTCCTCAAGGTGGCGATGAACGAGCAGCGCAAGGCGCGCGGCGAGGAGCCGCTGAAGATTTCGGAATTCATCGCCCGCGTGAAGGAAGCTTCCGCCACCCTCAACATGGACATGGGCATGCTGAAGCGTCCGCTCAATGTCGGCTTCTCCGGCGGTGAGAAGAAGCGCGCCGAAATCCTTCAGATGAAGCTTTTGCAGCCGAAGCTGTGCGTGCTCGACGAGACCGATTCCGGCCTCGACATCGACGCGCTGAAGATCGTGGCCGATGGCGTGAACTCGCTGCGCTCGCCCGACCGCGCCTTCCTCGTCATCACGCATTATCAGCGTCTGCTGGAACACATCGTCCCGGATACGGTCCATGTTCTGTACAAGGGGCAGGTGATCAGGTCGGGCGACAAATCGCTGGCTCTCGAACTGGAAGCCAATGGTTATACCGGCATAATCGGCGAAGCCGCCTAAGCGGTGCCAAGGTGAGGTGAATGCCCAAGGTGAGGTGAATGCAATGAATGTACATGCAACTCCCCAGCGCACGCCGGCGGAGACGGCCCTGATCGAGGCTTTCGGCGAGCGGCTCGGCCTTCTGCCGGGCGACGGCGAGGTGATGGTTCAGCGTGACGGCGCCATCGAGGCGATCAAGGCGGGTCTTCCCACCCGCCGCGTCGAGAGCTGGCACTATACGGATCTGCGGCGTCTTCTGGGCAGGGTTCCGGAGTTCGACGCCTCGGCATCGGTCAAGGCGCCGGATCCTGTCCTGGAGGGCTCCGGGCTGGTCACGCTGATCAATGGCGCGATCTCGGGCAAGCCGTCGCTGGCCGAAGGCGTGTCCTTTACGGCGCTGGCCGAGAAGCTGGCCGATGGCTCCGTCGCAGCCAGCCTCGGAACTTATGGCTCCGACGATACGATCGGCGCGATCAACGCGGCTTTCGTCGCGGACGGCGTCTCGCTCGACATCGCGGCCGGAACGGAACTGGGAAAACCCGTCGAACTGCAAAACCTGCAAGCCGGTGGCCAGAGCCATGTCCGCATGATCGTCAATGCCGGGGCGGGCGCGCGCGCCGTGATCGTGGAGCGCCAGTCGGGCGAGGGCGCGGGGCTGGCCAGTTCCGTCAGCCAGCTCACCGTTGGCGATGGCGCCGAGGTGACATGGCTGATCATTCAGGAGCAGCCGGAAAGCGCTCAGCATCTGGCCCAGTTCAAGGCCGAGATCGGCGCCGATGCCAGGCTTACCCTGTTCATCATGAATGCGGGCGGCAAGCTGGTGCGTCAGGAAGTGCATGTGAAGGTGGCGGGCGAGGGCTCGGATTTCCAATTGCGCGGCGTCAACCTGCTTTCGGGCGACAGCCACACCGACGTGACCATGGTGCTCGATCACACGGTTCCCCATACCGGCTCGGTCGAGGTGGTGCGCAACGTGGTGACGGGCAGGGCGCATGGCGTGTTTCAGGGCCGCATCAACGTGCATCAGGTGGCGCAGAAGACCGATGCCCGCATGGCCTGCAACACGCTTCTTTTGTCCGACGACGGCGAATTCTCGGCCAAGCCTGAACTGGAAATCTTCGCCGACGACGTGGCTTGCGGCCATGGCGCCACGGTGACGGAAATCCACGGCGATCATTTGTTCTACCTGATGTCGCGCGGCATTACCGAAAAGTCGGCCCGCGGCCTGCTGGTCAAGGCCTTCGTCGCCGAGGTGATCGAGGAACTGGAAGACGAGCAGATCGTCGAGGCTCTCGAAGCCCGCCTCG
This sequence comes from Alphaproteobacteria bacterium, assembly GCA_036678505.1. Taxonomy (GTDB): domain Bacteria; phylum Pseudomonadota; class Alphaproteobacteria; order Rhizobiales; family Rhizobiaceae; genus Mesorhizobium. The sequence continues at coordinate 52,645 of JAZIHP010000008.1, forward strand.
ATGAGTGGTTCGCCACGCACGGCTGAATGCCGGTTTGCGATTCGACGTCCCGGCCTCTTGCCGGGGCGCCGCAATTGCGGTGCAGAGAAGAGATATGGACCAGAAGATCGAAACCGCACCCTATGATGTCGAGGCGATCCGCCGCGATTTCCCCATTCTTGCCCGGCAGGTGCATGGCAAGCCGCTGGTCTATCTCGACAATGGCGCCTCGGCGCAGAAGCCGCGGGCGGTGCTGGACGCCATCCGCCACGCTTATGAGCAGGATTACGCCAACGTTCATCGCGGCCTGCATTTCCTCTCCAATGCCTCCACGGATGCTTATGAAAAGGCGCGCGAGAGCGTGCGCCGTTTTCTCAACGCGCCGTCGACCGACAACATCGTCTTCACCTCGAATTCCACGGCCGCCATCAACACGGTAGCCTATGGTTTCGGCATGCCGAACATCGGCGAAGGCGACGAGATCGTGTTGTCGATTCTCGAACACCACTCCAACATCGTGCCCTGGCATTTCATTCGCGAGCGGCAGGGCGCGAAGCTGGTCTGGGTTCCGGTGGATGATCTGGGCGCGCTGCATCTGGAGGATTTCGAGAAAAGCCTGACGGATCGCACGAAGCTGGTCGCCATCACCCATATGTCGAATGCGATGGGCACGGTGACGCCGATCCGCGATATTTGCCGCATCGCCCATGCACGCGGCATTCCGGTGCTGGTGGACGGCAGCCAGAGCGCAGTCCACATGCCGGTCGACGTGCAGGATCTCGGCTGTGATTTCTTCGTTTTCACCGGCCACAAGGTCTACGGTCCTTCCGGCATCGGCGTTCTCTACGGCCGGAAGGAGCGGCTGGAGGCCATGCGCCCCTTCATGGGCGGTGGCGAGATGATCGAAGAGGTGACCGAGGACATGGTCACCTACAACGCCCCGCCGCATCGCTTCGAGGCCGGCACGCCGCCGATCGTGCAGGCGATCGGACTGGGGGCCGCGCTCGATTACATGGACGGCATCGGCCGCGCGCGCATCGCCGCCCACGAGGCGGATTTGACTGCCTATGCGCATGAGCGGCTCGGCGCCATCGACACGTTGCGCATTTTCGGAAATGCGCCGGCCAGGGGCGCCATCGTTTCCTTCGAGCTTCAGGGCATCCATGCCCATGATGTGTCGATGGTGATAGACCGTCAGGGCGTGGCCGTGCGGGCAGGAACGCATTGCGCCCAGCCGCTGTTGAAACGCTTTGGCGTTACCTCCACATGCCGGGCATCCTTCGGCATGTACAACACCAGAGCCGAGATCGACGTTTTGGCCGAAGCGCTGGAAAAGGCGCGGAAATTTTTCGGATGACGGATATGGACGACACCACGATACGTGCTGAAGCCGGCGGGCAGCCTGAAGAGGAAGCCATCGGGACCGAGCCGGTTTCGACCATTTCCGAAGAAGAACTGGCGCGCCTGACCGATGACATCATTTCCGCGCTGAAGACCGTCTACGATCCGGAGATTCCGGCCGATATCTATGAACTCGGCCTGATCTACCGCATCGACATCGAGGATGACCGAACGGTCAAAATCGACATGACGCTCACAGCGCCGGGGTGCCCCGTCGCCGGTGAGATGCCGGGCTGGGTGCAAAATGCCGTAGGTGCGGTGGAAGGTGTTTCGGGTGTCGAGGTCGAGATGACCTTCGACCCGCCATGGACGCCGGACCGCATGTCGGAGGAAGCACAGATTGCCGTCGGCTGGTATTGAGAGCCGCTCGCCGCTCCGTTGGTATCGAGCGGCGTCGCCGCTCGGCTGGACCGGTATCGAGCGGCGTCGCCGCTCGGCTGGACCGGTATCGAGCGGCTGTCGCCGCTCGGCTGGACCGGTATCGAGCGGCTGTCGCCGCTCTCTTGCAGAGCCTTCCGAATTCCCCCATCTTTGATGAAGATGCGAGGATCATTCCGGCAGGCCTTTTAACCTGCATGGCATGGAGAAAACTGAGATGGCACGTTTTTCCGTCATGAAACTGACCGACAGGGCAGCGGATCGGGTGCGCGAAATCGTTTCCGGGCGCGAAGGCGCTCAAGGTATCCGGCTGGGCGTGAAGAAGGGCGGGTGCGCCGGCATGGAATACACCATCGATCTGGTCACGGCGGCCGACCCGAAGGACGATCATGTCGAGCACGATGGCGCGCATGTCTATGTCGCGCCGGAAGCGGCATTGTTTCTGCTCGGCACCGAGATGGATTTCGAGGTCGGCACGTTGCGTACAGGCTTCGTGTTCCGCAATCCCAACCAGTCTTCCGCCTGCGGCTGCGGCGAATCGGTGGAACTGAAGCCGGCCGATCTGAAGGCGCTGGCCGAGGCGCGGGCGACAGCCGAAGCGTGATTGCTCCCCCATGGACGACGGGCGCATCGAGGAACTCTTCGAAGGGCTTGGCCCGGTAGCCATACGCCGTTTGTTCGGCGGCAAGGGCATCTACCATCGCGGCGTCATCATCGCCATCGTTTTGCAGGGCGAACTGATGCTCAAGGCGGATGCGGCAACCGCTGCCGATTTCGCTTCCGCCGGCGCGCGGCAGTGGACCTACAGCGGAAGGGGCAGGGAGGTCGCCATGCCCTACTGGACCGTTCCCGACGCCGCACTCGACGATCCGGACGAAATGGCGGCGTGGGCGCGCAAGGCGTATGATGCGGGATTGCGGGCGGCAGGGCAGGAAACCCGGCCGGGCGGCTGAGCCGGGCTCCTGCGTGGCCGCGATTCGGCAGGCTGGGTTTTTCTCCGCGCGTTCACATCCTCATAAATCACGGGAACAATTGGGACAAAATGAGAACGATAACGGAATTCTGAAATAAAACAAACGGTTAAGCCCTCTTGCAAAATTGGAACAAAGAGGGTACAAAAATTTGAGCGGTCAGCGAATTGTCCGTCTGTCATTGACGACCAAAAGGTACTGTATCATGGCTCAGAATTCATTGCGGCTTGTAGAGGACAATTCGGTGGACAAATCAAAGGCTCTGGACGCTGCCCTGTCGCAGATCGAGCGGGCTTTCGGCAAGGGCTCGATCATGCGCCTGGGCGCAAACGAGCAGGTGGTCGAGATAGAAACGGTTTCGACCGGTTCTCTCGGTCTCGATATCGCGCTGGGCGTTGGCGGTCTGCCGCGCGGGCGCATCATCGAGGTCTATGGCCCTGAAAGCTCGGGTAAGACGACGCTGGCGCTTCATACGGTTGCGGAAGCGCAGAAGAAGGGCGGCATCTGCGCCTTCGTCGACGCCGAGCACGCACTCGACCCGGTCTATGCCCGCAAGCTGGGTGTCGACCTGGAAAACCTTCTGATCTCGCAGCCCGACACTGGCGAGCAGGCGCTGGAGATTTGCGACACGCTGGTGCGTTCCGGCGCCATCGACGTTCTGGTGGTGGATTCCGTGGCCGCGCTCACGCCGCGCGCCGAAATCGAGGGCGAGATGGGCGACTCGCTTCCCGGTCTCCAGGCCCGCCTGATGAGCCAGGCGCTGCGCAAGCTGACGGCTTCGATCTCGCGCTCCAACACCATGGTCATCTTCATCAACCAGATCCGCATGAAGATCGGCGTCATGTTCGGCTCGCCCGAAACGACCACGGGCGGCAACGCGCTCAAATTCTACGCTTCGGTGCGCCTCGACATTCGCCGCATCGGTTCGGTCAAGGACCGCGACGAGGTGGTCGGCAACCAGACCCGCGTCAAGGTGGTCAAGAACAAGCTCGCCCCTCCCTTCAAGGTGATCGAATTCGACATCATGTATGGCGAGGGCGTGTCCAAGACCGGCGAGCTCATCGATCTGGGCGTCAAGGCCGGCGTGGTCGAAAAGTCGGGCGCCTGGTTCTCCTATAATTCGCAGCGTCTCGGGCAGGGGCGTGAAAACGCCAAGCAGTTCCTGCGCGACAATCCGGATACGGCGCGGGAAATCGAACTGGTGCTGCGCCAGAATGCCGGGCTGATCGCCGAGAAGTTCCTTGAAGACGGCGGCTTCGAGGCTGAAGCCGGCGAAGGCTGACGCTCTGATCCAGAGATTGTTTCGGTTCAGCCGAACGAGCTGAAAATGAAAATCGCCGGTCTGGAAGACCGGCGATTTTCATTTTGGCAAGCATTTTTCGGAAAAGCGTCCCGCGGCGAGGCAGGGTCTGGAGGCCGCGGCGCGGGAGGATACGCCGGCGATCTTTCCTCATTCTGGACAGGGTGCTGGCCGACCGTTAAAAGGCTGTGTTTTCCGCACTGGCGCCGCAGGCGTTTCCCTGAACAAAGGCATCTTTCATGAGTGGTGTTAACGAGATCCGGTCGGCTTTCCTCGACTACTTCCGCAAGGAAGGCCACGAGGTCGTTGCCTCCAGTCCTCTGGTGCCGCGCAACGATCCGACGCTGATGTTCACCAATGCCGGCATGGTGCAGTTCAAGAACGTGTTCACCGGCCTGGAAACGCGCCCCTACAACCGCGCGACCACGTCGCAGAAATGCGTGCGCGCCGGCGGCAAGCACAATGATCTCGACAATGTCGGCTACACAGCGCGCCATCACACCTTCTTCGAGATGCTCGGCAATTTCTCCTTCGGCGACTATTTCAAGGACCGCGCCATCGAGCTTGCCTGGAACCTAATCACCCGTGAGTTTGGAATTTCGAAGGAAAGGCTGCTGGTAACCGTCTATCATACGGATGATGCCGCAGCGGATTTCTGGAGAAAGATCGCGGGTCTTTCGGACGATCGCATCATCCGCATTCCCACCAGCGACAATTTCTGGGCGATGGGCGATACCGGCCCCTGCGGTCCCTGTTCGGAAATCTTCTACGACCATGGCGACCATATCGCCGGCGGACCTCCCGGCAGCCCCGATGAGGATGGCGATCGTTTCATCGAAATCTGGAACCTCGTCTTCATGCAGTATGAGCAGGTGACGAAGGAAGAGCGCATCGAACTGCCGCGCCCGTCCATCGACACCGGCATGGGGCTTGAGCGCATCGCGGCGGTGTTGCAGGGCGAGCACGACAATTACGACATCGACCTGTTCAAGGCACTGATCCGTGCGTCCGAGGACGCGACCGGAGTGCCGGCCACTGGCGCGAACCGGGCCAGCCACCGCGTCATTGCCGATCATCTGCGTGCGTCGTCCTTCCTCATCGCGGATGGCGTGCTGCCGTCCAACGAAGGACGCGGTTATGTGCTGCGCCGCATCATGCGCCGCGCCATGCGCCATGCGCAGTTGCTTGGCGCGCGCGATCCGCTGATGTGGCGGCTGGTGCCGGCGCTGGTGCGCGAGATGGGGCAGGCCTACCCCGAACTGGTGCGCGGCGAGAGCCTGATTTCCGAGACGCTCAAACTGGAGGAAACCCGCTTTCGCAAGACGCTGGCGCGCGGCATTACCCTGCTCAACGAGGCGACCGAAGACCTTGGCAGCGGCGGCCGGCTGGACGGCGAGACCGCTTTCAAGCTCTACGACACCTATGGTTTCCCGCTCGATCTGACGCAGGATGCGCTGCGCCAGCGCAATATCGCCGTCGATCTGGAAGGCTTCAACGCCGCGATGGAGCGTCAGAAGGCCGAGGCCCGCGCCAACTGGGCGGGCTCCGGCGAGGCTGCAACGGAAGCCGTGTGGTTTGGCGTGCGTGAGAAATCAGGTGCGACCGAATTCCTGGGCTATGACACCGAGCAGGCCGAGGGCATCGTGCAGGCGCTGGTGCAGGACGGCAAGGAAGTGGCAAGCGCTTCCGCCGGTGAGAAAGTGGCGGTGGTTGTCAACCAGACACCGTTTTACGGTGAATCCGGCGGCCAGATGGGCGATACCGGAACCATTTCAGGCGAAGGCTTCTCCATCGAGGTTGAAGACACGCAGAAAAAGGGAGAGGGCGTTTTCGTTCATCTCGGCAAGGTGGCTGCGGGGTCGGTCAAACCCGGCGCTGCGGTGGAGCTGAAGGTCGACCATGCCCGCCGCAATCGCCTGCGCTCCAACCACTCGGCCACCCACCTCATCCATGAGGCGCTGCGCGAGGTGCTGGGCACGCATGTGGCACAGAAGGGCTCGCTGGTCGCGCCCGAACGTTTGCGCTTCGATATTTCCCACAACAAGGCGATCTCACCGGAAGAGCTTGAGCAGGTCGAGCGCATGGCCAATGAGATCGTGGTTCAGAACGGTCCGGTCACGACGCGGCTGATGTCGGTGGACGATGCCCGCGCCGAAGGCGCGATGGCGCTGTTCGGCGAGAAATATGGCGACGAGGTGCGCGTCGTGTCGATGGGAACCGCTCTCCACGGCGGGAAGGCCAACCGGCCCTATTCGATCGAACTGTGCGGCGGTACGCATGTCGGCGCCACCGGCGATATCGGACTGGTGCGCATCGTCTCCGACAGCCCGGTGGCTGCTGGTGTGCGCCGCATCGAGGCTTTGACCGGCGACGCCGCCCGCCAGTATCTGGATGAGCAGGAGCGCCGGCTGAAATCGGCTGCGGCACTGCTGAAAGTTTCGCCTGCCGAGGTTCCGGCGCGCATCGAAGCCCTGGTGGAAGAGCGCCGCAAGCTGGAACGTGAACTCACCGAAGCCCGCCGCAAGCTGGCTCTTGGCGGCGGCTCGGCCGGCGGCTCGGCGTCGGAAGTGAAGGACGTCGCCGGAACGAAATTCCTTGGCAAGGTGGTCGAGGGCGTTTCGCCGCGCGATCTGAAGTCACTCGCGGACGAAGGCAAGAAGTCGGTCGGCTCCGGCGTCGTCGTCTTCGTCGGTGTGGCGGAGGACGGCAAGGCCAGCGTGGTGGTCGCCGTGACCGACGATCTGACGACGCGCTTCTCCGCGGTCGATCTGGTGCGCGCGGCATCGGCAGCGCTGGGCGGGCAGGGCGGCGGCGGGCGTCCCGACATGGCGCAGGCCGGCGGCCCGGACGCAACGAAGGCGGAAGCCGCTCTTCAGGCGGTCCTGCAAGCTCTGGAATAGCCAGCGAGACCCGGGATGGACGATCGAATTTCAGGTTCGCTGCGGATGTTCTTCCCGACATAAAAAAGGCGGCCTCTGGCCGCCTTTTTCCGTTTCTAAAACATGTCGCCCGAAAGCGGGAACCGGTTTCGGAACAACGACATGCGTAAAAACAATAATTTGAAGCGCAAGGCGCGAAGCTGAAAGATCGCGACGCGCTTTAAGACATTTTCACTCGTCGGCGAAAATCGCTTTCCAGATGATCGCGCCAATCGCCGCGCCGGCAATCGGAGCGAGCCAGAACAGCCAGAGCTGCCCGATCGCGCCGGTTTCCGCAAACAGCGCCACGCCCGTGGAACGGGCGGGGTTGACCGAGGTGTTGGTCACGGGGATCGCCACCAGATGGATGAGCGTCAGCGTCAGGCCTATGGCGAGCGGTGCGAAGCCTGCCGCCGCCCTGGCGGTGGTCGTCGCCAGGATGATGAAGATGAAGAAGGCGGTGAGCACCACTTCGATGGTCAAACCGGCCAGCAGCGAGTATTTTCCAGGCGACAAATCGCCATAGCCGTTGGAGGCGAAGCCTCCGGCGGAGAAGCCCGGCTGGCCGGAGGCGACGACGTAAAGCACCGCGCCCGCGACGATGCCGCCGATCACCTGCGCGATGATGTAGCCGATCAGATCGCCGGCCGGCATGCGCCCGCCCACAACCATGCCAACCGAAACGGCCGGATTGAAATGGCCGCCGGAAAAACGTCCGACAGCGTAAGCCATGGTGACGACTGTCAGGCCGAACGCGAGGGCAACGCCCAGCAGGCCGATGCCGACATCGGGGAATGCGGCGGCAAGCACGGCGGATCCGCACCCGCAAAAAACCAGCCAGAATGTACCGAAGAATTCGGCTGCAAGTTTCCGAGGCATTTTATCTCTCCTTGGGAGTTTTGAGGCTTAGCGCGGAATTTCTTCCGAAATCCGGAGCTTCAATGAACACTGACAAGGCAGAGCTGGGTGCGTCGTCCCCCACATCACAACCCGACCGGGCGACAAACTACCTTGAGTCGCAATAAGGAGAAAGCCCGGTGGCGCGTCCCTTGCGTCATCTGGCCTTCCGCCTGGTTGCAAAACTGTCGGAAGGGCCAGCTTGCGCCTTACTCGACGCGCATAAGCCGCAAAGAGAAAGTGCGGCTTCCGTTTCCGGAAACCGCCCTTTGTTCTCCTTGTCAGCCTCGGCCCGTCAGCTGAAGCGCGTCGCGATTTTCGTTTTTAGCATGTCGCTGTCCCGAAACCGGTCTCCGCTTTCGGGCGACGCGCTTCGGTATTGTCAGGCCATGGCCTTTTGCAGGTTCTCGTCCACCTTGTCGAGGAAGCCGGTGGTCGACAGCCATGGCTGATCGGGACCGATCAGCAGCGACAGGTCCTTGGTCATGAAGCCGCTCTCCACGGTCTGGATGCAGACGCGCTCCAGCGTTTCGGCGAAGCGCTTCAGCTCGGCGTTGTCGTCCAGCTTGGCGCGGTGGGCGAGGCCGCGCGTCCAGGCGAAGATGGAGGCGATCGAGTTGGTCGATGTCTGCTCCCCCTTCTGGTGCTGGCGGTAGTGGCGGGTCACGGTGCCGTGGGCGGCTTCGGCTTCCACCGTCTTGCCGTCCGGCGTCATCAAAACCGAGGTCATCAGGCCGAGCGAGCCGAAGCCCTGCGCCACGGTGTCGGACTGCACGTCGCCGTCATAGTTCTTGCACGCCCACACATAGCCGCCGGACCACTTCAGCGAGGAAGCGACCATGTCGTCGATCAGGCGGTGTTCGTACCAGATCTTGCGTTCCTTGAACTGGGCCTCGAATTCCTGCTCGTAGACTTCCTGGAAGATATCCTTGAAGCGGCCGTCATAGGCCTTGAGGATGGTGTTCTTTGTCGACAGATAGACCGGATAGTTGCGCAGCAGGCCGTAATTCAGCGAGGCGCGCGCGAATTCGCGGATCGACTCGTCGAGATTGTACATGGCCATGGCAACGCCGGAGCCGGGTGCGTCGAACACTTCATGCTCGATGGTCTGGCCGTCTTCGCCCACGAACCTGATGGTGAGCTTGCCCTTGCCGGGGAAGCGGAAGTCGGTGGCGCGATACTGGTCGCCGAAGGCATGGCGGCCGACGACGATCGGCTGCGTCCAGCCGGGCACGAGGCGCGGCACGTTCTTCATGATGATCGGCTCGCGGAAGATGGTTCCGCCGAGAATGTTGCGGATCGTGCCGTTCGGCGACTTCCACATCTTCTTGAGCTTGAATTCCTCGACGCGGGCCTCGTCGGGCGTGATGGTGGCGCATTTCACGCCGACGCCGTGCTTCTTGATGGCGTTGGCGGCGTCGATCGTCACCTGGTCGTCGGTGGCGTCGCGATGCTCGATGCCGAGGTCGTAATATTCGAGATCGAGGTCGAGATAGGGGTGAATCAGCTTGTCTTTGATGAACTGCCAGATGATGCGGGTCATCTCGTCGCCGTCGAGCTCGACGACCGGGTTCGCCACCTTGATCTTCGCCATGAACACTGCCTCGTCTTGGAAAATGGCCTTGCCGGAACGCCAGGCCGTTTGGGATGCGCCCCTATATCAAAGCAAGTGATGCGGCGCAAATCGTACCCCGCCTTTATCCGCCGCCGGCTGCTTTGTCCTTTGGTCGGGTTTCTCGTCGTGAAATGCCTTCATTTTGCCGGGCGGATATGGCAGGGACAGCAATCGCTTTCCCTGAATTCAGCGTCCGGATTTCCATGCCCTCAGCCAGTACTCCAGATGAAGCGACGCCGGACAACGCGCCGGTCATTATCCTCGTCGAGCCGCAACTCGGCGAGAATATCGGCATGGTGGCGCGCGCCATGGCCAATTTCGGGTTGAGCGAATTGCGGCTGGTCAGGCCGCGCGACGGCTGGCCGAGCGAAAAGGCGCGGGCAGCGGCAAGCAAGGCCGATCACGTCGTCGATGCGGTGCGCGTGTTCGACGATCTGCCGTCCGCTGTCGCGGACCTGAATTTCATCTTCGCCACCACGGCGCGCGAGCGCGACGGGTTCAAGCCGGTGCGCGGCCCGGTCGAGGCGGGCAGGGCGCTGCGGGCGCGGTCTGCGGCGGGCCAGCGCACCGGCATTTTCTTCGGGCGCGAGCGCTTCGGCCTCGACAATGACGAGGTGGGCCTCGCCGACGAGATCGTGACTTTCCCGGTCGATCCGGGCTTTGCCTCGCTCAACATCGCGCAGGCCGTGCTTCTGATGTCCTATGAATGGATGAAGTCCGGCTTCGAGGATGAAACCCGCACCAATTTCCGCGGGCCGGAAATGGAGCCGGCCACCAAGCAGGAACTGCTGGGGCTGTTCGGCCATCTGGAAGAGGCGCTGGAGGCGCGCGGCTATTTCCGTCCGCCGGCCAAAAAGGCGAAGATGGTGGACAATCTGCGCTCCGTCCTCACGCGGGCCGGCTTTGCGGGCGCGGAATTGCGCGTGCTGCGCGGCGTCATCACCTCGCTGGACCGCTTTACCCGCAATGCGCCGCGCGGATCCGCCTATACCCGTCCGTCATCCGGCCAGGCCGTCCCGGCCGGGCAAAACCGGCCAGGCGAGGAAGAGGAGCCCGGTCATGGCTGAGCGGCCGATCCTGATGTTCGATTCCGGCGTCGGCGGCCTGCCCGTGCTGCGCGAAGCGCGGGTGCTGATGCCGGACCGGCGCTTCGTCTACGTGGCCGACGATGCGGGCTTCCCCTATGGCGCGTGGGAAGAGCCGGCGCTGCGGGAGCATATTCTCGCCCTGTTCGCTTCGCTGCTCGACCGCTACCGGCCGGAAATCTCCGTCATTGCCTGCAACACCGCCTCGACGCTGGTGATCGACGATCTGCGCCGGCGCTTTCCGGGCCAGCCCTTTGTCGGCACGGTTCCGGCGATCAAGCCCGCCGCGGAGCGCACCCGTTCCGGGATGGTTTCGGTGCTGGCGACGCCCGGAACGGTGAAGCGGCAATATACGCGCGATCTCATTCATCAATGGGCCACGAAATGCCATGTGCGGCTCGTCGGATCGGAGCGGCTGGCGTCGCTCGCCGAAATCTACATGCGCGACGGCTTCGTCGACGAGGAAAAGGTGCGGTCGGAAATCTCCCCCTGTTTCATGGAACGGGACGGGAAGCGCACCGACATCGTGGTGCTTGCCTGTACGCATTATCCGTTTCTGGCGAACCGCATGCGCAAGACCGCGCCGTGGCCGGTGGACTGGCTCGATCCGGCTGAGGCGATCGCCAGGCGCGCGCTTTCGCTGCTGGAAAGCGACGGAGGCTCACAAAAGGATGCAGCCGTCGCGGAACCCGATATTGCCGTGTTCACTTCCGGCAGGCCGGACTTCGCCACGCGGCGGCTGATGCAGGGTTTTGGCCTGACGGTTTCCGTTTGATGGAACATGCGTGGCAGATGGCCGTTTTCTCCTCAAAGGAGAACGCCATCATGCCCGCAAGATCGAAAGCCCAGCAGAAAGCTGCCGGTGCCGCCCTGTCTGCGAAACGCGGCGAAACGCCGAAGAGCAAGCTTATCGGCGCTGCGAAGGAAATGTATGAAACGATGAGCGAAAAACAGCTTGAGGAATTCGCCGAAACCAAACGCAAGGGCCTGCCGGAGCACAAGAAGAGCGGGTGACGGCGATACGGCCTCCGCCCGGAAAAGTCGGCCGGCCTGCGCAAAGGCCGGGACGGCGGCTTTGGCGAAGCGGCCCGCGAAAGAGCGGATCGCGCCCCGCCAGCACCCCTGTCACCAGAGCCCCTGTCAGCACCCTGTAATCCGGACCCGTCGGCGCGCCGGGCGGGCGGACGGCGAGGACGGCGTTCGATGCGGCCGCAGGCAGCGCCGGCGCTTGACAGCCGGGGCCGATCCCTCTAGGAAAAACCGCGAAGCACCGGGCCGCAAGCCCGGTCGTTTCATTTGACGTGTCCCGTGGATCGTCCGTCGCTTTGCGCGGCCGATCCTGTCAGGTCCCGGAAACGGGGGCCAGAGGAGGGCGCGTTTCCTTCCCCGCGGTCATGGGGCCGTGGGTGTTTTGTTTGAAAGGGAATGCGATGAGCAAGCGCGAATCCGCGAAATACAAGATCGACCGCCGCCTTGGCGAAAACATCTGGGGCCGTCCGAAGTCCCCGGTGAACCGTCGTGAATATGGCCCGGGCCAGCACGGCCAGCGCCGCAAGGGCAAGCTGTCGGACTTCGGTCTGCAACTGCGCGCCAAGCAGAAGCTGAAGGGTCACTATGGCGATATCTCCGAAAAACAGTTCCGCAAGACCTACGAGGAAGCTGCCCGTCGCCGTGGCGATACTCCCGAAAACCTGATCGGCCTGCTGGAATCGCGCCTCGACGCCATCGTCTACCGCGCCAAGTTCGTTCCGACGATCTTCGCCGCCCGTCAGTTCGTCAATCACGGCCATATCAACGTCAACGGCCAGTGCGTGAACATCGGTTCCTACCGCTGCAAGCCGGGCGATGTCATCGAGGTGCGCGAGAAGTCGAAGCAGCTCACCATCGTTCTGGAAGCCGTGTCGCTCGCCGAGCGCGACGTGCCGGACTATCTCGAAGTCGATCACAACAAGATGGTCGCCACCTATGCCCGCGTTCCGGGCCTGTCGGACGTGCCTTTCGCCGTCCAGATGGAGCCGAACCTGGTCGTCGAATTCTATTCGCGCTGATCCGGATCAGGCTTTTGTTTTCAGGAAAACCCGCTCCGGTCTCCGGGGCGGGTTTTTCTTTGGTCGCGTGCCAACAATCTGTTGAAGAAATATCGGCTTTTCTGCCATCATTATTCCGTCCCGCCGCGCCGGACGCGACCTGTCCGGATCACAAATTCTTCACAGAGGGAGACGATCATGGGCAAAGGGCGCGTGGAGGCTTTCACCGATGGCGTGATGGCCATCATCCTGACCATCATGGTTCTGGAGCTGAAAATCCCGCACGGCGACACGCTGGCGGCGCTGTGGCCGCAATGGCCCGTGTTCCTGTCATATGTGCTGTCGTTCCTCTATGTGGGCATCTACTGGAACAATCTGCACAACATGTTTCACTGCGTGGAGCGGGTGGACGGGCGGGTGCTGTGGGCCAATCTGCATCTTCTGTTCTGGCTGTCGCTGATGCCGGTGACGACCGGCTTCATGGGCGAGAACGGTTTTGCACCGGATACGGTCGTGGTCTATGGCGCGGATCTCATCCTGTGCGCCATCGCCTACGCCATCCTCGTCGGCCAGCTGCGCCGGCTGCACGCACCCGGAACGCGCTTCGCCAGGGCGGTCGGCTCGGACGTCAAGGGCAAGGTTTCCGTCGCCGTCTACGCGCTGGCGATCGCCTTCACCTATGTGAACCAGTGGATCAGCGTGGGATTGCTGTTCCTGGTGGCGGCGCTGTGGTTCATTCCCGACCGGCGTTTCGAGCGGCTGTTGCAGGAAACGGAACAACGGCCCTGATTTTGCTGCGGCATCGTTGAACGGCGCGGAATTGGGCTGTCCCTTGCAGGCGCCTTTCTGTATGTAGGCCCGGTTCCGCCCTTCCCGCATTTTCCGGCGCCCGCCATGTCCCTCGATCTGCCCGTTTCCGCTTCCGCCGCCCCCCTTGTCGACGACGGCAACGCCGATGGTTGCCACCGCATGTTCAAAGCCGCGCCCGGCGGGGTTGAGTTCAACAAGCTGCGCAAGCGCCTGCTGCGGCTGGCGCGCCAGGCCATCGAGGACTACGCCATGGCAAGGCCGGGCGAGCGCTGGCTGGTGGCGCTTTCCGGCGGCAAGGATTCCTATGGGCTGATGGCCCTGCTGCTCGACCTGAAATGGCGCGGCCTGCTGCCCGTCGATCTTCTCGCCTGCAATCTCGATCAGGGCCAGCCGGATTTTCCAAAGCACATCCTGCCGGACTATCTCGATGCCAACGGCATTGCCCATCGCATCGAATATCGGGATACCTATTCGATCGTGACCGGCAAGCTGCCGGAATCGAGCACCTATTGCTCGCTGTGCTCACGGCTGCGGCGGGGCCATCTCTACCGCATTGCGCGCGAGGAAGGCTGCTCGGCGCTGGTGCTCGGCCATCACCGCGAGGATATTCTGGAAACCTTTTTCATGAACCTCTTCCACGGCGGACGCCTTGCCGCCATGCCGCCGAAACTGCTGAACGATGAAGGCGATGTGATGGTGCTGCGGCCGCTCAGCTTCTGCGCCGAGGCCGATCTGGCGAAATTCGCTGCCGCCATGCGCTTTCCGATCATCCCCTGCAATCTGTGCGGCAGTCAGGACGGGCTCCAGCGCAATCTGATGAAGGCGATGCTGGACGATATCGAGAAGAAGATGCCCGGCCGCAAGGATACGATGATCCGGGCCCTGGCCAATGTGCGGCCTTCGCATCTGCTCGACCGCAACCTGTTCGATTTTGCGGGCCTGAACCCCTGGGCCTGAACCCCTGGGGCTGAACCCCTGGGACTGAACCTTGGGGACTGAACCTTGGGGACTGAACGGCTCTGGCCGCCAAAGCCCGCGCCGAGGGCTGTCAGACCGGCCTGTTGTGCGCGTGGAACAGCTTTCCACGCTCGGCGATCAGCACGAACATCAGGCCCACGGCCGCGACGCTGACGAAACCGAAGGCCAGCGGCGTCGTGGTGCCGTCGAAAGCCTGTCCGATCAGCGCGCCGATCAAGCCGCCGCCCGCCGTTCCCATGAAGCCCAGAACCGAGGAAGCCGTGCCGGCGACGTGGCCGAGCGGCTCCATGGCCAGCGAGTTGAAGTTCGAGCCGATCAGGCCGAACTGGAACATGGCCAGCGCGAACAGGGTGATGAAGAGCGGGAAGGGGACGGTTCCGAAAAGCGACAGCACGAACCAGATGGCGCTGACGATGAGAAAACCGGTCAGCGCCCCATGCGAGATCTTGCGCATGCCATAACGGCCGACCAGCCGCGAGTTCAGGTAGGACGACAAGGCCATGAAGGCGGCGACCGCGGCGAAAACCACCGGGAACATGGTTCCGAGATCGTAGATGCCGACATAGACCTGCTGGGCCGAATTGATGAAGCCGAACAGCGAGCCGAAGATGAAGGTGCTGGCCAGCGTGTAGCAAAGCGCCAGACGGTTGCCGAGCACGATGCCGAACGCCTGGGCGATCGCGCGCGGGTTGAACGGACGCTTGTCGGCCGGATCGAGCGTCTCGGGCAGCCGAAGCGCCATCCACAGGGTGACGACGATGCCCGCCAGCCCCATGAAAACGAAGATCATGTGCCATTCGGCAAACAGCATGATGACCTGACCGGTGCCTGGCGCGATGACCGGCACGATCATGAACACCATCATCACCAGCGACATCGCTTCCGCCATTTGCCGCCCGCCGAACACGTCGCGGATGATGGAGACGGTGATCACGCGGGTGGCGGCAGAGCCGATGCCGTGCACGAAGCGCAGCAGCAGCAGGCTGGCGAAGGTAGGCGCAATCGCGCCCGCGAATGCAGCCACGATATAGATGCCGAGGCCGATCATCATCGGCATGCGCCTGCCGAACCGGTCGGCGAGCGGGCCGTAGGCCAGTTGCGCGAAGGCGAAGCCGAGCAGATAGGCCGAAATCACATATTGGCGGTGGTTCTCGTTCTCGACGCCGAGAGAGGAGCCGATTTCCTGCAGGCCGGGCAGCATGATGTCGATGGCCAGTGCGTTCAGGGCCATGAGCATCGCCATCAGGGCAATGAACTCCATCTTGCCCATTCCGGCCAGCCGGGGAAGTGCCGTTTTTGCCGTCGCGTCCATATGATAACCTTCAGTCATTCCCTCTGCGATCGAGGGTATCGGGCCGCGTCGGACGCCTCATCCCTCAAACGCGGGTTTCCAAAGAGCAGCAAAGGCGCTGGTGGGTGCCAGCGCCTTTGTCCGGAATATGAGGCGCTGCCGCGGCAGCGCAAAAAAACAGGTCAGGCGGCGCCTTTGACCTTGATGCCTTTCTCGCCGAGGAACGACTGCAATTCGCCGGCCTGGAACATTTCGCGCACGATGTCGCAGCCGCCCACGAACTCACCCTTCACGTAAAGCTGGGGAATGGTGGGCCAGTTGGAATAATCCTTGATGCCCTGCCGCAATTCGCTGGAATCGAGCACGTTGATGCCCTTGTAGTCGATCCCGACATAGTCGAGAATCTGCACCACCTGCCCGGAGAAGCCGCATTGCGGGAAGCCCGGCGTGCCCTTCATGAACAGCACGACGTCGTTGTTCTTGACTTCGCTATCGATGTAATCGCTGATTCCGCTCATGGCCAATCCTTTCAGGCCTGTAGGAAATCAGGCCGCAAACCTGCTATTCAAATAGCCCCGAGCGTGAGCAGACACAAGACCGCTGTGTCAACCTTTGCCCTGGCAGGCGCCTGAATTACTGCCAACATCCGGATTGGAGCATGAAAAAACCGGTGCTGATTCTCTGTGTGGCGCTGCTGCTTGCCATTGCCTGTGCCGCGATCTGGCGGGTGAGCCTGCGAAAAACACCGCCATCGCCCGCCAGACCGGGCGTCGCCGTTACCCTGCCGGCACCGTGCCGCGACGTGGTCTTTGAAGGCGCGCCCCATATCGTCTGCGTGCTGCCTGCCGGTCTTTATGATGTCCGCGTCCTGTATGAAGGCAGGGACGGCAAGCCCTTCGGGACGGTTGCCGGCGCCGACAGGAGCATGGCGGCGGAAGGCCGGCCGCCGGTGCTTTCCATGAATGCAGGCATGTATCACAAGGATTTGTCGCCGGTCGGCCTGCTGGTGGCGGAGGGGCGCGAAAAGGCCGCGCTCAATCTCGATGACGCCGACGGCAATTTTTTCATGAAGCCGAACGGGGTCTTCATGATCGACCGCGACGGGCATGGGGCGGTCGTCGAATCGGCGGCATATGGCCGGCGGCGGCCCGATGCGCTCCATGCCACGCAATCCGGCCCCATGCTGGTGATCGATGGCAATATCCATCCACGCTTCGAGCCCGACGGAGCATCGCGCTATATTCGCAACGGCGTCGGTGTCGATGGCCGGAACCGCGTGGTGCTGGCGATTTCACGCAAACCCGTCAGCCTCGGCAGTTTCGCAAGGCTTTTTCGCGATGGACTGGATTGCCGCAACGCGCTTTTTCTCGACGGGGCGATATCGACCCTGACCGCAAACGGGCAGGTCATCATCGGCGGTAAGAGCCCGGCGGGGCCGATCCTGTCGGTTTTCGCAAGGAATTAGAGAGTTTCCAGGAAAAGTGGAAACAGTTTTCCGGTTCGCAAACGCGACAAGACAAGGACCTGGAGCCGTTCGGCGATTCCGTAAAACCATGAACGGCTCTAAGGCGTGTTGCGATCTTTCAGTTTCGCTTTAAGTACTTGTTTTTACGCATGTCGTTGCCCCGAAACCGGCTCCCGCTTTCATGCATTTTGCAGGCAGACGCAAGCGTCTGACGCTGCACAAATGCGGCCAGCGAAAACAAGCTGGAGCAGCGGGGCTGCGTTCGTCAGAGCCCCGCTGCTCCAGCCTTTTCCTGCCCGAAGGCGGAGAAGGCTGGTTTCACGTCAATCCGGCGCGCTGGTCTGGAGAGCCAGCGCATGCAGGGCGCCGCCCATATTGCCCTTCAGTGCGTCGTAGACCATCTGATGCTGCTGCACGCGGCTCTTGCCGCGAAAGCTTTCGGCGACCACTTCGGCTGCATAATGGTCGCCGTCGCCGGCAAGATCGCGGATCGTGACCTGGGCGTCGGGAATGCCTTCCCTGATCAGCCTCTCGATCTCGTGCGCGTCCATTGCCATGTCTTTTTCCCTGTCAGGTGCCCATGAAACCCGGGAACCACGATTCGTGCGCGGTCACCAGTTCACCGACCGGTATGCCACGGGCCTGTCCAAGTTTCAATTCGGCGCCCCCGGTGGTGCCGATGTGGTGAACGGCAACGCCGTCTTTCTCAAGGCTGGCGAACAGCTCTGTCCATTCGCCAGTGCCGGGCCGGATCGAAAGCGTCGCCAGGTAGCGGCCCTGATCTTCGCCGAAGAAGGCGGCAAGGGGTTCCGCCGGAGGCGTGTCCACCCGCGCGCCGATGCGTGACGCCATCGCCATCTCGGCGAGACCGACGGCAAGGCCGCCATCCGAGAGATCGTGACAGGCGGTGACGATGCCGGAGGCAATCAGCGCCCGCACGCAATCGCCGACGCGCTTCTCATGGGCGAGATCGACGGAAGGCGGCAGGCCCTCGGCGCGGCCGTGCACGTCGCGCAGATAGATGGATTGGCCAAGGTGAGCGCCCCAGCCTTCGGGAGCGCCGATGAGCAGGATCGGCTGGCCTTCCGCCGCGAAGCCGATGCGGGCCATTTTCCGCCAGTCGCCCAGCAGGCCGACGCCACCGATGGTGGGAGTGGGCAGGATGCCCTGTCCATTGGTTTCGTTGTAGAGGGAGACGTTGCCGGAAACGATCGGGAAGTCGAGCGCGCGGCAGGCTTCGCCGATGCCCTTGATGGCATGGACGAGCTGGCCCATGATTTCCGGCCGCTCGGGGTTGCCGAAATTGAGGTTGTCGGTGGCGGCGAGCGGCAGCGCGCCGGTGGCCGTCAGGTTGCGCCAGCACTCGGCAACCGCCTGCTTGCCGCCCTCGTAAGGATCGGCCTCGCAATAGCGTGGCGTCACGTCGGAGGAGAAGGCCAGCGCCTTCGTCTCATGGCCTTCCACGCGCACCACGCCGGCATCGCCGCCCGGCCGTTGCAGCGAGTTGCCCTGGATCATGGTGTCGTACTGCTCCCAGACCCAGCGCCGCGAGGAGAGATCCGGCCCGCCAAGCATCTTCAGCAGCGCATCGGCGAGGTCGGCCTGCGGCACATCGTCGGCGGCAAGCGGGGCGGGTTTTACGGGCTCCACCCACGGGCGGTCATATTCGGGCGCTTCGTCGCCCAGTTCCTTGATCGGCAGGTCGGCGACCTCCTCGCCCTGATGAAGGACGCGGAACCGCAGATCGTCCGTCGTCTTGCCGACGATGGCGAAGTCGAGGCCCCATTTGGTGAAAATCGCCTCGGCTTGCCTTTCCTTTTCAGGCCGCAGCACCATGAGCATGCGCTCCTGGCTCTCCGACAGCATCATCTCGTAGGCCGACATGCGATCTTCGCGCACCGGCACATTGTCGAGATTGAGCTCGATGCCGAGGTCGCCCTTGGCGCCCATCTCGACCGCGGAGCAGGTGAGGCCCGCGGCCCCCATGTCCTGAATGGCGATGACCGCGCCGGAAGCCATCAATTCAAGGCAGGCTTCGAGCAGGCACTTTTCGGTGAAGGGATCGCCAACCTGCACGGTGGGGCGCTTTTCCTCGATGGAATCGTCGAACTCGGCCGAGGCCATGGTCGCGCCGCCGCCACCGTCGCGGCCTGTCTTGGCGCCGAGATAGACGACCGGAAG
>JAZIHP010000009.1:0-71489 GCA_036678505.1 Alphaproteobacteria bacterium
GAGCCGGACCCAGTTCCGGCCGGCGCCGGGATTGCAGTACGGCAGACTGGAGCCGCGCCAGAACGCGTTCGATGGATTGTCTGTTCCAGCGTTCGAGTGCGCGCTCGATAAGCTTGCGCCGCGAAAAGAACACCGGGGGCCGGGCACCGGCCACGACCGAGGCGGCGTTGCGGCCGCTCTCGTCCATGGAACCGCGCATGGCATGGATGGCGTGGAACTGGCGCATAGCCCCGGAAAGAGCAAGAAAGGGCGGGCTTCCCGCCTGACAGTGGCGGGCGAATGCGGTGTCGAAATCGCCGATGCGTCCGTCCAGAACGGCGTCGATGATGTCGTCCAGCGACTGCCCCGATACGTCGCCGGTCATGTCCCGCACATCCTCCAGCGAAATTTCCGCCTGTCCCTGCGCGTAGAGGGCAAGCTTCTGCAATTCGGCGCGGGTGGCGAGGCGATCACCGCCCAGATTGCGGCGCAGCGCCTGCCTTGCCTCCAGCGCCATGGTCATGCCTGCCTTGCGTAGCTCGTCATCGATCACCGCCTCGATGTCGCGACCCTCATCCGCATAGCTGGGCAGGGCAATGCCGCCGTCGGATGCTTCGACGACCGAGCGCAGGGCGGCTCCCTTCTTCAGCTCACCAGCCTCGATCAGGATGATCGCATCGCGCGGCGGTGCGGAGAGCAGCATTTTGACCTGGTCGGCGAGCCCTTTCTGGCCCGTGGCGTTGCGCACCCACAGAAGGCGGCGCTCGGAGAACATGGGAACGGTATGGGCTTCCTCAAGTAGCCGGCTTTCACCGCGCTCAACCTCTGCGCCGTCCATCTTCACGACGCTGAAAGGGTCGTCCAGCGGCAGGCCGGTGCGTTCCGCGAAGGCCTTGCCGCGCTCCGCGACCAGCCCGCGGTCGGGACCGTAGATCAGGACGAGGAAGGTTCGCGGGTCAGGACGCGCCAGCCAGGAATCGACTTCATGAGCTTTCTTCTGTGCCATGCGGTGGTTCTAGAGCATTTTGCGGCCGGACGGAAACGTCTGGCGCAGCTTCGATACCGATGCCCCCAGCCGGCAATTTCGTCGTGTCCGGAACATTCGCGGTTTCGGCCATGCCGGCGCGCCGGGGCGAGGCTGGTGGCGGGCGGGGCCAAAACCATATGCCCGCGCAGCATTCCTCAACGGAACCTGCCTGCGACATTCGCTTTATTGCCGCAAAGAGGGTCTCAAAAATGGGAAATTGCGCTGATTTCCTGCCAGTATCGCCCGCATCGCCGCCAGCGATCCGCGCTGCCGCTGGTCATGTAGCGAGAATGTGCGAAGATCGGACGCGGCGACAGGAGGAGAGGTCATGACCGATACCGGAATGTTGCGTTTTCACGTGCCCGAACCGGAGGTGAGGCCAGGCGGCACGCCGGATTTTTCAAATGTGACGATTCCCAAGGCGGGTTCCGTGCCGCGCCCGCAGGTCGATGTCGATCCGCGCGAAATTCGCGAACTCGCCTTTTCGATCATCCGTGTCCTGAACCGGGCCGGTGAAGCGGTCGGGCCATGGGCCGGGCTGCTGACCGACCAGGACCTGCTCGACGGTCTGCGTCATATGATGACGCTGCGCGCTTTCGATGCCCGCATGCAGATGGCGCAGCGGCAGGGCAAGACCTCCTTCTACATGCAGCATCTGGGCGAGGAAGCCGTCAGTTGCGCTTTCCGCAAGGCGCTGGCGCCGGGCGACATGAACTTCCCGACCTATCGCCAGGCCGGCCTGCTGATCGCGGGCGGATATCCGATGGTCTCGATGATGAACCAGATCTACTCCAACGAGGCCGATCCGCTGAAGGGGCGGCAGTTGCCGATCATGTACTCCTCGAAGGAGCATGGCTTCTTCTCGCTCTCCGGAAATCTGGCGACGCAATATATTCAGGCGGTCGGCTGGGCGATGGCTTCCGCGATCAGTGGCGACAACCGCATTGCCGCAGGCTGGATCGGCGATGGCTCGACCGCCGAATCCGACTTCCATGCAGCGCTTGTGTTCGCCTCGACCTACAAGGCGCCGGTGGTGCTCAATGTGGTCAACAACCAGTGGGCCATCTCGACCTTTCAGGGCATCGCCCGTGGCGGATCGGGCACTTTCGCAGCGCGGGGCCTCGGCTTTGGCATTCCGGCCCTGCGCGTGGATGGAAACGATTATCTGGCCGTGCATGCGGTGGCCAGATGGGCGATCGAGCGGGCGCGGCGCAATCTGGGGCCGACGCTGATCGAGCATGTCACCTACCGGGCCGGCGCGCATTCGACCTCCGACGATCCCTCCGCCTACCGGCCCAAAGCCGAATCGGACGCCTGGCCGCTCGGGGATCCCGTCATCCGGCTCAAAAACCATCTCATCCTGAAGGGCGCGTGGACGGAAGAGCGCCATGCCCAGGCCGAGGCCGAAATTCTGGATACCGTCATCACCGCTCAAAAACAGGCCGAGGACAACGGCACGCTGCATTCCGGCAACAAGCCCTCGATACGGGACATGTTCGAAGGCGTTTATGAGCGGATGCCGCCGCATTTGCGGCGTCAGCGTCAGCAAGCAGGGGTTTGAGCCATGGCGCGCAAGACCATGATCGAGGCCATTCGCGATGCCATGGATGTTTCCATGGGGCGCGATGAAAGCGTCATCGTGTTTGGCGAGGATGTCGGCTTCTTCGGCGGCGTGTTCCGCTGCACGGCAGGTTTGCAGGCCAAATACGGCAAGAACCGCTGCTTCGATGCGCCGATCAACGAATCTGGCATCGTGGGCGCTGCCATCGGCATGGCGGCTTACGGCCTGCGCCCCTGCGTGGAGGTGCAGTTCGCCGATTATGTATATCCCGGCTACGACCAGATCGTTTCGGAAGCGGCACGACTTCGCTATCGTTCAAACGGCGATTTCACCTGCCCGATCGTCATCCGCATGCCTTCCGGCGGCGGAATTTTCGGCGGCCAGACGCACAGCCAGAGCCCCGAAGCCCTGTTCACCCACGTCTCCGGCCTTAAGGTGGTGGTGCCATCCAACCCGCGCGACGCCAAGGGCTTGCTGATCTCGGCCATCGAAGACCCCGATCCGGTGATCTTCTTCGAGCCCAAGCGGCTCTATAACGGACCGTTCGACGGGCATCATGAACGCCCGGTCACGCCGTGGTCGAAACACGAACTGGGCGAGGTGCCGGAAGGGCATTACACGGTGCCGCTCGGCAAGGCGGAAATCCGCCGCGCGGGCAGCGATCTCACCGTGCTTGCCTATGGCACCATGGTCTATGTGGCGCAGGCTGCGGCGGCCGAAACCGGCATCGATGCGGAAATCATCGATCTGCGCACGCTTCTGCCGCTCGATCTCGATACCGTCGTTGCCTCGGTGAAAAAGACCGGGCGCTGCGTGGTCGTGCATGAGGCGACGCAGACGTCCGGCTTCGGGGCCGAGCTGACGACGCTGGTGCAGGAGAACTGCTTCTATCATCTGGAAGCGCCGATCATGCGGGTCACAGGCTGGGATACGCCCTATCCGCATGCGCAGGAGTGGGACTACTTCCCCGGCCCCGCGCGTGTCGGCCGCGCGCTCATTGAAACGATGGAGGCGTGAGATGGGCGAACATGTCATCAGGCTTCCCGATGTGGGCGAAGGCGTTGCCGAGGCCGAACTGGTCGAATGGCACGTCAAGGTCGGCGACATGGTGCGCGAGGATATGGTTCTCGCGGCCGTCATGACCGACAAGGCGACCGTCGAGATCCCATCGCCGGTGGAAGGTGAGATTTTGTGGCTGGGCGCCGAAATCGGCGAAACGGTCGCGATCGGATCGCCCATCGTCCGGCTCAAGGTGGCGGGTGCCGGCAATGTCGGCGAGGGCGATGCGCCTCCCGGGCCGAAGGCGGCGGCAGCGCCTTCCGCGCAGGCGCCAAAGCCGGTTTCCGTCGCGGAAAAACCGGCAGCGCCTTCCGTCGCAAGCGATGAGACGGACGCAGCTTTCGCTCCGCAAAGCGCCGCTGGCGGCCGCAGCAGCGCGGCCATCGGCGCACCGCGTCGTGAAGGCGAGAAGCCGCTGGCTTCGCCTGCGGTGCGCCTCCGGGCGAAGGAGGCCGGCATCGATCTCAGGCAGGTGCCTGGCAGCGGTCCGGCCGGGCGTATCGGCCATGACGATCTCGACGCGTTCATCGCGCGTGGCCCGCAGGCCGGCAAGGTGGCGGGTCTCAAGCGCAACGACAAGATCGATGAGATCAAGGTCGTCGGCCTGCGGCGCAGGATCGCCGAGAAGATGCAGCTTGCGAAGGCGCGCATACCGCACATCACTTATGTCGAGGAGGTCGACGTCACGGCGCTGGAGGAGCTGCGCGCGGGCCTCAACAAGCAGAAGCCT
The DNA here is from genome assembly GCA_036678505.1 of Alphaproteobacteria bacterium. GTDB lineage: Bacteria > Pseudomonadota > Alphaproteobacteria > Rhizobiales > Rhizobiaceae > Mesorhizobium. Next base: position 4,357 of record JAZIHP010000009.1, read on the forward strand.
TCAGGCGGAGCCGGATCCGAGAGGCCGAAGCTGACGCTGCTGCCCTTCCTCATACGCGCCATGGTCAGGGCCATTGCCGAGCAGCCGCAGCTCAACGCGCTCTATGATGACGATGCCGGCATCATCCGCCAGTATGGCGGGGCGCATATCGGTATTGCCGCGCAGACCGCCAACGGCCTTGTCGTGCCGGTGGTGAAACATGCAGAGGCGCTGGATCTGTGGGAGAGCGGCGCGGAACTCGGCCGTCTGGCCGAGGCGGCGAGGTCCGGCACCGCCACCCGTGAAGAGCTCTCCGGCTCCACCATCACCATCACCTCGCTTGGCGCCATGGGAGGCGTGGTGACGACGCCGGTCATCAACTATCCGGAAGTGGCCATCGTCGGCGTCAACAAGATGATGGTCCGGCCGATGTGGGACGGAACGCAGTTCGTACCGCGCAAGATGATGAACCTGTCGTGCTCGTTCGACCATCGTGTCATCGACGGGTGGGATGCCGCGGTTTTCGTCCAGCGCATCAAGGCGCTGCTTGAGACGCCCGCCATGATGTTTCTGGAAGGCTGATATGAGAAATCGTTCGGAAAGCCGGCTAAATATAACGAAAAAGAGGGCCGCGAAATGAAGGATATTTCCTGCAAGCTTCTGGTGATCGGGGCTGGTCCGGGCGGCTATGTCTGCGCCATTCGCGCTGGCCAGCTTGGCATCGATACGGTTATCGTCGAGGCTGGGAAACCCGGCGGAACCTGCCTCAATGTCGGCTGTATCCCTTCAAAAGCCCTTATCCACGCCGCCGAAGAGTTCGAGAAAGCAAAATTGTGGGCCGGCGCAGATAATTCGCTCGGCATTTCCGTCCAGGCGCCGACACTTGATTTCAATCGCACCATCGTCTGGAAAGACAACATCGTTGGCCGGCTCAACAATGGTGTTGCGGGCCTGCTGAAAAAGGCCCGTGTAAAATACGTGCAGGGCTATGCACGCTTTCGCGACGGCAAGACGGTCGAGGTCGAGACGGAAACCGGGCAGCAGATCGTCCGTGCCGAAAATGTGGTCATTGCAACCGGGTCGGCGCCGGTCGAACTGCCGTCTCTGCCCTTTGAGGGACAGGTGATTTCGTCCACCGGGGCGCTGTCGCTGAAGGATGTGCCGCCAAGGCTGGCCGTTGTCGGCGGCGGCTATATCGGGCTGGAGCTCGGCATCGCCTTTGCGAAACTCGGGGCGAAGGTCACGATCGTAGAGACCTTGCCGCGCATTCTCGCCCAATATGATGCCGATCTGGTGCGTCCGGTTTCCAAACGCCTTGCCGCCCTTGGGATCGACGTTCTGGTCGGCGCAAAGGCCAAAGGGATGTCCTCGAAAGGCGACGCGCTGCTGGTTGAAACGGCCGACGGCAAGGATAAGAAGATCGCGGCGGACAAGGTGCTCGTCACCGTGGGCCGCCGGCCGGTGACGGATGGCTGGGGCCTGGACGAGATCGATCTCGACATGAACGGCCGCTTCATCCGCATCGACGATCGCTGCCGCACGTCCATGCGCGGCATCTATGCCATCGGCGACGTCACCGGTGAACCGATGCTGGCGCACCGCGCCATGGCGCAAGGCGAGATGGTGGCCGAGATCATCGCCGGGCGCACGCGCAGCTGGGACAAGCGCGCCATTCCCGCCATCTGCTTCACCGATCCCGAACTGGTGACGGCTGGTCTGTCTGCGGAAGAAGCGAAGGCTACGGGCGAGATCAGGATCGGCCAGTTTGCGTTTTCCGCCAATGGCCGCGCCATGACGCGGCAGGGCGAGGACGGTTTCGTGCGCGTGGTGGCGCGTGCCGACAATCATCTGGTGCTGGGCATCCAGGCGGTCGGGCAGGGCGTATCGGAATTATCGGCGGCCTTCGGCCTCGCGCTGGAAATGGGCGCGCGGCTGGAGGACATTGCCGGCACGATCCATGCGCATCCCACGCAGGGCGAGGCCTTTCAGGAGGCCGCCCTCAAAGCGCTCGGTCTGGCGCTGCACGCCTGAACTGGTGGTGTGGATGCTACCTTCGGCCGGCATCGTATGATGCGGTCCGGGCCGTTTTGGCGCTTTCGAGGGACGAGGTGCATATTCTGGCGATCAACACCGACAAAACCGTCAACACCTAGAGCCGTTCATGGTTTCACGGAATCGCCGAACGGCTCCAAGTCTTTGTTTTGTCGCGTTTGCGAACCGGAAAAGTGGAACACTTTTCCGGGAAACGCTTTAAAGCGTGTCGCGCTATTCCAGAGCAACTCCCTGCGCTTCAAGTCCTTGTTTTTACGCATGTCGTTGCCCCGAAACCGGCTCCCACTTTCGGGCGGCATGCGTTAGGCCGCAGGCTGCGCCTCGATGGTGCGCAGGGCCTGCAACTGGCGTTTGGCCTCGGCCTTGACCGCATCCTGCACCTTCTCGAAGGCGCGCACCTCGATCTGGCGCACGCGCTCGCGGCTGATGTCGAACTCGCCCGACAGCTCTTCCAGCGTCAGCGGATCTTCGGCCAGACGGCGCGCCTCGAAGATGCGCCGCTCGCGATCGTTCAGCACCGACATGGCGCCCGCCAGCATCTTGCGGCGGTTGTCCAGTTCGTCCTGCTCGATCAGCATCTGTTCCTGGCTGTCGCTGTCGTCGACGAGCCAGTCCTGCCATTCGCCGCTTTCGCCTTCGGTGGCGCGGATCGGCGCGTTGAGCGAGGCGTCGCCCGACAGGCGGCGGTTCATCGAAACCACCTCCTCCTCGGAAACGTTCAGACGCGTGGCGATCTCGGCGATCTGATCGGGCTTCAGGTCGCCATCGTCGAGCGCCTGAATCTTGCCTTTCACCTTGCGCAGGTTGAAGAACAGACGCTTCTGATTGGCGGTGGTGCCCATCTTCACGAGGCTCCATGAGCGCAGGATGTATTCCTGGATCGAGGCCTTGATCCACCACATGGCATAGGTCGCCAGCCGGAAACCGCGCTCCGGCTCGAATTTCTTGACCGCCTGCATCAGGCCGACATTGCCCTCGGAGATCACCTCGCCGATCGGCAGGCCGTAGCCGCGATAGCCCATGGCGATCTTGGCAACGAGCCGCAGATGGCTGGTGACGAGCTTGTGGGCGGCCTCGGTGTCGTCATGCTCATGATAGCGCTTGGCGAGCATATACTCTTCCTGCGGCTGGAGCATGGGGAAGCGGCGGATTTCTTCCAGATAGCGGGTCAGGCCGCCTTCGCCGGAAACGATGCTTGGTAGTGACTGGGCCATAAAGCACCCTCCTCTCTTGAGCGATGCCCCCGAAACGCGGCGGGCATGTGGCGCGAATGCCGGAAAACGCACATCCGCAAGGTCAGTCTATACAGGAACAAAACCAGAAACGCACGCATTGGTTCAATGCGAAACAGATTGTCACGATTAAGTGAACAAGACGAGTCAGGTTTTTTGATGGCAGGTTCAGAGCTGGCGAAAGCCGCTTACCAGAGCGGCCATATCCGCAGGCAGCGGCGCCTCGAACGTCATCATCATATGGGTGGCGGGGTGGCGGAATGCAAGCAGGCGCGCATGCAGAGCCTGTCGCGGGAAAGCCTGCACCGCCGCCTTCAGCGCATCGGGCAGCCGGTTGGCCTTGGTGCGGAAGGCCTGCCCATAGTCACGGTCACCCACCACGGGATGACCGATATGCGCCATATGCACCCTGATCTGGTGGGTGCGTCCGGTTTCCAGACGGCATTCGACCAGGCTTGCCGGCGCATGGCGTGTCTGGTCCCCGCCGAAACGTTCCACGACCCGGTAGTGGGTGAGGGCATGGCGCGCGTCGTCGCGGGCGTGCGGCACCACGGCGCGCCGCACCCGGTCGGCCGCGCGGCCAAGCGGTGCATCGACGGTGCCGGACAGGCGCTCGGGAATGCCCCAGACCAGTGCCGAATAGGCGCGTTCGAGGTCGCCGTCGCGGCCATGGTCGGCAAAGGCTTCCGACAGCGCCTTGTGGGCGCGGTCGGTCTTGGCCGCCACCAGAACCCCGGAGGTGTCCTTGTCGAGGCGGTGCACGATGCCCGGCCGCTTCACGCCGCCGATGCCGGAGAGGCTGTCGCCGCAATGGTGGATCAGCGCGTTGACCAGCGTGCCGGTCCAGTTGCCGGCCCCCGGATGCACGACCAGTCCGGGCGGCTTGTTGACGACGATCAGCTCGTCGTCCTCATAAAGAATGTCGAGAGGGATGGCCTCGCCCTGCGGGGTGGCGGGCTCGGGCTCCGGCATGGCGATCTCGACCTGTTCGCCGGCCGCCAGCCTGCGCTTCGGTTCGCCCGCGGCCATGCCGTCGATCAGAACCGCGCCCTGTTTTATCAGGGCCTGCACGCGGCTGCGCGACAGGTCGGGCGCCAGCCGGGCGGCCAGCCACTGGTCGAGCCTCTGGCCGCTTGCGTCGGCATCCGCGACGAACCGTGCCCGGTCACCCTCTATCAATCCCGCATCCACTTCGTTATGACCGCTCGATCCCGAGAAACAGTTGCGGACCCTGCCATGACCCGGCCCGAAGCCGAAGACGACGACGACAAGCCGCTGGACCCTTCCATCGAGAAGGTACGCCGCAAGATGGTCCGCTTCATGGGCATCAATCTGAGCATTCTGTTTCTCGCCCTTATGGTGGTGATCGCGGCCCTTGTCTACAAATCCCGGACGTCCGCGCCGCAGGTCGCGGCACCTGCCGGCGACATACAGGCGCCGGCCGGACAACCGGCGGAGGGCGACATCCTGCTTCCCGTCGGCGCGCGCGTCGTGTCGCAGTCGATTTCCGGCGACCGCATTTCCCTCGACGCCGAACTGGCGGGCGGCGAGCGCATGCTGTTCGTCTATGACATTGCCGAGCACAGGATGATCGGGCGCTTCGCCATCCGCAACAAATAAGGCATGCCGCCCGAAAACGGGAACCGGATTCGGAATGGCGACATGCTTAAAAAACAGGCGCCCGAAGCGTAAGGAGCAAATCCGAAGGATCGCGACAGGCTGCGACCCGATCACTTCTGCGCGCGCGGCCGGATCATCTTGAAACTGCCCTTGAAACTGCCATGCGACTCTGCCTATCTTTTACCTGTCGCCCGATATGCGGGCGGCATGGTTGTTCTTGTTGCGAAAGGAAAGACACTGAGAACAGCACTTCGGAAGAAGGCCGACATCGCGCCTTCGCCGGCCGGGACAGGCGTCAGCCAGCCTCGCGCCCTCGACATCGTCCTTGCCAGTCTGGAAGACTCCAAGGCCGAAAACATCATCCCCATCGACATTCAGGGCAAATCGAGCCTCGGCGATCATATGGTCATCGCTTCGGGCCGGTCGCACCGTCATGTCGCGGCGGTTGCCGATCACCTGCTCACCGCGCTCAAGGATGCCGGCTTCGGCAATGCGCGCGTGGAAGGATTGTCCGGCGCCGACTGGGTGCTGATCGATTCGGGCGATGTGATCGTCCACATTTTCCGTCCGGAAGTTCGTGAGTTCTATAATCTGGAGAAGATGTGGCTGGCGCCGGAGCTGGAGGACGGGACGATCCACTAGCCGGATCGTTCCGCTCGGAGGCGGGCATGAAACTCATCGTACACGCCGTGGGCCGTATGAAGTCCGGCCCCGAGAAGGCGCTTGGCGACCGCTATTACGAGCGGTTCGCCCGCAGCGGGCCTGCCGTCGGCCTCGAATTCGGCGGCATTTCCGAAATTCCCGAAGGGCGCGGCCAGACCGTGGAGGAGCGCCAGCGCGAGGAAGGCCAGAAGCTGCTTGCCCATGCCGGCCAGGCGGGAGGGCAGGCGGGCGCCGCCCTTTTGCTGCTCGACGAGCGCGGGAAAAGCTTTTCGTCGGAAGAACTCGCCCGCCGCATCGGCGCCATGCGCGACAATGGCCGCAAGGCGCTGGTCGTCGCGATCGGCGGTCCGGACGGCCACAGCGAAGCGTTGCGCAGCGAGGCCGAACTGATCGTCTCCTTCGGCGCGCTGACCTGGCCGCATCAGCTGGTGCGCATCATGCTGGGCGAGCAGCTCTACCGGATCGCCACCATCCTTGCCGGACACCCCTATCATCGCTCCTGAGAATCAGGGCAGATGAGGCGGCTTCGCCCGGATTTTCGCCCCATTCCGCCGTCAACAGCAGAAAGGGGCCGCGGGCCGGACTGCGAACCCCGCAAACATGGTTGATGATTCGTTAACGATGCCGCCGTTACTGTCGCTCCCGCATGGATGAGCGCTCGAGACCGCAACCGGGGCCGCATGGTGCCCGCCATCTGCTGGCAGCGCTGACGCTGCTGGCCTCGTGCGCTTATGGCCAGGCCGCGCCGGAAGATGCCCCGAAAGAGGCACCCGAAATTGACGCAAAGCGCAGCGAATACGAACGGGTGACGACGGAAATCGGCCTGTCTTCGGAGCGGCTGGCAAGGCTGGCCGCCGATATCGCTTCGGTGCGCAAGGACTACGCCTCGATCACCGCAGCGCTCATCCAGTCGGCCAAGACCGAGCAGAAGCTCGGGCAGGACATCGAGGATATCGGCACGAAGCTGGAAGACCTGAAGGCGCAGGACGCCCGTATCCGGACTTCGCTGGCCACGCGCGCAGACGTGCTGGCCGAGGTGCTGGGCGCCCTGCAACGCATGGGCATCAATCCGCCGCCGGCGATCCTGGTGCGGCCGGAAGATGCGCTGGCCTCGGTGCGCAGCGCCATTCTTCTGGGCGCCGTGGTTCCCGAACTGCGCCACGAAACCGAAAAGCTGATGGCGGACCTGAAGGAGCATTCCCGGGTCACCGCTTCGATCGAGGCCGAGCGGACCCGGCTGACGGCTTCGGTGACCGAACAGCTGGCGGAAAAGCAGCGGCTGACCATGCTTCTGGAAGCGCGCAGGAAATTCCAGGCCGAAACGCAGGCGGCGATAGAGGCCGAGCAGCGGAACGCGCGGGAACTGGCGGCAAAGGCCCGCAGTCTGAAGGAACTGGTCGAATCGCTCGACAAGCAGGCGAAACGCAGGGCCGAGGAAGAGGCGCGCATCGCTGCGCTGCCGGTTCCGGACGCCAACCGCCTGATGGAGCGCATTCCCTTCCGCTCGTTGCAGGGGCAGATCGCGCTGCCGGTTATCGGTCAGGTGAAGCGCCGCTTCGGCGCCGGCGACGGCAACGGCTCGGTGATGCAGGGCGACATGGTTGCGACACAATCGGGCGCCATCGTCACCGCCCCGGTGGACGGGGAAATACTGTATGCGGGGCCGTTCCGTTCATATGGACAACTCTTGATCCTCGACGCCGGCGGCGGCTATCATGTCGTTCTGGCGGGGATGAACAGACTGACCGTCGCGTCGGGCCAGTCCGTTCTCGCGGGCGAGCCGATTGGCGCGATGAGTGAAGCAAGGGTGGCGAGCACCTCTGCGGCACAGGATGCGAAAGCCACGCCGGAGCTCTATGTCGAGTTCCGCAAGGATGGTAAACCCGTTGACCCGACCCCCTGGTGGGCGGACCGTGTTTCTGGAAGGACGTGAAATGATGCGGAAACTCTCGCTCCTGTTTGCCGGTGCGCTGATGGGCGCTTCCGCCATGAGCCTTGTCTATGGCGTTCCGGGAACGGCAGCGAATGCCGCCGGCGCGGAAACCTACAAGCAGCTCGCCATCTTCGGCGACATCTTCGAGCGCGTGCGCGCCCAGTATGTGACGCCGCCCGACGACAAGGCGCTGGTCGAGAACGCCATCAACGGCATGCTCACCTCGCTCGACCCGCATTCCTCCTACATGAACGCGGAAGCCGCGCAGGACATGCGCGTGCAGACCAAGGGCGAGTTCGGCGGCCTCGGCATCGAAGTCACCATGGAAAACGACCTCGTCAAGGTCATCAGCCCGATGGACGACACGCCCGCGGCCAAGGCCGGGGTGCTGGCCGGCGACTTCATCGCCAAGATCGACGGCGAGGAAGTGCGCGGCCTGACCCTCAACGACGCGGTGCAGAAGATGCGCGGGCCGGTCTCGACCCCGATCACGCTGACCATCCTGCGCGAAGGCGCCGACAAGCCGCTCGAAATCAAGATCGTGCGCGACGTCATCAAGGTGCAGGCGGTCAAGTTCCGCACCGAGGACGATGTCGGCTACATCAAGATCACCTCCTTCACCGAGAAGACCTATGACGATCTCGAGGCCGCCATCGCCTCGATCAGGAAGGACATTGCGAAGGACAAGCTCAAGGGCTATGTGCTCGACCTGCGGCTCAATCCGGGCGGCCTCCTCGATCAGGCGGTGAGCGTTTCCGACGCCTTCCTCGACCGTGGCGAGATCGTTTCGACCCGTGGCCGCGATTCCAAGGACGTGACCCGCTTCGACGCCAAGCCGGGGGATTCCATCGACGGCAAGCCGGTCGTGGTGCTCATCAATGGCGGCTCGGCGAGCGCTTCGGAAATCGTCGCCGGCGCACTCCAGGATCTGCGCCGCGCCACCGTCGTCGGCACCCAGTCCTTCGGCAAGGGGTCCGTGCAGACCATCATTCCGCTTGGCGAGAATGGCGCGCTGCGGCTGACCACGGCGCTCTATTACACGCCGTCGGGCAAGTCGATCCAGGGCAAGGGCATCGCGCCCGACATCAAGGTCGACCAGCCGCTGCCGCCGGAATTGCAGGGCCGCGACCTCACCCGCGGAGAATCGGACCTCAAGGGCCACATCAAGGGCGCCGAGGAAGAGGATGCCGGCTCCGGCTCCGTCGCCTATGTGCCGCTGGAAGCCAAGGACGACATTCAGCTCAACTTCGCGCTGGATCTGCTGCGCGGCAAGAAGACCGACCCGGCCTTCCCGCCGAACCCGGACAAGGCCGTTCTCAACCAGTAGGACCAGCGGGGTTCGTGGACCTGTTCATCCGCGCCATGCGATGCCATCCTGCCGGAACCGCGAGGTTCCGGCAGTTTTGATTCAGGTTTGATTCGAGTTTGATGGGAGGGAGACGCCGCTTGCCAGATCAGAAGGACATCGACCGGCCGCTCGGGCAGGAGCGGAAACCGCGCGCCGCCGCCGGCCGGTTCCGCATTCCGGCGGGCAGCCTTCTGTTCGGGCTGGCGGCGCTGGCCGTGGCCGGCACTTCGGCCATGATCGCCCTGCGCGAGCAGCCCTTTCGCCAGCCGGAAGTGATCGCCGTGCCCGAAACCCCGGTCGCGGCGCCGCCGCCCCGCGCTGAAACACAGGTTGCGAGGCAGCCGGGCGGGGCGCAGATCATCCATGTAGAGCGGCGCCCGGATGCGGGGGGGGCGGAGGACGATGAAGGCGGCGGCATCGTCGTGCGCGACCCTTCCGCCCTGCAACAGAATTTGCGCGTCGCCCATCTGCCCGACCGGGCATTGGTGGAGGAGAGCGAAACCGGCCCGCTGCCGAAACGCGCCGCGGACGGACGGCGGCCCTTCGATGTCTATGCGCGGCCGTGGTCGGGCACGCGCGGGGCGCGTGTCGCCATCGTTATCGGAGGTCTTGCCGTATCGCAGACCGGCACGCAGGCAGCCATCGCAAAGCTGCCGGCGGAGGTGACGCTGGCTTTCGCCTCGGGTGGCAACTCGGTCGGCCGCTGGATGCAGGAAGGACGCCGCAAGGGCCACGAAATCGTCCTGCAAATGCCGATGGAGCCGTTCGACTATCCAAATGTCGATCCCGGCCGCAACACGCTGACCGTGGATGCCGCGGCGCAAGACAATCTGCTGGCCATGCGCCGCGTGCTGTCGCGCACCACCAATTACACCACGGTGATGAACTATATGGGCGCGCGTTTCACCGCCGACGAGCAGGCGCTTGGCCCCGTCATGCAGGAACTGGCCGCGCGCGGTCTCGGCTATCTGGACGACGGTTCCTCCGCCCGCAGCCGCGCCCCGGAGCTTGCCGTGCAGGAGCGCATGCCGCTTGCCATCGCCGACACCCAGATCGACGCCGTGCAGGACCGCACCGCGATCCTGAAGAAGCTCGACGAGCTGGAAGCCACCGCCCGCGCCAGGGGCAGCGCCATCGGCATCGGTTCGGCCTTCGACCTGACGGTTGACGCCGTGGCCGCATGGGTCGGTGAAGCGAAGATGCGCGGTATCGAGATCGTGCCGGTTTCCGCCCTCGCCAACGATCCGGAGAAACGCTGAACATGTCGAAGAAGAAGCCCGTCGATCCGGAAACGCTGCCTTACCGCCCCTGCGTGGGCGTCATGGTGCTCGACCGCCGGGGGCTGGTCTGGGCCGGGCACCGGCTTCCCGAGCCCGATGACGAGACCGCGGGCTCCGACATGCTGTGGCAGATGCCGCAGGGCGGCATCGACAAGAACGAGGAGCCGCTTGATGCGGCGCGCCGGGAACTGTTCGAGGAAACCGGCATGGAGAGCGTCTCGCTGCTGGCCGAGGCCCCGGACTGGTTCCGCTACGACCTGCCGCCCGAACTGGTGGGGCTCGCCTTCAAGGGGCGCTATCGCGGCCAGATGCAGCGCTGGTTCGCCTTCCGCTTCGAGGGCGATGAAAGCGAAATCCGCATCAATCCGCCTCCGGCGGGAAACACGGCCGAATTCGACCGCTGGGACTGGCTTCCCATGATCCGGCTGCCCGAACTGATCGTGCCCTTCAAGCGCAGGGTCTATGAGGACGTCGTGAGCGCCTTTCGCCATCTTGCCGGATAGCCGCCCGGACAGTTCCGGATGAAGGCCTGAAACCGAGGTTTTTCGACCTTTTTCCAGAATCCGGAATTTCCGTGCGGAATCGCGGTTGCAGGCCCCTTGTGATGGAACGATCCTCTATTATGTGCCGCATATTTGCAAGGAATATGCGCATGATCGGTGTTAAAAGCATTTAAGTGCGTTGTTGGCGCATATTTGCGAAAGAATACCGGGTGGAAGATATGAATCAGGTTCCGCGTGGATACAAGGCGGTCGCGACCGATCCGGCGGCTGATGCCGGTTCCGTCCTGACCATCGATCTTGGCGCGATCCGTGAAAATTACCGCCGCCTGAAGGCGAGGCTGGGCAACACGATCTGCGCCGGCGTCGTCAAGGCTGACGGTTACGGCCTCGGCGCGGACCATGTCGCCCGCGCCCTGATGCGGGAAGGCTGCGACACTTTCTTCGTCGCCCATGTCGGCGAGGGCGTTGCGCTGCGCGCCGCCATCGGCGCCGGTCCCGCCATCTATGTGCTGAACGGCCTGCCTCCCGGCGCGGAGACCGATGCGGTTGCCGCTGGCCTCACAGCGGTGGTCAACAGCGCCGGGCAGCTTTTCGCATGGCGCCAGGCCGCCAAAGCAGCCGGCCATTCCCTGCCGGCAGCCCTCCAGGTCGACAGCGGCATGTCGCGGCTTGGCATGTCGCCACGGGAAGTGGAGGCGGTCGCTGCCGATCCGAACGCGCTCGAAGGCATCGACCTCATGCTGGTGATGAGCCATCTCGCCTGCGCCGACGAGCCCGGCCATCCGGCCAACGAGGCGCAGCGCACCGAGTTCGATCGCCTGCGCGCCCTGCTGCCGGCGGCGCCCGCCTCGCTCGCCAATTCCTCCGGGATCTTCCTCGGGGAAAGCTACCATCACCAGCTCGCCCGGCCGGGGGCGGCGCTTTACGGGATCAACCCGACGCCGGGCAGGGAAAATCCGATGCTGCCGGTGATCCGGCTTCAGTCCAGGGTGATCCAGACACGCACGGTGGGGCCGGGCGCCGGCATCGGCTACGGCCACACGGCAACCGCGCATGGCGTGCAGCGCCTTGCCACGATTTCGCTCGGCTATGCCGATGGCTGGCACCGCTGCGCGGTTTCCGCCGCCCGCTTCAATGGCGTCGAACTGCCGTTCATCGGGCGGGTATCGATGGATTCCATCATCCTCGACATCTCGGCCCTGCCGGAGGTGAGCCTCACGGCTGGCGATCTGGTCGACCTGATCGATGCCGGCCGGACCGTCGACGATGTGGCGGGCTCCTACGGCACCATCGCCTATGAAGTGCTGACCAGCCTCGGCCATCGCTTCCATCGCATTCATATCGGCGCGTGACCGCAGCCGGCCACGGATTTTTCGGGAGCAGAACATGAAAGTACTTGTCCTCGGCAGCGGCGTCATCGGCGTCACCACCGCCTATTTCCTCAGCGAGGCCGGCCACGAGGTCACGGTCATCGACCGCCAGAGCGGGCCGGCGCTGGAAACCTCCTTCGCCAATGCGGGCGAGGTGTCGCCCGGCTATTCCTCGCCATGGGCGGGGCCCGGCGTGCCGGTCAAGGCGCTGAAGTGGCTGACCATGAAGCATGGGCCGCTGGTTCTGAAGCCGACGCTCGACTGGCACATGTATGCGTGGATGCTGAAGATGCTGCGCAACTGCACCGATGCGCGCTACGCGCTCAACAAGTCGCGCATGGTGCCGATCGCCGAATACAGCCGCGATGTGCTGAAGGAGCTGCGCTCGCGCACCAACATCGCCTATGACGAGCGCCAGAAGGGCACGCTCCAGCTGTTCCGCACCCGGAAGCAGCTCGACGGCATCGGCGGCGATGTCGAGGTGCTGAAGCAGACCGGCGTTCCCTTCGAGGTGCTGGACCCCGAGGGCTGCATCGCCGTCGAGCCCGGCCTCGGCAATGTGCGCGGCAAGTTCGTCGGCGGCCTGCGCCTGCCCGGCGACGAGACCGGCGATTGCCAGATGTTCACCGAAAGGCTGGCGGAAATCGCCGTCGCCGCCGGCGTGAAGTTCGAATATGACGTCACCGTCACCGGCATCGAGACGTTCGGCGGCAGGATCGCCGGCGTCAGCACCAGCGCCGGCAAGCGCAGCGCCGACAGCTATGTCATGGCGCTGGGGTCCTATTCGCCGATCTGGATGCGCAAGCTCGGCCAGCCGATCCCCGTCTATCCGGTCAAGGGCTACTCGATCACCGTGCCGATCGTCGATGCCGCGCGCGCGCCGGAATCGACCATCATGGACGAGACCTACAAGATCGCCATCACCCGTCTTGGCGACCGCATCCGCGTCGGCGGCACGGCGGAAATTTCAGGTTACAATCTCGACCTCAGCGATGCCCGCCGCGACACGCTGGTGCATTCGGTGACCGACCTGTTCCCCGGCGCGGGCGATATCGGCCAGGCTACCTTCTGGACCGGGCAGCGGCCGATGACGCCGGATGGCCCGCCGATCATCGGCGCCTCGAAATATTCCAACCTCTACCTCAACACCGGCCACGGCACGCTCGGCTGGACCATGGCCTGCGGCTCGGCGCGGGTGCTGGCCGACATCATGTCCGGCCGCAAGCCCGATATCGACGCCAGCGCGCTCGGCCCCGAGCGCTACGCGGCCTGATCCTCACGGAAACGCCCGGTCGAAGCCGGGCGTTTCCATGTCGAGAAGGGGCGGTTCTCATCCGGCCGGCTGAAAATCCAGCGCTATGCCGTTGATGCAGTAGCGCAGGCCGGTCGGTGGCGGGCCGTCGGGGAAGACATGGCCGAGATGGCTGCCGCAGGTGGCGCAGTGCACCTCGGTGCGGATCATGCCATGGCTGCTGTCGGTGGTGGTCGCGACCGAGCCCGGCACCGGATCGTTGAAGCTCGGCCAGCCGGTGCCGCTCTCGAATTTCAGATTGGCCTCGAACAGTTTTGTCCCGCAGCCGGCGCAATGGAACGCACCGGCGCGGTGCTCATGCAGCAGCGCGCAACTGCCGGGCCGCTCGGTCGCGTGCTGGCGCATCACCGCATATTGTTCCGGCGACAGCAGCGCGCGCCATTCGGCATCGCTGCGGGTGACGGGGTAGGTGGTGGTTTCCATGAAAATCTCCTGCCGTCGCGGTTCGCTTCATCGATCAGCGCGTTTGTCCTGACGCAATTTCGAACGCAAACCGCTTTTGCACTTCTGCTGGAATTTCTCTTAAAGCGTGTCGCGATCTTTCAGTTTAGCTCCCTGCGCTTCAAGTTCTTGTTTTTACGCATGTCATTGCCCCGAAACCGGTTCCCCCTTTCGGGCGGCATGCTTTGGAGCCGTTCATGGTTTCACCGGAATCGCCGAACGGTTCCAAGTCTTCGTTGTGTCGTGTTTCCGAACCGGAAAAGCGTGTCCACTTTTCCTGGAACCGCTCTAAAGATAGGATCGTGCGGCCGGTCTGACCAGACGCGTCAGTGCAGGGCGCGGCCAAGCTGTTTCGTCGCCGCTTCCAGCCCCGCCAGCGTGAGCGGATACATGCGCTGCCCGAACAGCTCCTGGATGAGGCCGATGGAATAGGTATAGCCCCAGTGCTTTTCGGCGGTGGGGTTCAGCCACACGGCGTTCGGCCACTGGGCGAGCGCGCGTTGCAGCCATGCCGCGCCTGCTTCCGGGTTCCAGTGCTCGACCGAGCCGCCCGGATGGGTGATCTCATAAGGGCTCATCGCGGCGTCGCCGACAAAGATCGCCTTGTAGTCGGAGCCGTATTTGTGGAGCACGTCGAAGGTCGGGATCACCTCGGCATGGCGGCGGCGATTGTCCTTCCACACGCCCTCGTAGAGGCAATTGTGGAAGTAGAAATATTCAAGCTGCCTAAATTCGGTGCGCGCGGCCGAGAACAGCTCCTCGACCACTTTGATGTGGTCGTCCATCGAGCCGCCGATGTCGAAGAACATCAGGAGCTTCACCGCATTGCGCCGTTCCGGCCGCGTCTTCACGTCCAGATAACCATGTTCGGCGGTGGAGTGGATGGTGCCGGGCAGGTCGAGTTCCTCGGCCGCCCCGTCGCGCACCCAGCGGCGCAGGCGTTTCAGCGCCACCTTGATGTTGCGGGTGCCCAGTTCCACCGAATCGTCGAGATTGCGGAATTCGCGCTTGTCCCAGACCTTTACGGCGCGCCGGTGGCGGCTTTCGTGCTGGCCGATGCGCACGCCTTCGGGATTGTAGCCATAGGCGCCGAAGGGCGAGGTGCCGGCGGTGCCGATCCATTTCGAGCCGCCCTGATGGCGGCCTTTCTGCTCTTCCAGCCGTTCCTTCAGCGTCTCCATCAGCTTTTCGAAGCCGCCGAGCGCTTCCACCAGCCGCTTTTCCTCCTCGCTGAGATGTTTCTCGGCCAGCCGCCGCAGCCATTCCTCCGGCAGGCTGGCGACATCGATGCCGCCTTCGCCGGAAACGGCCTCGACGCCCCGGAAAACATGCGAAAACACCTGATCGAAGCGGTCGATGTGGCGCTCGTCCTTCACCAGCGCGGCGCGCGCCAGATAGTAAAAACCCTCGACATCGTAGTCGACCAGCCCCGCGTCCATGCCTTCCAGCAGCGACAGATACTCCCGGAGCGAGACGGGAATTTTTGCCGCTTTCAGTTCGAGGAAGAAGGGAATGAACATGCCGGCTTTGTATCGCGTTTCACCGCATTGTAAAATGGCGGCGGCGATGGCCGCCCGCTACAGCCGGTATTTGAGAAAACCAGTGTTCTTCGCCACATGATCGTAGAGCCGGCGCGCTTTGGCGTTGCTTTCATGGGTGAGCCAGTAGACCTCGCCGGCCTTCGCCTCTTCCGCAGCCCTGCGCACCGCTTCGATCAGCGCCGCCCCGACCCCGCCGCCCCGCATGGCCGGATCGACGTAGAGGTCCTGCAGATAGCATTTGTTGGCGAGCGCCCAGCCCGACCGATGGTACATATAATGCGTCAGGCCGACCGCCCGGCCATCCGCCAGCGCGATGAAGCCTTTCGGCTCATATTCGCCGGGCAAGAACAGCCGCTGCCATGTGGCCGCATGGATTTCCGGTGGCAGTTCGGTTTCGTAGAACTCCAGATAGGCGCGCCACAGCCGTTGCCAGTCATCGTGGTCGCCCTGTTCCGGTGGCCGGATGGTGAGGTCGTTCATGTTCTCTTCCCCTGAAAATCCGGCAGCCTAGAGAGGAGGCAGGCCCCGCGCCATGGTGCAGGAAGCCGGCTTGCCATGCGCCATGGCGCGTCTGCGCCTTTCCTTATGCGCCGGCTTTGTGTAAAGCGGGGGCCAGCAACTCCCGCAACGACACTACGGGCACAAGCCATGGACAAATTCACTCAGCTCACCGGCGTCGCAGCTCCGCTGCCGATCGTCAATGTCGATACCGATATGATCATCCCCAAGGATTATCTCAAGACGATCAAGCGTACCGGTCTCGGCAAGGGGCTGTTCGCAGAGATGCGCTATGATGAGGACGGTTCGGAGAACCCCGATTTCGTGCTCAACAAGCCGGCTTACCGCAACGCCCAGATTCTCGTCGCCGGTGACAATTTCGGTTGCGGTTCGAGCCGCGAGCATGCGCCGTGGGCGCTGCTCGACTTCGGCATCCGCTGC
The DNA here is from genome assembly GCA_036678505.1 of Alphaproteobacteria bacterium. GTDB lineage: Bacteria > Pseudomonadota > Alphaproteobacteria > Rhizobiales > Rhizobiaceae > Mesorhizobium. Next base: position 20,570 of record JAZIHP010000009.1, read on the forward strand.
GTCATCTCGACCTCGTTCGCCGACATTTTCTACAACAACTGCTTCAAGAACGGCATCCTGCCGATCACGGTCAGCCAGGAAGATCTCGACAGGCTGATGGACGATGCCTCGCGCGGCGCCAACGCCACGATGTCCGTCGACCTCGAAGCCAGGGAAATCCGCGGGCCGGATGGCGGCGTGATCACCTTCGATCTCGATGCGTTCAGGCGCCATTGCCTGCTCAACGGTCTGGACGATATCGGCCTGACCATGGAGAAGGCCGGCTCGATCAGCACCTTCGAGCAGAAGAACGCCGAAATGCGCCCCTGGGCCTGATCGGCCGGACCAGTCCGGTCAACAGGCGGGATGCGCGCTGCAAGGTTCGCATCCCGTTTTTGTTTGGCGAGCTGAAATTCGCCGCGCAGCGCGGTGGACACGGCTGCGTCACCTTCCTAGTTTTGCATGCTCCCGCCATCCCGATTCGGTTGCTCCGATCAGGCGGCGTCCCGTGCGTAACCGGAGGTTCGCAATCATGAAGCTGATATTCCGCCCGTCGCTCGCGGCTGTCTTCGGTCTTGGCCTGTGCGCCGGTGCATTTGCGGAGACGGAGAAGCCGCAATCCATTCCCTTCGGGGGAGGTGCGCTCACCGTCACGCAGAAGGAAGAGTATGGCGAAAAGACCCTGTCGTTCGGCGGCCAGGAACTGGACACCGCCTATGTGATCTATTTCGACCGGATCGCCACTCTGGGCGATGTCGAGGTGGCGCTGTTCGATGTCGGCGACGGCGGCAATGCCTGCGGTCCGGCCAAACTCATGGTGTGGAAAGGCGAGAACGACGCCATCCAGCGCGCCAGCATCGGCGAGGACGATTGCGGCGCGCCGGTGGCGGCGCTCGCCAGCGACTGGATTTACTTCGTGCCATGGCTGACGCCGGGCACTTCGGGCGTGGTGAAGCGCTGGACCCCGCAGGACGGTTTTTCGACAGCGGGAACTCTCGCCTATGCACCTGAAGCCGGCACGACATGGAAGGACGTCGATCCCGCCAGGCTTGGCGGCCTGCTCGACGCCTTCCGGAACGAGGCCGTCTATGCCCGGGCAAAGGAGCTTGCCGGCGACAGGCTGGAAGAGATTGCGACCAGCCTGCTGGTCAGCGGCGAACCCGAAAAGACGGCATCGGGCGTGCTCTACGGCGATGGCTGCATTCCGCATGCCTGCGGCGCCTATGACGGCTTCATGGCTGTCGACGCCGCCGGCCAGAAGCTCTATCTGGCCCGTCAGACCGACGGCAGATCTCCCGAAGCGTGGCCGGAAATGGCGACGTGGCCGGCCGACCTGCGCGAGATCATGGAAAAGGCACTGGCAAAAAGCGAATAGCTTTCAAGGCCGGATGGATTATCGCCAGCTTCGCCGCCGCACACCCTGCGGCGGCGATGTTCCCGGCTTCGGCTTCGTTTGGATCATGGTGGGCGGCTCTTGCAGGCACTCTCCATGTCGCGTTTTGCCGCTTTCGTCTTGCGCAAGCGCGCCGGCGCGGCTAGCAAAGCGGCGGTTCAAAAATTCCCCGGGGAAATAGCATGGCTTCGAAAAAACTCTTCCTCCTCCCAGGCGACGGCATCGGGCCCGAGGCGATGACGGAGGTAAAGAAACTGATCGCCGTCATGAACGAGAGCGGCGCCGGTTTCGAGACCGAGGAAGGCCTGGTCGGCGGTTCGGCCTACGATGCGCACGGGCAGGCGATTTCCGAGGCCGACATGGAAAAGGCGCTGGCGGCGGATGCGGTTCTGTTCGGCGCGGTCGGCGGCCCGAAATGGGACGACGTTCCTTACGAGGTCCGCCCCGAGGCCGGCCTGCTGCGTCTGCGCAAGGACCTCGAACTGTTCGCCAATCTGCGCCCCGCCATCTGCTATCCGGCGCTGGCTGCCTCGTCCTCGCTCAAGCAGGAGGTGGTCGAAGGCCTCGACATCCTCATCGTGCGCGAACTGACCGGCGGGGTCTATTTCGGCGAGCCCAAGCAGATCATCGATCTCGGCAACGGCCAGAAGCGCGGCATCGACACGCAGGTCTACGACACCTTCGAGATCGAGCGCATTTCGGGCGTCGCCTTCGAGCTCGCCCGCACCCGCAACAACCACGTCACCTCCATGGAAAAGCGCAACGTCATGAAGTCGGGCGTGCTGTGGAACGAGGTCGTCACCGCCACGCACAAGGCCAAGTACAGCGACGTGAAGCTCGACCACATGCTGGCCGACGCCGGCGGCATGCAGCTCGTGCGCTGGCCCAAGCAGTTCGACGTCATCGTCACCGACAATCTGTTCGGCGACATGCTCTCCGACGTGGCCGCGATGCTGACCGGTTCGCTCGGCATGCTGCCTTCCGCCTCGCTCGGCGCGCCGGATGCCCGTACGGCCAAGCGCAAGGCGCTCTACGAGCCGGTGCACGGCTCCGCGCCCGACATTGCCGGCAAGGGCATCGCCAACCCGATCGCGATGATCGCGTCATTCGCCATGTGCCTGCGCTATTCCTTCAACATGGTCGCGGAAGCCGAACGTCTGGAAAAGGCCATCTCGGCGGTTCTGGACGCGGGCTACCGCACCGGCGACATCATGTCGGAAGGCATGAAGAAGGTCGGCACCGCCGAAATGGGCGATGCCATCGTCGCGCAATATCGCGCAGGCTGACATCGATCGTTCCGGGCTGAAGGCTGCCCGAGAGCGGCCTTCCGGGATCCCCAACCCCTCGGTTTCCGGCATCATCCCGGATCGAGGGGTTTTTGTTGCACGGCTCATCGTTGTGGAAACGAGGGAACACGGCGGCGGCTCGCGCATTGTGAAATGAGACAATCGCAAGGCGGGAGAGTTTAAACCATGCCTCTTACGACGCTTCTCATCATCGTTCTGGTGTTGATCCTGATCGGCGCCATTCCGAGCTGGCCCCATTCGCGCAACTGGGGTTATGGCCCCTCGGGCATCGTCGGGGTCGTGCTCGTCATTTTGCTGATACTGGTGCTGATGGGCCGGGTCTGACCCCCGCGGCCCGTTGCCTTCATTCGCCCGGCTGGTCCGCGGTGTAGTCGGCCCGGCGGGCCAGCCCCGACATCAGGAACACGACGAACAGCAAGCCCGAGAGCGCGATGAAGACCGGACCGAAGCCGACATGCCCGGCGACGAAGCCGATGACCGAGGGCGCGACCAGAATGCCGCAATAGCCCATGGTGGCGACCACGCTCATGCCGATGCCGGAGGGGATTCCCGGCTGGTTGCCGGCGGCGGAGAAGGCGATCGGGACCATGTTGGCGATGCCGACGCCGCACAGGGCGAAACAGGCAATCGCTATCCATGGCAGGGGCGACAGGCCGGCGCCCAGCATGCCGGCGCAGGCCAGCAGCGCGCAGGCGCGCAGCGTCGTCACCGCACCGAAGCGGTTGCGCACCGTATCGCCGGCAAAGCGCATGCAGGCCATCACGCCGGAAAAGGCGGCGAATGCGAGGCTGGCGGTGGCCAGGTCGGCGCCAAGCTCCTGCTGAAGATAAATGGCCGCCCAGTCGAGCACGGCGCCTTCCGGGGTCATGGAAAACAGCGCCATCACGCCGACGAGATAGATGAGCGGGTTGCGCGGCAGGGTAAAGCGCGGACGCTCCTGCACGGCTGCCGGCCTGTTTTCGGTAACGACGTGACGCATGGCCAGCGAAACGCCGGCAAGCGCCATGATCGTGATGATGACTGCATGGGCGAGATGGCCGAAAGTCTGGATGCCCATGCCGCCAAGGCCGCCGCCCACGAAGCCGCCAAGGCTCCAGAAACCGTGCGAGGACGACATGATGGCGCGGCCGAGCCGGCGTTCGACCGCCACGGCATTGGTGTTCATGGCCACGTCCATGGCCCCGATGAGACCGCCGAAGATCGCCATGGCGACGGCGGCGCGCATTACGTCCGGCGCCATCGCCACCAAAAGCAGGCCGAAGCTCGTGCCGACCGAAATGCGCCTGAGAACGACGCCGGATCCGTAGCGGGCGATGAAATGGCCGCAACAGGACATGGCGACGACCGCACCGGCTCCGAACAGCAGGATCAGCAGGCCGAGGGTGAACTTGCTGATCTCCAGACGCACGAGCAGCATAGGTATCTGCGGCGCCCAGCTTCCGGTGATAAAGCCGTTGACGAAGAACATGGCGGCAACCGCCCGGCGCCCGCGCACGGCAATGTCCTTATGGCCCCGATCAGTCATGGTAGCTGCCTGCAACAGATGTGGTCAGCGCCTTTTAAATCGTTTTATATTGCGCGTCCAATCGCAGCCGCCAACAGGTTTCGTGCCTGCTGCGGCCGTGCCAGTGCTGCGGCCCTGCGAGGCTTTGCCGGATTGGAGCCTTGCCGGATCGGGCTTCAGGTCGTGCCGATCTTGTCGAGGTCGAAGGAGGTCGACTGATAGACCTGATTGAGCCAGTTTCCGAACAGCAGATGGGCGTGCGAGCGCCAGCGGTTGAGCGGCGGCCGCGCCGGATCGTTGTCCGGATAGTAATTGTGCGGCACCTCGATGGCCGTGCCGGCGGCGACATCCCGGTCGTATTCCTCCTTCAACGACGTCGAATCATATTCGATGTGGTTGAACATATAGAGCCGGTTGCCCTTCGGTTCCGACAGCAGGCAGGGGCCCGTCACGTCCGATTCCATCAGCAGGTCGAGCCCGCCGGCCGGCGCGATGTCAGCGCTGCGCACTTCCGTCCAGCGCGATACGGGCACGGCGAAATCGTCCGAAAAACCGGCGAGATAGGGCGAGGCCGGCGCATTGTTGCGATGCCGGTAGACGCCGAAGGCCTTCTTTTCCAGCGTGTATTTCGGGATGCGATGGAAATGCCAGGCGGCGGCCATGGCCCCCCAGCAGATGAAGAAGGACGAATGAACGTTGGTGGTCGTCCAGTCGAGTATCTGCTCCAGCTCGTTCCAGTAATTGACCTCCTCGAAGGGCAGCAGCTCGATCGGCGCGCCGGTAACGATGAAACCGTCGAACTTCCGGTCCCGCACCTCGTCCCATGTCTGGTAGAAGGAGATCAGATGTTCTTCCGGCGTGTTCTTGGCCTTGTGGTTGCCGATGCGCACCAGCGTCAGTTCCACCTGAAGGGGCGTCGCCCCCATCAGGCGCGCGAATTGCGTTTCCGTGCGGATCTTGTTCGGCATCAGGTTGAGCAGGCCGATCTGGAGCGGGCGGATATCCTGGCGCATGGCGGTGCGCGCATCCATGATGGATACGCCCTCGCGCACGAGCACTTCGCGGGCAGGTAGCTGATCGGGAATCTTGATCGGCATCGCACAAGCTCCAAACAAAAGACCGGCGGCGAAATCGCGGCCGGTCCCGACATGCTCGTCAGCCTCGGCCTTTTTAGCGACTTCTTTAACGTGGCTGCAAGCCGACCGGCCAAATCACCACGGAACGGATTTCTATCTATGACCGGCTTGCGTCCGCGTCAATGGCGGACTGCGCCGGGCCAAGCCTTCGCCCTCGACATTGCGCCTCATGGCGGTTATTTCCGTACATCTTGCCGGGATGTTCCGGCGTTCAACGGATTCTGATCATGACCACGGCACCAGCGCACTCCCGTCCCCAGCCCCGCGCCGGCATTCTGGACATCGAGGCTTATGTGCCGGGTAAAAGCGCTGCGCCGGCCGGCGTGAAGCGGCATAAGCTTTCGGCCAACGAAAATCCGCTGGGCGCTTCGCCGAAGGCGATCGAGGCGGCGCGCGAAGTGGCCGGCCGGCTGGAATTCTATCCCGACGGCTCTTCCACGCAACTGCGCGCGGCGATTGCCGAGGCACATGGGCTGAACATCGCCAACATCATGTGCTTCAACGGCTCCGACGAGGCGCTGGCGTTGCTGTCGCGCATCTATCTCGCCCCCGGCGATGAGGCGATCTATCCGCAATACGGCTTTCTCGCCTATCGCATCGCCATCATGGCGGCGGGCGCCACTCCGATCATCGCTCCCGAGACGAACGAACGCGTCGACGTCGATGCCATCCTTGCCGGCGTCACCGACAGGACGCGCATGGTGTTCCTCGCCAATCCGGCCAACCCGACCGGCACCTATATTCCTTTCGACGAGGTGCGGCGCCTGCATGCCGGCCTGCCGAAGAATGTGCTGCTGATCCTCGATGCCGCCTATGCCGAATATGTGCGCCGCAACGATTACGAGGCGGGCGTCGAGCTGGTGGCGGGCGCGGAGAACGTGGTCATGACCCGCACCTTCTCCAAGGCTTACGGCCTCGGCGGCGCGCGCATCGGCTGGATGTATGCGCCCACGCACATCATCGAGGCGGTCGAGCGCATCCGCGATGCCTTCAACGTGACCGCGACGGCGATCGCGGCCGGCACGGCTGCGGTGCGTGACCGCGCCCATGTCGATGCTTCCATTGCCCACAACGAGACCTGGCTGCCCTGGCTGACCAGTGAACTGACGGCGCTCGGCCTCAGGGTAACGCCCAGCGTCACCAACTTCGTTCTCATTCATTTCCCAGAGGATGGGCACTTTCCGGAGAACGGCAGGCATTCGGCTTCGGCCGCCGACGAGTATCTGACCGCGCGAGGGTATATCCTGCGGCGCGTTGCAGGCTACGGTTTTCCCAACGCGCTGCGGATGACAGTCGGAACCGAAGAAGCCAATCGCGGCGTCGTCGCCGCACTGACCGAATTCCTGAAAAGTTGAAAAAATGTCCGAACCCATGTTTGAGAAGGTCGCCCTCGTCGGCATCGGCCTCATAGGCTCGTCGCTGGCCCGCGCGATCAGGCAGAACCATCTCGCCGGCCATGTGGCCATTTCCACCCGCAGCCCCGAAACGCTGGAGCGTGCCGAACGGCTCGGCCTCGGCGACAGTTACGCCATCGATGCCGCAGAAGCCGTCCGCGATGCCGATCTGGTCATCGTTTCCGTGCCGGTCGGCGCTTCGGAAGCCGTGGCGAAGCAGATCGCGCCGGCCCTCAAGCAAGGCGCGATCCTCACCGATGTCGGCTCGACCAAGCTTTCGGTGATCGCCCAGATGCAGCCGCATGTGCCGGCAGGCGTCCACTTCATTCCCGGCCACCCGCTGGCCGGAACCGAGGATTCAGGCCCCGATTCCGGCTTTGCCGACCTGTTCCGCAACCGCTGGTGCATCTTTACGCCGCTGCCCGGAACCGATCCGCAAGCGCTGGAGAGGCTGTCGGAATTCTGGCGGCGCTGCGGGGCCAATATCGACACGATGGACGCCGACCATCATGACCGCACGCTGGCCATCGTCTCTCACCTGCCGCATATCATCGCCTACAACATCGTCGGCACGGCCGATGATCTGCAAACGGTGACGAAGCAGGAAGTCATCAAATATTCGGCGTCCGGTTTTCGTGACTTCACCCGTCTGGCGGCCTCGGACCCCACCATGTGGCGGGACGTGTGCCTGCACAACAAGGACGCGATCCTCGAAATGCTGGCCCGCTTTTCGGAAGATCTCGCCTCGCTGCAAAGGGCGATACGCTGGAGCGACGGGGAGAAGCTGTTCGACCTGTTCACCAGAACCCGCGCCATTCGCCGCTCGATCATCGAGGCCGGGCAGGATATCGATGCACCGAATTTCGGCCGCCAGACCGCGGAGCAGCCGGCCAAGCCATAGAGCGTTGTCCAGGACAAGTGGAAACAGTTTTCCGGTTCGCAAACGCGGCAAAACAAAGACCCGGAGCCGTTCGGCGATTCCGTGAAACATTGAACGGCTCAAGGGCGCTTGCTCCCCGCCCCCGATGCTGCATCGTTTTTTGAAGGATGGAACGATGGCCCGCAGCGGCCACCCGCCGGGCGATACAGGATCGCAAAGGGAGCCTGAGCGCGCTGTCGCTCAAGGAAGAGGCGCTCATCGAGCGCCCGCAGCGGGTGCTTGCGGAAGGCGATGACGTTCGCTTCCTCTCCGGGCGAGCTTCCATGCCGGCCCGCCTGCCTGCCGGCATCGATTGCGGCCTTCTCTCGTTCCGCTCATGTGCCTGCTTATGTACCGGGCAGCCGACCCCGGCGGCGGCCGATTAAGTATGCCGCGATCTTTCAGTTTAATTCCCTGCGCGGCTGAGGTTCGGCCGCGATGATGTGATGGGCCGGGCAATCCGGACGGGCGCGCAACCCGGCTGGGACGCCGCGCCATCGGGGCGCATAGCCGCAGCGCTGGTCCCGGGCGCCGGTCTTGCATCTTTGCGCGGGGGCAAAGCAGCGGGAAATGATGAGAGGCCTTGCCGCCCGGTCGGTGGTGCTGCGTGCGGCGCATGGGAATTGCGATGGTTCGCGGACTGCGCGCGCCTCCTTTTTCGTTTCCTCGAATTGCTTACTTGCAATTCACTTGCAATTGCAGTTTGATGCGCGGGTTCGGGATCTGCAAAGACGACCGAACCGCAAAAAGGGAATTCGCATGTTCGACAAACTCAGGCGCTCAATCCTTGCCGCGATGGCGGGCGGCGCCCTCTGCGCCACGATGGTGGCCTTGCCGGCCCTGGCGGCGGAAAAGTTCAAGGCGGTCACCACCTTCACCGTGATTGCCGACATGGCCAAAAATGTCGCCGGCAATGCCGCGACCGTGGAATCGATCACCAAGCCGGGTGCCGAGATTCACGAATATCAGCCGACGCCGGGTGATATTCAGCGCGCGCAGGGGGCGGATCTGATCCTGTGGAACGGTCTCAATCTGGAAATGTGGTTCGAGAAATTCTTCCGGAACCTGAAGGACGTGCCGGGCGTCGTGGTTTCCGACGGCGTGGTGCCGATGGGCATCGCCGAAGGTCCCTACAGCGGCAAGCCGAACCCGCATGCCTGGATGTCGCCGACATCGGCGCTGATCTATGTCGACAACATCCGCGACGCTTTCGTGAAATATGATCCGGGCAACGCCGCGACCTACAAGGCCAATGCCGAGGCCTACAAGGCCAGGATCCGGGCGGTCATCGATCCGGTCAAGGCCGAGCTTGAGGCCGTTCCCGAAGACAAGCGCTGGCTCGTTTCCAGCGAGGGCGCCTTCTCCTATCTCGCCCGCGACTTTGGCCTGAAGGAACTTTATCTCTGGCCGACCAATGCCGATCAGCAGGGCACCCCCGGGCAGGTCCGCAAGGTGATCGACGCCGTAAGGGAAAACGGGATCGCCGTGGTCTTCTCCGAAAGCACCATCTCCGACAAGCCGGCCAGACAGGTCGCCCGTGAAACCGGGGCCCGTTATGGCGGCGTGCTCTATGTGGATTCTCTCACCGAAGCCGATGGGCCGGTTCCGACCTATATCGATCTGCTGCGGGTGACGTCCGACACCATCGCAAGAGGCCTCGCTCAGGGCGACTGATCTCAAAGGAATTGCTGACGTGACTACCCATATGAGAGAGCTGGCCCGCCGTCCCGCATCTTCGGATGCAGGGTCCGGTATCGCGGTCAGGGAGGCAACCGTCACCTATCGCAACGGCCACACGGCGCTGCGCAACGCCAGTTTCGAAATCCCGACCGGCACCATCGCGGCGCTCGTCGGCGTCAACGGGTCCGGCAAATCCACGCTGTTCAAGGCCATCATGGGCTTCGTGCGGCTGGCCAAAGGCGAAATCTCGGTGCTTGGCATGCCGGTGAAGCAGGCGCTGCGCCGCAACCTCGTCGCCTATGTGCCGCAGGCCGAGGAGGTGGACTGGAATTTTCCGGTTCTGGTCGAGGATGTGGTGATGATGGGCCGCTACGGCCATATGGGCATGATGCGCATTCCCCGGCGCGCCGATCACGAGGCGGTGGCGGCCGCCCTTGCCCGCGTCAACATGAGCGACTTCCGCAAGCGCCAGATCGGCGAGTTGTCCGGCGGCCAGAAGAAGCGCGTGTTCCTCGCCCGCGCATTGGCGCAGGACAGCCGCGTCATCCTGCTCGACGAGCCCTTCACCGGGGTGGACGTGAAGACCGAGGATCAGATCATCGCCCTGTTGCGCGAATTGCGCGACGAAGGGCGGGTGATGCTGGTGTCCACACATAATCTCGGCTCGGTGCCGGAGTTTTGCGACCGCACCGTTCTCATCAAGGGCACGGTGCTCGATTACGGCCTCACCAGCGAGGTGTTCACGCAGGCCAATCTGGAGCGCGCCTTCGGCGGCGTCCTGCGTCACTTCGTGCTTGGCGGCGACCGCCTGCATGAGGATGACGACCGCCGCCGGCTTTCCGTCTTCACCGACGACGAGCGCCCGCTGGTCTTTTATGGCGAAAAGGACAGCATGGAGCACAAGCTGAGCGGGAGCCGCAAATGAGCCTGCTGCTGGAGCCCTTTTCCTATCACTACATGATCAACGCCATGTGGGTGTCGGCGCTGGTCGGCGGCGTCTGTGCGTTCCTCTCCTGCTACCTGATGCTCAAGGGCTGGTCGCTGATCGGCGACGCGCTCTCGCACTCCATCGTGCCGGGGGTGGCGGGCGCCTATATGCTGGGCCTGCCCTTTTCCATCGGCGCTTTCTTCTCGGGCGGGCTGGCCGCGGCGGCCATGCTGTTCCTCAACCAGCGCACCAGGCTGAAGGAAGACGCCATCATCGGCCTCACATTTTCGGCCTTTTTCGGGCTGGGGCTGTTCATGGTGTCGATCTCGCCGACATCGGTGTCCATCCAGACCATCGTGCTCGGCAACATCCTCGCCATCACGCCGGAAGATACGTTGCAGCTCGCCATTATCGGCTTCGTGTCGCTGGCCGTGCTTTTGGTGATCTGGAAGGATCTGATGGTCACCTTCTTCGACGAAAGCCATGCCCGCACCATCGGCCTCAACCCGACTTTTCTCAAGATCGTCTTCTTCACGCTTTTGTCGGCATCGACCGTTGCGGCCATGCAGACGGTGGGGGCTTTCCTCGTCATCTGCATGGTGGTGACGCCGGGCGCCACGGCCTATCTGGTGAGCGACCGCTTTCCGCGCCTTCTGGCGCTGGCCGTCGCCATCGGCGCGCTGACCAGCTTCATCGGCGCTTATGTCAGCTATTTCCTCGACGGCGCCACCGGCGGCATCATCGTGGTGTTGCAGACGGCGGTGTTTCTGATCGTTTTCCTGTTTGCGCCCAAGCACGGCATGCTGGCGGCCCGCCGCAGGGCCGCCGCCGCGCTGAAGGAGGCCATGCCATGACCGTCATGGAAACGCTCGCCTCGCCCTTCCAGTTCGAGTTCATGGTCAACGCCCTGGTCATCTCGGTGCTGGTGGCGATCCCGATGGCGCTGCTGTCCTGCTTCCTCGTGCTCAAGGGCTGGTCGCTGATGGGCGATGCCATCAGCCACGCCGTGTTCCCGGGCGTGGTCATCGCCTATATCGCCGGCTTCCCCTATGCCATCGGCGCTTTCGCGGCCGGCATGTTGGCCGCCGTCGCCACCGGCTTCCTCAAGGACAACAGCCGCATCAGGCAGGATACGGCGATGGGCATCGTCTTTTCCGGCATGTTCGGGCTGGGGCTGGTGATGTTCGTCAAAATCCAGACGGATGTGCATCTCGATCACATCCTGTTCGGCGACATGCTGGGCGTCGCCTGGAGCGACATCGCCATGTCGGGCGTCATCGCAGCCATGACCGCCGGCATCATTCTGGTGAAATGGCGTGACTTCCTGCTCCATGCCTTCGATCCGGCGCAGGCGCAGGCGATCGGGCTGCATGTGCGGCTGCTGCATTACGGGCTGCTGGCGCTGATTTCGCTGACCATCGTCGGGGCCTTGCAGGCGGTCGGCATCATTCTCGCCATCGCCATGCTGATCGCGCCGGGGGCCATCGCCTTCCTGCTGGCGCGCACCTTCCCGGGCATGCTGGCGGCGTCGGTGCTGGTCGCCGCGGCGTCGTCCTTCCTCGGCGTCTATGCGTCCTTCTTCATCGACAGCGCGCCGGCGCCCACCATCGTGCTTCTGATGTCGGCCGCGTTTGTCGCCGCTTTCGTGATCGCCACGCGCCGGGTCGCTCGCGCGGAAGCCGCCGAACAGGCCACCGAACAGGCCGCCGAACAGGCCGCGGGCCAGCAAAGGCCCGGATAAGGGCCGGCATCCGCCGCTCCGGCCCGTTGTTTTTGACGCAATTGCGAATGCAGGATCGCCGCGCGTCTCATCTCCCACAGCGCATGGCGGCGCCGCTTTTTCATCGGCTCCGGCGCGGAACCAGAAGCCACGCCAGGCCGCCCAGAATGACCGCAATTCCAAGCAGGGCGGTGACTGGAACGCCGAACAGGGCCGGGCCGAAATCCAGCAGGCGCGGCGCAAGCCCCAGCGCGAAAGCGGCAGTGACGATGGCGACATCGAGGGCCAGAGTTTTCCCCTTGCCGAGCAGGGCGTCCGGCCTGTAGCGGCCGATCATCTCTTCCTGAACGATCGGCCCGGCGACGGCCAGCGCGTCGAAATCGGGATCGAGACCGCGCATCACGCCATCGGCGGTGATCAGCGCCTTGAACAGCAGGGCAAGATCGGCGGGCAGGGCAAGATCGTGCTCGCGCGCCAGCGCCATCAAATCGGTGATGGCCTCGCCCAGCCGAAGCGGCGGCACGCCGTGGCGGGCAACGAAGGTGTCGCAGGCGGCTTCCAGCCGCGGCAGATCGATGTCCGCCGCTCCCGACCATTCCATGAATAGGCCGGCGACCCGCTCGCCGCTGGTGTCCACGATGGCCGCCACCAGCATCAGCAGCTGTTCGCGACGGCGCGCGCCCAGCCGGCCCACCATGCCGAAATCGATGAACGCGACGCGGTTGCCGGGCAGGGCGCGCAGATTGCCGGGATGCGGATCGGCATGGAACAGGCCGTCGACAAGCGCCATGCGCAGGAATGCGGCGGTGCCGCGCCGGGCGAGTTCAGCCCCGCTCAGGCCGGCATCGTTCAGCGCGGCATGGCCGTTCGGCACGATGCCGTCGATATATTCCTGCACCAGAAGCCGTTCGGAACTCCATTCGGAAAAAATGCGCGGAATTTTTATGGACTCCATGGCGGCGAGGTTCCCGGCGATCTCCTCGCAATTGCGGCCCTCGGCGGGCAGATCGAGCTCCTCGCTCATCGCCGCGCCCAGATGGTGGAGAATCTCGCGCGGCCGGTAGCGGGCGAATTCGGGCCATTGCGCTTCGATCAGTCCGGCCGCATGCGACAGCAATCGGAGATCGGCTTCGACCAGCGGCCTGAGCCCCGCCCGCCGCACCTTGACGACGACTTCGGTGCCGTCCTGAAGCGTGGCGCGGTGGACCTGCGCGATCGAACCCGCCGCCAGCGCCGCGTGCGTAAAGCTTCGGAACGCGGTTTCGGGTGGCGCGCCGAGGTCTTCCTCCACCTGCGCCCGGATTGCTTCCCACGGCTCGGGCGCGACATAGCTTTGCAGTTTCTCCAGCTCCGTGATCCATTCCGGCGACAGAAGATCGGCGCGGGTGGACAGGATCTGGCCGAGCTTGATGAAGGTCGGTCCGAGCGCCTCGATGGCCAGCCGCAGCCGCTCCGGCGGCGACAGGCTTTCGGATAAGGGCTGCGATGCGCGCCAGCGCCGTTTCGGCAGCAGGCCGCCAAGACCGAGCCTGATGGCGATGTCGTCGACACCGAAGCGCACCACAACGGCGGCGATTCCGGCGAGGCGCCTGTGGTCGCGCGCGGCGGCGAAGGTGGTTTCCAGAGCGGTCATCGCATTATCCCGCCAGCCAGCGATAGATGAAGTAGAGCAGCGCCGCCCAGATGACGACGAGAACGCCCAGAATGAGCGCAGCCGCCAGCAGCGGGCGCCTGAACCAGCGCGCGATCCAGCGGTCGGCCTTCTCGCCGGCCTCCCGATGCACTGCGGCCGGCAGCCGTTTCGATATGAAGCCGACCGCCACGGGAACGATGATCAGATCGTCGACCACGCCCAGCAGCGGAACGGTGAAGGGGATCAGATCGATCGGATTGAGCAGATAGAGCCCGGTGGCGAGGCTGGCCAGCCGCAGCCAGCGCGGCGTGCGCGGATCGCGAAACGCATACCACAACACCACCGCCTCGCGGCGGAATGCAAGGAACCGCCGCCTGAGAATAGCGAAAACAGCCAATCGGACAAACCCTCCACGCCGAGACGGAGTAAGATAGGCGTCTTCGCCCGATGCTCAAGGCTTCGCCCGATGAGCCTGTCTTCGGAGCGGGCCGCTTTGTCCGGAAGCGGGATTCGCAAAACCTCTCATGCCTGTCTTCCAGCGCGGCCTTGACCTGGTCGAAATAGAACATATAGTGAACAAAATCATGAAGAGAACGCTCAAGCACCGTCTCGCCATACTCTCCGACGCCGCCAAATATGACGCTTCCTGCGCATCGTCCGGCGGCCGGCGCCGGGATTCGCGGGCCGCAGGGCTGGGCTCGGCCGGGGGCTCCGGCATCTGCCACGCCTATGCGCCGGACGGGCGCTGCATTTCGCTGCTCAAGGTGCTGCTGACCAATTTCTGCATCTATGATTGCGCCTATTGCATCAACCGCTCGTCGAGCAATGTCGAGCGGGCGCGCTTCACGCCGCAGGAGGTGGTGTGGCTGACGCTCGAATTTTACCGGCGCAACTATATCGAGGGCCTGTTCCTGTCTTCGGGCATCGTCCGCTCTTCCGATCATACGATGGAGCAGATGGTGCGCGTGGCGCGCGACCTGCGCATGGTTCACCATTTCAACGGTTACATTCACCTGAAGACGATCCCGGAAGCTTCGCCGGCGCTTGTCGAACAGGCGGGGCTCTATGCCGACCGGCTGTCGATCAACATCGAACTGCCGACGGAAGCCGGCATGGCTAAGCTTGCGCCGGAGAAGCGGCCACCCGTCATTCGCCGCGCCATGGCGGATGTGCGCCTTGGCATCGAGGATGCGGAAGACAGGACGCTGAACGGCCGTCCGCGCCGGAAATTCGCGCCGGCGGGACAGTCGACGCAGATGATCGTCGGGGCCGATGGCGCCGATGATTCCACCATTCTCGCCAGCAGCGCCGGTCTCTACGGCAGCTATGGGCTGAAGCGGGTGTATTATTCGGCTTTCAGCCCGATCCCCGACGCCTCGTCGCGGCTGCCGCCGAAGAAGCCGCCGCTGATGCGCGAGCACCGGCTCTATCAGGCCGACTGGCTCTATCGCTTCTATGGTTTCGAGGTGGCCGAGATCACGGCGGCGCGGGCCGACGGCATGCTCGATCTCGACATCGACCCCAAGCTCGCCTGGGCGCTGGCGCATCGCGACCGCTTTCCCGTCGACATCAACCGGGCCGGGCGGGAAATGCTGCTGAGGGTGCCGGGGCTGGGGGTGCGCACCGTGGATGCGCTCATTGCCGCGCGCCGCCATCGCCGCCTGCGGCTTGAAGAACTCGGCCGGCTGAAAGGGTCGCTGCGCAAGGTCAGGCCGTTCATCGTTGCCGAAGGGTGGACGCCGTTGCGGCTCATCGACCGGCAGGACCTGCGCGCATTGTTCGAGCCGCCGCCCGTGCAGATGTCGCTTTGGTGATGCACCGGATCGGTCTTTCCGGCAGGGGCGATCTTGCCGAATGGCGCAATGCCGCGCGCAGGCTGCTCCTGGCCGGCGTCCCGCCTCACGAGGTGGAGTGGCACGTGGGAAATGCAGGCGGACTGTTCGCGGATCAGGGGCGGGCTTTGCCTGATATCAAGCCCGGGATGCCGTCTCCGCTGGTGCCTGCGGCATTTCCCGAACTGGCCGGGGCCATCGTCTGCCACGGCGATCCCGGTCGTTTCGCTTTGCTCTATCGGCTGCTTTACCGGTTGCAGGGCGAGCGGCGACTTTTGTCCGTCGCTTCCGATGAAGATGTGGCGCAGGCGGGAAAGCTGGCGAAATCGGTGCGGCGCGATTGCCACAAGATGACGGCTTTCGTGCGCTTCCGCGAGCTTGCGCGGCCGGGCGGCGGCGAACGGAGGCGCTTCGCGGCCTGGTTCGAGCCGGATCATTTCATCGTCGCGCGCACCGCGCCGTTCTTCGCGGCGCGTTTTGCCGACATGGACTGGACGATCCTCACCCCGAAAGGATCGGCGATCTTCGAGGGCGGCAGATTGCGGATATCGGACGAGCAGGCGCAAAGGCCGGACCTTGCCGATCCGGCCGATGAGCTGTGGCTGACCTATTATGCCTCGATCTTCAATCCGGCCCGGGTGAAGGTGAAGGCGATGCAGGCCGGGATGCCGAAGAAATACTGGAAGAACCTGCCTGAAGCAGCCCTGATTCCGGATCTGGTCGCCGGCGCGCGGGCGCGCGTGGCGGATATGGCCCGGCAGGAAACGCTTGCTCCGCCGGCTTTCCATGCCCGGCTTCAGTCCCTGCATGAGACGCAGACGGCAGCGCTGCCGGCCACGCCGCTTGGCATGCTGCGCGAGCAGGCGGGCGCCTGCACGCGTTGTCCGCTCCACTGCCACGCCACGCAGACCGTGTTCGGCGAAGGGCCGGAAGCGGCCAGCCTGATGTTCGTGGGCGAGCAGCCGGGCGACCGGGAAGATCTCGCAGGGCGGCCTTTCGTCGGTCCCGCAGGACAATTGTTCGACAAAACGCTGAAGCAGGTCGGTATCGACCGCGGCAGGGCCTATGTGACCAATGCGGTGAAGCATTTCAAGTTCGAGCTGCGCGGCGGGCGCCGTCTCCACCGCGCGCCCGATGCCGGTGAGGTCGAGCGCTGCCGCTGGTGGCTGGAGAAGGAAATCGAGGCTGTGAAACCTCGCCTTGTGGTTGCAATGGGGGCGACCGCATTTGCCGCTCTGACAGGCGCTAGGCAGCGGCCGGGCGATATGCGCGGCAGGCTTTTGCCGTTCGGCGATGGCCGCACATTGTTCGCAACGGTGCATCCGTCCTATCTTTTGCGCATTCCGGACCCGCTTCGGGCCGCGGCGGAGCTTGCGCGATTTCGTAACGATCTCTTCATCGTAGCTTCCAAAACCACCGGTTGAATCGGCGCGAGCTGCGTTCGTGCTTGCACGCGGGGGCAGAACCTGTTTTGTTCGCGCCAGAAGCTCAGCCGAAGCAATGACGAACTGTGTCTGGACAGGCAATCGCGGAGGTGCTCGATGCCGGCTTCATTGACCACCTGTTTCGGTCCGCAAATGCCGGAAGGGTTTGTCGTAAACGGAATGCTGGGCGAGACGCTGGCCTTCGACTGGTCGAAAACGTCCGCCGGCGCGATGAGCGAGTGGCCAGAGCCGCTGCGTGTGATGGCCCGTACCATTCTGGGCGCTTCCGCTCCCATGTCGATGCTTATCGGGCGTGAGGGCCTGGTTCTCTACAACGACACGGTCAGCGACATTTTCGGCGATACCTATCTGGGCTCACTTGGCAGGCCGGTCGCCGAGGTGCTGGCCGAGGCCGCCGATTTCTACCGGCATACGATCGAGGATTGCTACTGCGGCAAGTCGCCCAGCTACAAGGACCGGCCCCTGAGGCTGCGGCGCAACGGCGGCCTTCAAACAGCGTGGTTCAATCTGGATTTTTCACCGATCCGGGATGAATTCGGCATGGTCTGCGGCATTCTGCTCCTGTCGTTCGAAACCACGGAAAGGGTGATGGCGCTGCGCGCCAGATGTCAGGCCGACGAGCGCCTGAGCATCGCGCTTTCGGCTTCCGGGCTGGTCGGCGTCTGGGATCTCGACATGGCCACCTTGTCCTGCACCGGCGATAAGGGGTTTGCGCTTCTTTACGGCATCGATCCGCAGATTGCGGAAAGCGGCGTCGACAAGGAGCGGATGACGGCCGCCATTCACCCGGAAGACAGGCGCGCCGTGCTGGAGGTCCTGTCTGAAGCCATTGCGGCAAGGCGCGAGTTCCGACACCAGTACCGCGTGGTGTCGCCGGACGGCCGGATGCGCTGGGTGCTGGCTTCGGGGCGCCCGACCAGAAGAGCATCCGGGTCGAGGAACCGTATGATCGGCGTCGTCCTCGATGTTTCCCAGCAGATGGAGACGGCGGCCGCACTTGCCGAAAGCGAATTCCGCTTCGATACGCTGACCGACACGCTGCCGCAGATCGTGTGGAGCGCGACGGCGGAAGGCGTGCACGATTATTTCAGCAAACGCTGGTTCGAGTTTACCGGCATTCCGGAAGAAGAAACCCTGAACACCGAAAACTGGGTCGATCTGCTGCATCCCGATGACCACGACCGCGTGATGGAAGCCTGGCAAGGCAGCCTGAAAAGCGGGCATGTCTATGACGTCGAATACCGGTTCCGGAACCGGCACGGCGAATATCGCTGGCTGCGGGCGATGGCCCTGCCTCAGCGGGACTGCAAGGGACGGCTCAGACGCTGGTTCGGGACCGCCACGGATATTCACGAATCCCGCATGGGGGTGGAGCAGCGCGAGCTGATCGCGCGGGAACTCAATCACCGCATCAAGAACATCTTTTCCATTGTCGGCGGCATGATCGGCCTGTCGATGCGCGGCCGGCCGGACGTGAAGGAATTCGCGGACGAACTGCGAGGACGGTTGCTTGCGCTCAACGACGCGCATGATTTCATCCGCCCCGATGACCGTGCCCGCACGGCGCAGCGTGTGTCGCATTCGTTCCAGAAACTGTTACACCGGCTCCTCAAGCCTTACGATGACGACAACGGCCAGCGCATTGTGATTGAAGGTCCGGATGCGCGCATCGATGCGGGCGCGGCCACGCCGCTGGCCCTGATCTTTCACGAACTGGCGACCAACTCCGCCAAATACGGCGCGCTTTCCACGCCGCCTGGCAGCATCCGCGTGCGCTTTGGCCGCACGCCGGATCGCGTCCTGATCGAGTGGGCCGAGCGCGGCGGTGCAGCGCCCGCGCAAGCGCCGGAGCGTGCCGGCTTCGGCACCAGGCTGCTGACCCTGTCGGTCGAGGCGCAATTGCGCGGCAGCTTCCGCCGTTACTGGGAAGAGCACGGCGTTCGCGTGGAGATCGAGTTCCCGCTCCACATGCTGGACCGGACCGGCTGAGGCGGCCGGATTCCAGAGCGTTTTGCCGTCAAGCGGAATCACCCGACGCCGCATAAATGCGGCTAAAACAAGCAGATAGAGCGGCATACGCCCGAACCTGTTCGGGCGACATGCGTAAAAACAGGAACCTGAAGCGCAGGACGCGAAGCTGAAAGATCGCGACGCGCTTTATTCCGCCGCCTCGACCTTCGGGCCGGGCATGTAGTTGAGCACCGGGCCCAGCCAGCGCTCGGTTTCCTCGACGCTCATCTTCTTGCGCTGCGCATAATCCTCGACCTGGTCCCGCTCGACCTTGGCGACGCCGAAATAAAAGCTTTCCGGGTGCGAGAAATAGAGACCGGAAACCGACGATCCCGGCCACATGGCCATGCCTTCAGTCAGGGCGACGCCTGCCTGTGCCTCCGCGTCCAGCAGCCTGAAGAGGGTCACCTTCTCCGTATGGTCCGGCTGGGCGGGATAGCCCGGAGCAGGGCGGATGCCCTGATAGGGTTCTCCGATCAGATCGTCGGGCGTCAGGTTTTCATCCGGCGCGTATCCCCAGAACTCCTTGCGCACCCTCTCGTGCATGCGCTCGGCAAAGGCTTCGGCAAAGCGGTCGGCCAGCGCCTTGACGAGGATCGAGGAGTAATCGTCATTGGCGCGCTCGAAGCGCTCGGCAATCGCCACTTCCTCGATGCCGGCGGTCACCACGAAACCGCCCAGCCAGTCCGCCTTGCCGCTTTCGGCGGGAGCTACGAAATCGGACAGCGCAAGGTTGGGCTTGCCGTCGCGCCTTGGCAATTGCTGGCGAAGCGTGAAGAAGGTGGCCAGTTCCCGGCTGCGGCTTTCGTCGGTGAACAGGCGAATGTCGTCGCCGACGGTGTTGGCGGGCCAGAAGCCGATGACGGCCTTCGGCGCGAACCATTTTTCGTCGATGATCTTCTTCAGCATCGCCTGCGCGTCTTCGAAGAGCTGGCGCGCGACGGGCCCCTGCTTTTCGTCGTCGAGGATGTTCGGGTAGCGTCCCTTCAGTTCCCATGTCTGGAAGAATGGCGTCCAGTCGATGTAGCGCGCCAGTTCGGCCAGGTCCCATGTGTCGAACGCGCGGATGCCGGTGAAGCCGGGCTTCGGCGGCTCATAAGCCGCCCAGTCGAGGCGGTGAAGATTGGCGCGCGCCTTCGCCAGCGGCAGGCGCTGCTTCTCGCGCTCGGAGCGTTCATGGGCTTCCGTGACCTTGCGGTACTCGGCGCGCAGGGCATCAATGTAGCCCGGCTTGATGTCCTGCGACAAAAGGCTGGAGACGACGCCGACCGCACGGCTTGCGTCGGTGACATACACGGCCTGTCCCTGATTGTAGCGCGGATGGATCTTCACCGCCGTGTGCACGCGGCTGGTGGTGGCACCGCCGATCAGCAGGGGGATGTCAAAACCCTCGCGCTCCATTTCGGCGGCGACATGCGCCATTTCGTCGAGCGAGGGCGTGATCAGGCCGGACAGGCCGATGATATCGACTTTCTGTTCGCGCGCCGTTTCGAGGATCTTCGCCGCCGGGACCATGACGCCGAGGTCGATGATCTCGTAATTGTTGCAGGAAAGGACCACGCCGACAATGTTCTTGCCGATGTCGTGGACGTCGCCCTTGACGGTCGCCATCAGGATCTTGCCGGCACTTTCGCGTTCGCCGCCTCCACCCCCGTTTGCGGCATTGGCGAGCTTCTCGGCTTCCATATAGGGCAGCAGCACGGCCACCGCCTGCTTCATGACGCGGGCCGATTTGACCACCTGCGGCAGGAACATCTTGCCGGCGCCGAACAGGTCGCCGACGACGTTCATGCCGGCCATGAGCGGGCCTTCGATGACATGAAGCGGGCGCTCCATGCCAAGCCGCGCCTCTTCCGTATCGGCCTCGACGAATTCGTTGATGCCGTTCACCAGCGCATGTTCAAGCCGTTTTTCCACCGGCCATTCGCGCCATTTCAGATCGCGCTCCCTGGCTTCCTGCGCGCCGGTGCCCTTGAAGCGTTCGGCCAGTTCCAGGAGGCGCTCGGTGGCCGAGCCGCCCGCCTGCGGCTTGCGGTTGAGCACCACGTCCTCGCAGGTTTCGCGCAGCTCCGGGTCGATCGTGTCATAGACGGCGAGCTGGCCGGCATTGACGATGCCTAAGTCCATGCCCGCCTGGATGGCGTGGTAGAGGAACACGGCATGCATGGCTTCGCGCACCGGTTCGTTGCCGCGGAAGGAGAAGGACAGGTTGGAGACGCCGCCCGATATATGTACATGCGGCAGGGTCGCGGTGATCTCGCGCGTCGCCTCGATGAAATCGACGCCGTAATTGTCATGTTCCTCGATGCCGGTGGCGATGGCGAACACGTTGGGATCGAAGATGATGTCTTCGGGCGCGAGGCCGGCCTTTTCGGTCAGCAGCTTGTAGGCGCGGGTGCAGATTTCCACCTTGCGCGCCTGGGTGTCCGCCTGGCCCGTTTCGTCGAAAGCCATGACGACGACGGCCGCGCCATACATGCGGCACAGCTTCGCGTGGTGGAGGAAGGCCTCCTCGCCCTCCTTCATGGAGATCGAGTTGACGATCGGCTTGCCCTGCACGCATTTCAGGCCGGCCTCGATCACCTCCCATTTGGAACTGTCGATCATCACCGGCACGCGGGCGATGTCGGGCTCGGCGGCGATCAGGTTGAGATATTCAACCATCGCTTTCTTCGAATCGATCAGCCCCTCGTCCATGTTGACGTCGATGACCTGCGCGCCATTGGCGACCTGATCGCGGGCGACGTCGAGGGCAGCGGCATAATCGCCACCGGTGATCAGCTTGCGGAAGCGGGCCGAGCCGGTGATGTTGGTGCGCTCGCCGACATTGACGAAGGGAATGTCCCTGGTGAGCGTAAAGGGTTCGAGGCCCGACAGGCGCATCAGCGGCTTTGCTTGCGGAACAGCGCGCGGCTTGTGCCGCGCCACCGCCTCGGCAATGGCGGCGATGTGCTCCGGCGTGGAGCCGCAGCAGCCGCCCACCACATTGACCAGCCCCTCGCGTGCAAAGTCCTCGACCTGGCTCGCCATGAATTCCGGCGTTTCGTCATACCCGCCGAAGGCGTTGGGCAGGCCGGCATTGGGATAGGCGCAGGTGAAGGTGTCGGCGGCGCCGGACAGTTCGGCCAGATGCGGGCGCATGGCGGCCGCGCCCAATGCGCAGTTGAGGCCCACGGTGAACGGCTTCGCGTGCCGGATCGAGTGCCAGAAGGCGGTCGGCGTCTGGCCGGAAAGGGTGCGGCCTGAAAGATCGGTGATGGTGCCGGAGATCATCACCGGCAGGCGAATGCCCTTCCCGGCGAAGATCTCTTCCGCCGCGAAGATCGCCGCCTTGGCGTTCAGCGTGTCGAAGATGGTCTCGATCAGCACGATGTCGATGCCGCCGTCGATCAGGCCGCGCAGCTGTTCGCCATAGGCGATGCGCAGATCGTCGAAGGTGACGGCCCGGTAGCCGGGATTGTTGACGTCGGGCGAGAGCGAGGCGGTGCGGTTGGTCGGCCCCAGCGCGCCGGCGACGAACCGGCGGCGGCCATCTTCCTGTTCCGCGCGCAGCACGGCGCGCCGGGCAAGGCGGGCGCCGTCGCGGTTCAGCTCGTAGACCATATCCTCCATGCCATAGTCGGCCTGCGCGATCGCAGTGGAAGAGAAGGTGTTGGTTTCCACGATGTCGGCGCCTGCTTTGGCATAGGCGTAGTGGATGTCCTCGATGGCTTTGGGCTGGGAAAGGATCAGCAGGTCGTTGTTGCCCTGCTGATGGCAGGCGCAGCCGGTGAAGCGGTCGCCGCGAAAATGAGCCTCGTCGAAGCCGAGACCCTGGATCTGGGTGCCCATGGCGCCGTCGAGAACCAGAATGCGCTCGCGCGCCGCCGTCGTCAGAGCGGCAATGATTTCCGATCCGTCGGCCTTGCGGCCGACAGGCCCGAACAGGCCATCCAGTGTTTGCGAATTCTGCGACATTTCCCGATCCCGATGTGAAGCATGCGAAATCGCATAAAGATATCTTTATGTCAACATATACGATTTGCGAGGCGCTGTACCGGGAAATGACAAACCCATTCCGCCACGATGAATACGAGGCGGGATGGGCGGCGCGGCGCCAGAGAGGCGGGAATGACGGGGCGGTCCCCTCTTCTTCTCCCCGCCCGGCCGAAGCGGCGGCCGCCGGGTCAGGCGCGAGCCTGGATATGCGCTGCCACAAACACGCCGATGGCAGGGGCCAGCGCGAACAGGGCGCACACCCAGAAGGCCGCCGATGCCGCCCCTTCGACGCCACCCGGCGCGCCGATGCCGGCGATGTTGGAAATCATGCCGGCGAGCGCCGTGCCCATGGCAATGGCAAAAAGCTGCACCGTGGTCATGGCGCCTGTTGCAAGGTCCTGCTCGTCGGCGGGCGCGCCGCGGTAGACTTCGGTGACGAGATTCGGCCAGGCGATGCCGATGCCCACTCCCACGAGAACAAGTGCGAGGCAGATCGGACCCAGCCATATCCATGAGCCATTGCCCTGAACGGGCAGGCAGATGGCGAGGATGACCAGCCCCGTGAAGGTGAGCGCCGGACCGCCGGTCAGCAGCCTCTTGTCGCCATGGCGGCGTGCCGACAGCAGCGTCCCCAGCGTCCAGCCCATCGACATTATTGCGGCCAGATAGCCGGCCCACAGCGGGGTCTGGGCATGAAGCTTTTGGAGCATGTAAGGCACGTAGATCTCGGGCTGCATGGCCAGCATCAACAGCGCCACGCTCAGATAGATCGGCGCGAGGGCGGAGGAAAAGCGGAAGGAGGCGCGCGGCAGCAGGCGCGCGCTGCGCATGGCGTCCGCCCGGGCAATCAGAACGATCAGCACCGCGGCGCCGATCAGGCCGGCTGCGGCCCAACGGGTTTCGCTCGACAGGCCGCCCGCCGAAACGGTGAGGACGGCCAGCGTCAGCAGGATCAGCTGAAGCACCGGCACCGGAGCGCGCGCCTTCCTGTCGTTGCTCTCGCGCGGGAAGGCAAACAGCGAAAGCAGCGCAAAGCCGATGGCAAAGGGCATCAGCGACCAGAAGGCGGCACGCCACGAGCCGCTTTCGGCAAAAATGCCGCCAATGGCCGGGCCCACCAGCGTGGCGATGCCGAATATGGCTGAAATCAGGGCGATGGCCCGTCCCCATACCCGTTCCGGCAGCACGATGCGGATCAATGCATAGGCCAGCGCATAAAGGAAGCCGCCGCCGAATCCCTGGAGCGCGCGGCCAAAGAGCATGACCGGCATGGACGGGGCCATGGCGCAGGTCAGCGTTCCGGCGGCAAACAGCGCTGCGGCGATGAAATAGGCGTTGCGCGGACCTCGCCGGCGCAGAAGATTTGCCGCCAGCGCCGCGCCCAGAATGGAGCCGACCACGAACAGGGTCATGGTCCAGGCGTAGAAGTCGAGCCCGCCGATCTCCTGAACCACCGAAGGCATGACGGTGATGGCGATGTACATGTTGACGGAATAGAGCGTAACCCCGCCGCCCAGCACCAGCACGGGCATTGCCTTGCCCCTGGAAAAAAGATCCGCCCAGCCGGCCGGCGCCGGTGGGGAAAGGGCGGTATCGATCGAATCTTGCATTGCCGGCTCCTGTTAGGTCGCTCCGTCTTTGAAGCATGCCGCCCGAAACCGGTTCCCGGTTTCGGGCAACATGCTCTAGCACGCCGGGTCGATGCGCAAAATCAGGCAGGCGATCAGTCCATGTCGCATTTCATGTCGCGTCGAGTTGCCGCTTGCCAGTCGAAACCGTTGATGATCAACGAAACCGGCGCAACATGCCTGCGACATGAAAATGATGATATGCGATCATGAAGTGGTTGAATTTATTGGTGATCCCGGCAGGAATCGAACCTGCGACCTACAGATTAGGAATCTGCCGCTCTATCCTACTGAGCTACGGGACCACTGTCGCAGACACATAACGGTTTCAGGTCCGCTCGCCAAGGCTGAATTGTCTTGAAAAAAGCCGCGCCCTCGCGCAACGATACGCGATCGTTTGTATTTCACCCGGCCAGCGCTTCCTCCGCCAGTTTTACCCAGTAACTGACGCCGTAGGGAATGGCTTCGTCGTTGAAATCATAGGCGGGGTGGTGAAGGCCGGCGCTGTCGCCATTGCCGATGAAGATGAAGGCGCCGGGGCGCGCTTCCAGCATGTAGGAAAAGTCCTCGCCCGCCATCAGGGGCTGCATGTCGCGGTCGACCCGGCTTTCGCCGGCAACGCCGGCGGCGACAGTGCCGGCGAAATCCGCTTCCCGCGCATGGTTGAAGGTGACCGGATAGTTCGGCCGGAAATCCAGTTCGACAGCGACGCCGAAGGTGGCGGCGGTGCCGTCGCAGACGGCTTGCAGGCGCTGTTCGGCCAGCGTTGCGGTCTCGCCCTTCAGCGTGCGCACGGTGCCGGCCAGCTCGGCCTTTTCCGGAATGACGTTGTGGGCGTCGCCGGCATGGAACTTTGTGATCGAGACCACGCCCGCTTCCAGCGGATCGACATTGCGCCCGACGATCGACTGCGCCGCGGCCACCAGATGGCTGGCGGCGACGATGGGGTCGATGGAACGGTGCGGCATGGCCGCATGCCCGCCACGGCCCGAAACCGCGATGGTGAACTCGGCGGTGGCGGCGAGGATCGGACCCTGCCGGATCGCAAAGCGGCCGACGGGCAGGCCGGGCAGATTGTGCATGCCGAACACCTGTTCGATGTCGAAACGGTCCATCAGGCCGTCCCTGACCATCTCGCGGCCGCCGCCGCCGGATTCCTCGGCCGGCTGGAAGATGACGGCCACGGCGCCGGCGAAATTCCGGGTCTCGGCCAGACAGGCGGCCGCGCCAAGCAGCATGGCGGTGTGGCCGTCATGGCCACAGGCATGCATCCGCCCCGCGTGGACCGATGCATAAGGCTTGCCGGTGATCTCGGCGATCGGCAATGCGTCCATGTCGGCGCGCAGGCCGACGACACGGCCATTGCCCGCCTTGCCGCGGATCACGCCGACAAGGCCGGTGCGGCCGATGCCCGTCACCACCTCGTCGCAGCCGAAGGCGCGCAGCTTGCCGGCCACGAAATCCGCGGTTGCGAACACGTCGAAGCCGATTTCGGGGTTGCTGTGCAGATGGCGGCGCCAGCCGGCGACCTCTTCCTGCATTTCGGCGGCGCGGTTCAGAATCGGCATGGCGGATATCGGCTCCGGATGGACATGCGGCGCCGGCACGACGAAGACCTGCCTTTTGCCATGTTGATGTCATATAGGTTAAATAGCACCGGCTGAAGCGGCCGGGAAAGAGCGATATCGCCATTGTTTGCGCATCCAGGGCAGACCGGCCGCGGCACAGGATATTCGGATTGTCATGATACCCACGCGTTTCGTGAAACTGGCGCTTCTCGGCGCGATCGGACTTGCCGCCTCGTCGGTGGCCGCAACGGCAAACCCGACGCTTCTTTTCGACCTCGACAGCGGAAGGATCATTTCGCATGAGGATGCGTTCAGGCGCTGGTATCCTGCTTCACTGACCAAGATGATGACCGCCTATGTCGCCTTTCGCGCCATCGAGGCGGGAGAAGTCGCGCTCGATTCGCCGATCAGGATGACGCGCAACGCCGTCAACCAGCCGCCCAGCAAGATGGGCTTCAAGACCGGGCAGGTGATGCGGCTCGACAATGCGCTGAAGATGATGATGATCAAGTCGGCCAATGACATTGCCATGGCCATCGGCGAAAACATCGGCGGCACGCAGACGGACTTTGCAAAGCGCATGAACGCCGAAGCCGCCCGCCTCGGCATGACCGGCACGCATTTCGTCAACCCCAACGGTCTGTTCTCGCCGGAGCAATACACGACCGCGCGCGACATGGCGTTGCTGGTCACGGCCCTGCGTCGTGATTTTCCGCAGTACAATTCGTGGTACGGCATCGAGGGGCTTGCCTTCGGCAAGACCAAAATTCCGAACTACAACCTTCTGGTCGGCCGCTATCCCGGCGCGGATGGCATGAAAACCGGCTTCGTGTGCGAATCGGGTTTCAATCTGGTCGGCACCGCCACCCGCAACGGCCGCACGCTGGCGGCTGTCGTGCTCGGCGAGAAAAATGGCCTGACGCGCGCCGAAGCGGTCGCGAAACTGCTCGACATCGGCTTCGCCACGCAGGCGCAGGGCACCACTACCATCGCGACGCTTGCGCCTTATGGCGACACCCAGACATCGACCGATCTGCGCCCCGTCGTCTGCAAGCCGGCGGAGGCGAATGTCCAGTCGGAAGCTTCCGCCGGGCCAAAGGAAGAAGGGCCGAAATCCATCTACCAGCAGAAGCTTACCGATCCCAAGCTGGTGGTGGTGGAGCTGGGCGGGGCAACCGGCCCGGTGCCGAAAGCGATGATCGGGCGCGCCGAATTTGCCGATGTGCCGGTGCCGGGCTGGCGTCCGGACCTGCCGCCGCCGACATTCGCAGCCTCGGCGCAGGGCGGCTGATCGCGTGTCCAGGTCCGGCTTTCCCATTCCGGTCACGGTGCTCACCGGCTTTCTCGGCTCCGGCAAGACGACATTGCTCAATCGTCTTCTGAAAAACCCCGAACTGAAAGACACCGCCGTCATCATCAACGAATTCGGTGACATCGCCATCGACCATCTTCTGGTCGAACAGGCATCCGATGGCATCATCGAACTGTCGGACGGCTGCCTGTGCTGCACCGTGCGCGGCGAACTGGTGGATACGCTGGCGGAACTGGTCGACCGCGTGCAGACCGGCCGGATCGCTGCGCTCTCGCGCGTCGTCATCGAGACGACAGGCCTTGCCGATCCGGCGCCCGTGCTCCAGTCGATCATGGCGCATCCGGTGCTCGTTCAGGCCTTCCGGCTGGACGGCGTGCTGACCCTGGTCGATGCGGTCAACGGCGCGGCCACGCTTGATGCCCATATCGAAGCGGTGAAGCAGGCGGCGGTCGCCGACCGCATCATCGTGTCGAAGCTGGATATGGCGCCGGAAAAGGCGATGCCGGCCGGGCTGCTGGCGCGTCTTGGCCGCCTCAACCCGTCCGCGCCCGTCCTCGATGTCGGCAGCGCCGGGCTTGCCGATCTGTTCGGCTGCGGCCTTTACGATCCCGAAACCAAGATCGCCGACGTGCGCCGCTGGCTGGGCGCGGCGGGGCAGGATCACCACGATCATGATGATTGCGATCACGACCACGCGCATCATCATCACGATTCGCGCATCCGCACCGACACGCTGGTTCATGACGGGCCGGTGCCGTTCGCGGCCATCGAGATGTTTCTCGACCTTTTGCGTTCCAGCCATGGCGAGAACCTGCTGCGCATGAAGGGCATCGTGGAACTGGCCGAGGATCCGTCGCGGCCGCTGGTGGTGCACGGCGTGCAGAAGATTTTGCATCCGCCGGCGCGCTTGCCTTCCTGGCCGGACGCAAAGCGCGGAACACGGCTGGTGCTGATCACGCTCGACATGCCGGGCGACTATGCGGGGCGTCTGTTCGCGGCGATCACCAACAAGCCCCAGATCGACATGCCGGACCGCGCAGCGCTCGAAAACAATCCGCTGGCAATACCGGGTACCTGACGCGCTAGAGCGTTTCCAGGAAAAGTGGAAACACTTTTCCGGTTCGCAAACGCGACAAAACCAAGACCTGGAGCCGTTCGGCGATTCCGTGAAACCATGAACGGCTCTAGAGCGTGTCGCGATCTTTCAGATCGGCTCTCTGCGCTTCAAGTTGTTGTTTTCACGCATGTCGTTGTCCCGAAACCGGTTCCCACTTTCGGGCGGCAGGCTTTGAAATCCCATCCGTAAGATGGCAGGAAACTTCAAGCTGTTTTGAGGCTGGCGTTCCGCTATCCGCCACGCTCGATGAGGAAGCGGTGGCCGCCGTCAACTGCTGCGGTCTCGATGACAATGTGGCCGGCTTCGTTGCAGAAAGCGGGAATATCCAGAACAGCCAGCGGGTCGGTGGTTTCCAGCCACAGGCGCGCGCCGGGGGACAAGCCCAGAAGGCGCTTGCGCGCCTTCAGCACCGGCAGGGGACAGTTGAGACCTTTCAGGTCATAGACGTCTGTATCGTCCGCCAAGACTTCATCAGCCGCCGAACATGCCAAGCAGGCGCTTCTTCAGCTTCGCGGCAGCGCCATCGTCGGCAGGAGCGCCCGACCGAGCCGCCTGGATTTCCAGCGCCTGCTGCGGCGTCTGCGCTGCAATTTCAGCCGCTTTGGCGGCCGCTGCGGTTTCCACCTTCTGCGCTTCCGCAGCCGCCTTGGCAGTGGCGACAGCCCTTGCCTTTTCCTCGGCAGCTTTCTTCTTGGCGTCCTGCTCGGCGTCGATCGCGGCCATGCGGCGGCCTTCCGCCGAATCGATGCGGCCCATGCGCTCGGTCTGGGTGACGGTGCCATCGGCATTCAGCGATGGCGGCTCGACGGGAACGCGCTCGCCGCGGGCACGCTTGCGCGTCCATTCCGAGACGATATTGGCTTCCTTGATGCCGCCGATGGTCGGCTTCGGCGCCGGCGTGGAGGCTTTCAGCGCGCTGTTGAAGGCGGCCTCATAGGTGCTTTGATAGCTGGTATAGGCAACTTTCAGCGAATCGGGCTGCGAGCTTGCCGGGCAGGCGCCGGCCGGGTTGAAGGACTGGCCGTCGACCGGCAACTGGTTGAACACATAGCGCCGCTCGCACACATCCACTTTCGGCGGCACCTTGGTCAACTCGAAATGATCGTAGCCGACCTTCAGCATCTTCCAGAACTCATAGTTCGGGTCGTTGCGGTAGCGCGCCATGTTGGCGGCGGTCATGCGGAACGGAAAGGCCTGAACCTGGAACTCGGTCTGGCCGCCCTGAAAGGCGTCGCGACCGAAGGCGTAGATTTCCTCGATCTGCTGGTCCGTCATCGAATAGCAGCCGGCCGAGGAGCAGGCGCCATGAACCATCAGGTTGGAGCCGGTGCGCCCGTTGGCGCGGTCGAAGGTGTTGGGATAGCCGATATTGAAGGCCAGATGATATTGCGAGTTCGGCTTCATCTGCGAAGGCCGCACCGTATAGAAGCCTTCCGGCGCCTGGCGGTCGCCCTCGGTGAATTTGGGACCCAGCTTGCCCGACCATTTGCAGATGTCATAATTGGCGATCAGGTCATAGCGGCCGTTGGTCTTCTGCTTCCAGATTTCCAGCTTGCCCTCTTCCTTGAAGACGCGCGCCATGACGGGAGCGTTCTTGTTCATGCCCTTGGCCTTCATGGCCTGCTGGATCTTGGGCGGAAGCTGGCGGTTGGCGTGCTGGGGCGCGAAGTCTCCGATGGAGGAATCGGTGCAGCCCGCAAGCGCTATGGCACCTATAAGAAGTCCGGCCCTGGCGAATCTGGTCAGCATGGACACGCTCTTCGTCTTTCTGCATGGGCCAGCCTTCCGGCTGGCCTGAACGTCGATACAGATGGGAAAGAACTTCGATGTCATTCTCGCACGAATGACATGGTTGCTCAATTCCGCCGGAAGCGGCCCCGCATCATCCCGATCGCGGGCCTTTTCCTGAATTTCCTATAAACTCGTTAACCTTGCGAAATCCTTACCGTGGGCCGGCCCGCATGCCTCATGCGCGCAACAGCCTTCACGGTTGCGTTATTGCCGGATGCGGCGGCATCTTTATGGCAAAAATGCGGTGGCGGCCGCAACGATCAGAGGTTGCGGCCCATTGCCAGGTATTTTTCGCGGCGCTGCTCGCGGAAATAGACGTTTCCTTCGCCGAATTCCTTCATGGTGCGCGCGATCAGCTCGCCGGTGGCGCCGATGACCGCTTCGGGCCCGCGATGGGCTCCGCCCAGAGGTTCGGGAATCACCGCATCGATGATCTTGAGATTGAGCAGATCCTGCGCGGTGATCTTCATGTTGGTGGCCGCATCCTTCGAGCGGGTGGTGTCGCGCCACAGGATCGAGGCTGCCCCCTCGGGAGAAATCACCGAATAGATGGCATGTTCCAGCATGTAGACCCGGTTGCCGACGGCGATGGCGATGGCGCCGCCCGATCCGCCCTCGCCGATGATGACCGAGATCGACGGCACCTTGAGGCTAAGGCAGGCGGAAGTCGAACGGGCGATGGCTTCCGCCTGACCGCGCTCCTCGGCGCCGACGCCGGGATAGGCGCCGGCGGTATCGACCAGCGAGATGACGGGAATGCCGAAACGGTCGGCAAGCTCCATGATGCGCACCGCCTTGCGGTAGCCTTCGGGGCGGGCGGAGCCGAAATTGTGCTTCAGGCGGCTGGCCGTGTCGGAGCCCTTTTCTTGACCGAGGATCGCCACCGGCTCGCCGCGAAAACGGGCAAAGCCGCCGATCAGGGCCTGGTCCTCGCCGAAAGTGCGGTCGCCGGCCAGCGGGGTGAAATCGGTGAACAGGCCGCGCACATAATCGAGGCAGTGCGGGCGGTCGGGGTGA
Source organism: Alphaproteobacteria bacterium (assembly GCA_036678505.1). Classification (GTDB taxonomy): domain Bacteria; phylum Pseudomonadota; class Alphaproteobacteria; order Rhizobiales; family Rhizobiaceae; genus Mesorhizobium. The sequence goes on from JAZIHP010000009.1 coordinate 51,861, forward strand.
CGCGCCACCTGCACTTTCTGCCATGGCGTCAGGGCCTTGTAGAGATCGCGCAGCGCGTCGCGGGAGCGCTTTTCAAGCCGTGCGATCTCGTCGGCGACATCCACGGACTCGCCCCCTTCAGCGAGTTTCTTCAGCTCCAGGATCTTGCCTTCAAGATCGGCAACCGGTTTTTCGAAGTCGAGATAATTGTACATTCGTGATCGGACCAGTGCGCCGGAAATGGCGTTGATTGATGCCTGCGCAACCCTGAACGGAAGGTTATCAGACGCGAAATGTCGCCCTCACATAGCGATATGAAGCCTAGTCGGCAAGCGGATGGTGGTCATTGACAAGACGCATCAGCCGCTCTTCCAGAACATGGGTGTAAATCTGGGTGGTGGAGATGTCCGCATGGCCGAGAAGCTGCTGGACAGCTCTCAGATCCGCGCCGTTCTGAAGCAGATGGCTGGCGAAAGCATGGCGCAGCACGTGGGGCGAGACCTTTGCGGCTGAAATGCCGGAACGGGCGGCAAGCGCCTTGAGGTCGCGGGCGAACACCTGCCGGGCCAGATAGCCGCTTTCGGAGGCCGCCGGAAACAGGAACGGGCTTTCGGCAAAGGCCGGGATTTTGTTGCGCGCCGCCAGCCATGCCTGCATGGCCGCGCGCGCCTTGGGCGAAAGCGGCACCATGCGCTCCTTGTTGCCCTTGCCCCGCACCATGAAGAAGCGCTCGTCGCGCAGGGCCACCGCCACCGGCAGGCCGACAAGCTCGCTCACGCGCAGGCCCGTCGCGTAAAGCAGCTCGACCAGCGCATGCAGGCGCAGGGCGGCAACCGCGTCGCCACCGGCGCGCAAAGGGGCAACCGCGTCGCCACCGGCGCGCAAAGGGGCAACCGCGTCGCCACCGGCGCGCAGAGGAGTAACCGCGTCGCCGCCGGCGCGCAGAGGAGTAACCGCGTCGCCGCCGGCGCGCAGAGGAGTAACCGCGTCGCCGCCGGCGAGCGCCGGATCGGCGGCTTCCAGCGCGGCGCGGTCGAGCAGGCGGCCGGTCTCGGCCTCGCTCATGATCCTCGGCAGCGTCGCCGCTTTCTTCGGGCTGTCCAGCGTGCCGGTGGGGTCGTCGCCGCGCAGGCCTTCGGCATAGAGGAACGCGAAGAACTGGCGCAGCGCCGAAAGCTTGCGGGCCTGCGAGGAGGCCGCGAAGCCGCGTGTGGCGACGCTGTCCAGATAGGAGCGCAAAGCTGCGGCGTCGGCCCCGGCCAGCCCGTCCGCGATGGTGTCGGAAGCGTCTTCGAGGTCGCGGCGGTAGGATTCCAGCGTGTTCAGCGCCGCTCCCCGCTCCGCGCTCATCATTTCGAGGAAAGCCTCGATGCGGGCCGCATCCTTCATGGCTTTTGCGGGTTCAGCTTTTCGGCCGGAATGCGGACGCTGAGCTCCGTCTGTTTCGGCTCCACGAACATCACCAGCGCCACCATGGCGCCATAGACGATGCCGGCCAGTACGGCGAGCGTGACGACGAAGCGGAACAGTGTCGGCATGAATTTTCGCTGGTTCTTTCTCGCCGGCCCCAAATTGTCCTTCTTATGAGGCGCCGTCGTGGCCATTTCAAGGGCATGCATATGGTTCCGCTGCTTGACGCAACCCGCCTTTTCATGTGGATACGCCACGATGACCCAACAGCAGGCACCCGAATTGCAGCATGGCTCTCCATCCCTCACCGAGAGGCTGGGCAAGCGCTCCATCGTACTCGTCGGCCTGATGGGCGCCGGCAAGACCTCGATCGGCCGCAAGGTGGCGACGGCGCTCGGGCTGCCTTTCGTCGACAGCGATCATGAGATCGAGGATGTGTCGCGCATGACCATCCCGGAACTGTTCGAGGCTTATGGCGAGCCGGAGTTCCGGGCGCTCGAACAGCGCGTCATCGCCCGCATTCTCGAAGGGGGCCCGAAGGTGCTTTCCACCGGCGGCGGCGCCTATATGAACGAGCATACGCGCGCGGCCATCGCCACTCACGGCGTGTCGGTCTGGCTGAAGGCAGATCTGGATCTTTTGATGGAACGGGTGGCCAAGAAGCAGAACCGCCCGCTCCTGCGCGATCCCGATCCGCGCGGCGTTCTTCGCCGGCTGATGGATGAGCGCTATCCGGTCTATGCGCTGGCCGACGCAACCGTGGTGACGCGCGACGAAACCAAGGAAGTGATCGCCGCCGAGGTGATCGAGGCCATCGGCCGCCATATGGAGCTTTCCGGCGAGGTGAACAAGTGAGCGAAGACGTAAAGGTCGAGGTCGGGCTAGGCGAGCGGGCCTATGACATATTGATCGGGCCGGGGCTGATCGCGCGTGCCGGCGAAGAGATCGGCGGGCGGCTTGCCGGCGTTCGCGTCGCCATCGTCACCGACGAGAATGTCGCGGCGACCCATCTGGAAACGCTGAAGGCGGGTCTCGACGCGGGCGGCATCGCCTCTTCCGCCGTGGTGTTGCCGGCCGGCGAAAAAACCAAGAATTTCACGGCGCTTCAGGAAGTCGTCGATGCCGTGCTGGCGGCGCGGCTGGAGCGCGGCGATGCGGTGATCGCCTTCGGCGGCGGCGTGATCGGCGACCTTGCCGGTTTCGCGGCCGGCATCGTGCGGCGCGGCATGCATTTCGTGCAGATGCCGACCTCGCTGCTGGCGCAGGTGGACTCTTCCGTCGGCGGCAAGACCGGCATCAACAGCGCGCGCGGAAAAAACCTCGTCGGCGTGTTCCACCAGCCGAAGCTGGTGCTGGCCGATACCGCCGTGCTCGATACGCTTCCCGTGCGTGAATTCCGGGCCGGCTATGCCGAGGTCGCCAAATACGGGTTGATCGACCGGCCCGATTTCTTCGCCTGGCTGGAGAAGAACTGGCGGGAGGTGTTTTCCGGCGGGCCGGCCCGCATCGAGGCGATCGCGCAATCCTGCCGCGCCAAGGCCGATGTGGTGGCGCGCGACGAGTTCGAGACCGGCGACCGGGCGCTGCTCAATCTCGGCCACACTTTCGGCCATGCGCTGGAAGCGGCCGTCGCCTATGACGGAACCCGCCTCGTGCATGGCGAAGGCGTCGCCATCGGCATGGCGCTGGCGCATCGTTTCTCGGCGCGCATGAACCTTGCCAGCCCCGACGACGCGGCGCGCGTCGAGGCGCATCTGAAGGCGGTCGGCCTGCCGTGGCGGATGGCCGACATTCCCGGCGGCCTGCCCGACGCGGACACCCTGCTTTCCTTCATCGCACAGGACAAGAAGGTCAGCCGCGGCGCGCTCACCTTCATCCTGACGCGCGGCATCGGCCAGTCCTTCATCGCCCGCGACGTGCCGACCTCGCAGGTGCTGGCCTTCCTGAAGGAGAATCATCCGGGATGATGCAGGCGGGCTGGATCGTCGCTCTGGTTCTGGCGGTTCTCGGCACCGCGGCTTTTCTGCTGCGCCACAGGCTGGCCGACGCGATGGGCTATGTCCGGGCCGGGCAGAACGGCAGTGAGGAACCCCAGCGCGGCAACGGAACGCGCGCCGACCGGCAATGGCTGGGTGAACGCTTCGAGCTGGATGAACTGGAAGTCTCGGACGTGATGGTCCACCGCACCAATATGCGCTCGCTCAGCACGGACACTCCGCCCGAGGCGATCGTGCGGGAAATTCTCCAGAGCCCGAACACCCGCCTGCCCTTGTGGCGCGGCTCGCTCGACAACATCGTCGGCGTTCTGCACGCCAAGGACGTGTTGCGCGCGCTGGACGAGGCGGGCAACGATCTTGCGCGCGTCGATCTGATGAAGTTCGCCGAAAAGCCCTGGTTCGTGCCCGACACCACGACCTTGCAGGATCAGCTCAATGCGTTCCTGCGGCGCAAGGCGCATTTCGCCATCGTCGTGGACGAGTATGGCGAGGTCGAGGGGCTGGTGACGCTGGGCGACATCATCGAGGAGATCGTCGGCGAGATCGCGGACGAAAGCGACATCGATCTGCCCGGCGTCAAGAAGGAGGCCGACGGTTCGGTGGTGGTCGACGGCACCGTGCCGATCCGCGACCTCAACCGCGCGCTCGACTGGGATCTTCCCGACGAGGAGGCGACGACCGTCGCCGGGCTCGTCATCCATGAAACGCAGTCCATTCCCGAAGAGAAGCAGGCCTTCACTTTCCACGGCAAGCGCTTCGTGGTGATGAAGCGCGACAAGAACCGCATCGCACGGCTGAGGATCAGGCCGGCCGATGACGCGCAGGACCTCGTCGCCGTTCCGCCTGCTCCCCCACCCCGCCAGTAGGCCCGCCATTAGGCCCGCCATTAGGATTGCCCGCTGCACCAACGGTTCAGCGCCGCAGGCATGCGGACATGATGGACGCGCGCCTGTAGCATCCGGCCGGGTGGTCATGGGAGTGTGCCTTGGGATTGTTTGACGGAGTTTCGGCTTTTCCGCCCACTCCGGCCGACGCGCAAGGGCGAGTGCAGGAAAAGCTGCTTGCCACGCTCGTCGGGCGCATCGCCGCCACGGAAGCGGATTCGATCGCCTTGCTCGGCAGCACCGGCGGCTATGCCTATCTCACGCCTTCAGAGCGGCAGCGGGCGGTTCGTATCGCGGTCGAATGCCTTGGCGGAAAACGCCCCCTTGTCGTCGGCGTCGGAGCGCTGCGGACCGACGAGGCGCAGGCTCTGGCCGCGGATGCACGCAAAGCCGGGGCTGACGGGCTGCTGGTCGCGCCCATGTCCTACACCCCGCTGATGGAGGAAGAAGTCTTTCAGCACATGGCGGCGGTGGCGGAGGCTGGCGAACTGCCCCTGTGCATCTACAACAATCCCGGCACCACGAAATTCACCTTCAGCCAAGACCTCATCGCCCGGCTGGCGAAGGCGGCGAACATCGTTGCCGTCAAAATGCCCTTGCCGGCCGACGGCGATTTTGGCGGAGAGCTTGCATGCCTGCGAGCCCGCCTGCCGGAAGACTTCACGATCGGCTACAGCGGCGACTGGGGTGCCGCCGATGCCCTGCTTGCAGGCTGCGACGCATGGTTCAGCGTTATTGCCGGTCTCCTGCCCCTCCCCGCACTGGCGCTGATGCGTGCGGCTCAGGCGCGGGATGAGGCTGAAGTCCGGCGTATCGATGCAAGGTTCGGGCCGTTATGGGCGCTGTTCCAGGAATTCGGCAGCTTTCGCGTCATGTATGCCGTGGCCGGCAGCCTCGGGCTTTACAGTCTGGCACCGCCGCGCCCGATCCTGCCGCTTTCGGGCCAGGCCCGTGCAAGGGTGGAGCTGGCGCTGGAGGCGCTTGGAGCGCTATAGTTTCCGGGCAGCTACCAGCGGGTTTTCTCACCCGGGGCGGCGGGCTCCACGGCCAGCGCATGGAGGCCGCCGGCGATCTCGTCGGCAAGTGCTTCGTTGACGGCCCGGTGGCGTTCGACCCGGCTCATGGAGGTAAAAGCGGGTGAGACGATGCGCACGCGGAAATGCGTTTCGCCAGCGCCGTCGAAAGTGGCATGATGGTCGGAATCATGGTGGTGATGACCGGCGTGGAGATGGCTTTCATTGAGGACGACCAGCCTTTCCGGCGCGAAAATGCCTGTCAGCTTCTTCTCGATGCGCTCCTGTCTGGACATTCGCCTGGCTCCTTAACCATATGGGCTCTGCTTTCGGGGGGCTGCCCGGCACGGAAATTCCCATTGCCGGCAACATTGCCACAGAATGCGCAAAATCGCGCGTGATCTGCCCCGGCGACGGGTTAGGGACACGAAAGCGTAAATGTCAATTCTTGTTTCGCGGCGGCGAAGGCCCCATAGAACGGTCAAATGAAACCGTATCCCAAATATTTCGACAAGATTCGCATCCGCCGCGAGAAGGATGCGGAAGCCAGGACCACCGCACCCGCGTGCCAGTGGGACGGCTGTTGCGAGCCCGGCACCCATCGCGCGCCGGTGGGACGCATGCGCGAAGGCGAGTATTTCCGCTTCTGCTTCGATCATGTGCGCGAGTACAACAAGGGCTTCAACTATTTTTCCGGCGTGGCGGATTCCGAGGTCGCCCGTTTCCAGAAGGAGGCGATGACCGGCCACCGCCCGACATGGAAAATGGGGGTCAACAGCGCCGCCCGTTCGGCGCCGGATTTCGCGCAGGCCCGCTCCGGCCGCGCCGGCTACTACAACCGCGTGCGCGATCCCTTCAACATCTTCGGCACCGATCCGAACAATCCGCCGCGCCAGCGCAAGGCGCGGCCGCTGGAAACCAAGGCGCTGGAGACGTTGGGGCTGACGGCCCAGGCCACCGCCCAGGACATCAAGACCCGCTACAAGGAACTGGTCAAACGCCATCATCCCGACGCCAATGGCGGCGACCGGGGATCGGAAGACCGCTTCCGGGATGTTTTGCAGGCCTATCGGGTGCTCAAGCAGGCAGGCCTGTGCTGATAAGTGACAGGGCCAGAGTGCTTTTCCAACTTTCATCCGGCCGGAAAAGGCTTTAAGACCGCCCCGGACAAACCATCATAACCGGCGAAATACGGTTTTTTCGCCTGCGGAGACGTTGGAAACATCATGAACAAGGTGGATCGAGACATCGCCAACCTGCCGGATACGACGATTTCGGTGAAGGATACTTTCGGTTTCGAATCGAAAATGGTCGTGCCGGGCTATGCCGAGGCGAGCGAACATGTGCCGGAAGTCGATCCCGACTACCTTTTCGACAGGAACACCACGCTCGCTATCCTGGCAGGCTTCGCCTACAACCGCCGGGTGATGGTCTCGGGTTATCACGGCACCGGCAAGTCGACCCATATCGAGCAGGTCGCCGCCCGCCTCAACTGGCCCTGCGTGCGCGTCAACCTCGACAGCCATGTCAGCCGTATCGATCTGGTCGGCAAGGACGCCATCGTGCTTCAGGACGGCAAGCAGGTCACGGAATTCCGGGACGGCATCCTGCCCTGGGCCTATCAGCGCAATGTGGCGCTGTGCTTCGACGAATATGATGCGGGCCGTCCCGACGTGATGTTCGTCATCCAGCGCGTGCTGGAATCGTCCGGCCGCCTGACCCTGCTGGACCAGAGCCGCGTCATCCGTCCGCACGCCGCTTTCCGCCTGTTTGCAACGGCCAACACGGTTGGTCTGGGCGACACCACGGGTCTCTATCACGGCACCCAGCAGATCAACCAGGCGCAGATGGACCGCTGGTCCATCGTCACCACGCTGAACTATCTGCCGCACGACAACGAGGTGAACATCGTCGTCGCCAAGGCCAAGCACTATCGCAACGAGAAGGGCCGCGAGATCGTCAACAAGATGGTGCGCGTCGCCGACATGACGCGCTCGGCCTTCATCAATGGCGACCTCTCCACGGTCATGAGCCCGCGCACGGTGATCACCTGGGCCGAAAACGCCGAGATCTTCGAGGATGTGGGCATGGCCTTCCGCCTGACCTTCCTCAACAAGTGCGACGAGCTGGAGCGTTCGGTGGTCGCCGAATTCTACCAGCGCGTGTTCGGCGAGGACCTGCCGGAGAGCGCGGCCAACGTCGTTCTGGGGTGAGGATCGGGAGGACGGCGTGAGCTATCGGGGCGGATGCCATTGCGGTAAGGTGCGGTTCAGCGTCGAAGTCGACCTGTCTGGCCCCATCACCTGCAATTGCTCCTACTGTTCAAAACGCGGCAGCATCCTCGCCTTCACGCCGGCCGAAAATTTCACGCTGGAAAGCGGTGCGTCCGAGCTCACCGGATACCGGTTCAATTCGAAGACCATCGAGCATCTGTTCTGTAACGCCTGCGGCATGGAATCCTTTGCGCGCGGCCAGATGCCGGATGGCAGGAAGATGGTGGCGGTAAATCTCCGCTGCCTCGACGGTGTCGACCCCGATGCGCTTCAGCCGCATCGGGTAGACGGCCGCTCGCGCTGACAGGCGACAGGATCATGGCAGGCCCCGGCGACAACACACGAAACAAACCGAAGGCAGGCGCTGAGACCGATGGTTTCAAGCGCGCGGTGACGGTCTGCATGCGCGCCATTTCCAATGACAGGGAAATGGAAATCTCCTTTGCCAAGGACAAGCCGGCCATGGCCGGCAACCGGGCAAGGCTTCCCGAACTGCCGAAGAAGCCGACGCTGGCCGACATCGCGATAACCCGCGGCATCGGCGATTCCATGGCGTTGCGGCGCGCCTGCCACGATCAGCGCATCCACACCAGGCTGGCGCCGGAGGGCAAGCAGGCCCGCGCCATCTATGATGCGGTCGAGCAGGCCCGCGTCGAGGCGATCGGCGCGCGCGCCATGACCGGCGTTGCCGGCAATCTCGACGCCATGCTGGAGGACAAATACGCCAGGGCCAATCTGGCCGAGGTGCGCGACAGGGAAGAAGCGCCGCTTGAAGAAGCGGTCGCCCTTCTGGTGCGCGAACGCCTGACCGGCCAGAAAGTGCCGCCGAGCGCCGAACGCCTGGTCGATCTGTGGCGCGGCTGGATCGAGGAAAAGGCAGGCGCCGAGATCGACGGGCTGGACGGCAAGCTCGAAGACCAGCAGGCTTTCGGCCGCATCGTGCGCGACATGCTCGCCTCCATGAACATGGCCGAGGAGTTCGAAGAGGACGAGGAAACCCAGGAATCCGAGGACGACCAGGAAGAGGAACAGCAGGGCGGCGACGATTCCGAGGATGGCGGCGAGGACGATTCCGGTTCCGAGGATGCGCAGGCCGAGGAAACGGCCTCCTCCGAGGACGACGATTCGCAGGCCGAGGCGGAAGCCGACGACGCCATGTCGGAAGACCTTTCCGACGATGACGACGCCGATGCCGACAATCCCGGCGAGGCGCGGCGCGGCGAAAATCCCTTCTCCAATCTGGCGAAGGAGATGGACTACAAGGTCTATACGACCCAGTTCGACGAAACCGTCGGCGCCGAGGAACTGTGCGAGGAAGAAGAACTCGACCGCCTGCGCGCCTTCCTCGACAAGCAGCTCGCCAATCTCCAGGGCGTGGTCGGCCGGCTGGCCAACCGCCTCCAGCGCCGCCTGATGGCGCAGCAGAACCGCTCGTGGGACTTCGATCTGGAGGAAGGCTATCTCGATCCGGCGCGTCTGGTGCGCGTGGTGATCGATCCGATGCAGGCGCTGTCCTTCAAGCAGGAGCGCGACACCAGGTTCCGCGACACGGTGGTGACGCTGGTGCTCGACAATTCCGGCTCGATGCGCGGCCGCCCGATCACGGTTGCCGCGACCTGCGCCGACATTCTGGCCCGCACGCTGGAGCGTTGCGGCGTTTCGGTGGAAATCCTAGGCTTCACCACCCGCGCATGGAAGGGCGGGCAGGCGCGCGAGAAGTGGCTGAAGGACGGCAAGCCGGCCAATCCCGGCCGCCTCAACGATCTGCGCCACATCGTCTACAAATCCGCCGATGCGCCGTGGCGGCGCGCGCGCCGCAATCTCGGCCTGATGATGCGCGAGGGCCTGCTCAAGGAAAACATCGACGGCGAGGCGCTGCTCTGGGCGCATCAGCGGCTGATGGCCCGGCCCGAGCAGCGCAAGATCATGATGATGATCTCGGACGGCGCGCCGGTCGACGATTCCACCCTGTCGGTCAATCCCGGCAACTATCTTGAACGGCATCTGCGCGGCGTCATCGACCTGATCGAGACGCGCTCGCCGGTCGAGCTTCTGGCCATCGGCATCGGCCATGACGTCACCCGCTATTACCGCCGTGCCGTCACCATCGTCGATGCCGAGGAACTGGCTGGCGCCATGACAGAGCAGCTCGCCTCGCTGTTCGAGGAAGAAAGCTCGCACGGCCGCGGATCGCGACGGGCATCCTGATGCCCGCCAGCAGAGCTGGGGCATGGCAGCTTTTCCTGCGATTGCGGCAATGCTCCGGTGATCCGGGCGGCAGAAATTCCGCTGCGCGCTTTCGCCGGAACTTTTCCATGCATCTGTTGCGTGGATTGCTGTTTGCGCTTGTCTGCCTGCTGGCATTGCCCGTTTTTGCCGAACCGGCGCCCGTTCAGCAAATCGAGGTGTCATCCCGCCAGATCGGCTATTTCCATATCGGCCGCAGTGCCCAGCGCTTCGGCCAGCTGGAGTTCGCCGGCGGACTGGAAATGTCTTCGCCGGCGCGCGATTTCGGCGGCATTTCGGCCATGCGCTTCCTGACACCCGGCCGCGACTTCATCGCCGTCTCGGATGTCGGCATCTGGCTGTCCGGGCGGATCGCGCGCGACGAGACGGGAAGGCCCGCCGGCATCGAAGAGATGCGTTTGCAGCAGATGGCCGACGCGGCCGGCAACGCCGTTCCGGACAAGTGGGAAGTCGATGCCGAAGCGCTTTCGGTGAAGAATGGCGAGGTTTTCGTCGGCTTCGAGCGGCGGCACCGCATCAGCCGTTTTCGCCTCGATCCGGAGGGCATGAAGGCGGCCACCGGCACTATCGATTTTCTCGTGCCGGCCCATGAACTGCGTCAGAACCGCGGCTTTGAAACCGTTGCCCATGCGCCGCAGGACGGCCCGTTCAGGGGCGCGCTGGTCGCGGTCACGGAAAAGAGCCTCGACCCCAAGGGCAACATCTTCGCCGCAGTGACCGAGGGGCCGCGCAAAGGCATCTTCACCGTGCGCCGTTATGACGGTTTCGACATCACCGACGGCGCTTTCCTGCCCGGTGGCGATCTGCTGTTGCTGGAACGCAGCTATACGATCATGGGCGGGGTGCGCATGCGCCTGCGCCGCATCGCCGGCGACAGCATCGTCAAGGGCGCGCTTGTCGACGGGCCGGTGTTGTTGCAGGCCGACATGACCTATCAGATCGACAACATGGAGGCGCTCGACGTGTGGCGGCGCGAGGATGGCGCCACCATGATATCGATGATGTCGGACGACAATTACTCGATCCTGCAACGCAATCTTTATCTCGAATTCGTGCTGCGCGATGAGTGAACGAAAGCGTATCTTCCGTTTTTACGCAATTAGCGTCGTCCCAAAACCGGTTCCCACTTTGGGCGATAGGTTTCAGATCACGTTGAGTTCGCGGAACAGGCGGCCTTCCACGATCCGCTCGTAGGAAAAAGCCCGGCAGTCGATGGTGCGGTATTGGCCATGCACGATCAGTTCCGCCAGCGCCTTGCCGGCGGCGGGGGCCTGTTGCAGCCCATGGCCGGAAAAACCGTTGGCGAAGATGAAGTTCGCCACCTGCGGATGCGGGCCGATCACAGCGTTCTGATCGAGCGCGTTGTAATCGTAATGGCCGACCCAGGCGCGCGTCATCTTGATGGCCTCGAAGGCGGGAATGCGAGTGGCCAGCACCGGCCAGATCTCGTTCTCGAACAGGCTCCAGTCCGGCTCGAAATCGGCGGGGTCGGCGGCCTGTTCGCCAGCCTCGTTCTCGGCGCCGCCGGTGATGTAGACCGAGCCTTCCGGGCGCACATAGATGCCGGAAGGGTCGACCAGCAGCGGCATGTCCTGATAGCGCTCGCGCGCCTCGAACACGAAGACGTTGCGCTTGCGCGGCTCCACCGGCAAATCGATGCCGGCGAGTGCTGCGACCCTGCCGGCATTCGGGCCGGCCGCATTGACCGCCAGCCCGGCTTCGAGCGTCTCGCCGGTGTCGAGCGTGACCGAAGCGATCCTGTCGCCCTGCCGGCCGATCGCCGTGACCGAGGCGGTGACGAGATCGACCTTCATGTTGCGCAGCGCCTTGCGGAACAGGTGCAGATAGGCGTGCGCGTCGAACCAGCCCTCGCCGCTGACGCCATAGGTGCCGGCGGCAACCCCCTCGCCCGACAGCCAGGGGAACCGTCTCACCAGGGCGGCGGCGTCCTCCAGAACGATGTCGGCGCCTTCGGCAATCTGCACGCCGTGGTTGGCCTTCAGCACCGGCAGCCCCTCCTCCGTTGCCAGAATGAGATAGCCGCCTTCGCGGAAGCCGATATCGGCCTCGTCGCCGAATTCCTGCCTCAGCCGGCGGAACAGATCGAGGGTAAAGCGCGACAGGCGGATGTTTTCAGGTTGCGAAAACTGCTGGCGGATGGAGGCCGCCGAAAGCGTCGTGGCCGAATGGGTGAAATTCGGATCGCGCTCGATCAAAGCGAGCGACCCCGAAAAACCTTCCTTGCGCAGATAGTAGGCGAGCGACGCGCCCATGATTGCGCCGCCGATGATGACGATGTCGTATTTCGCCATGATGCGATTCCCGATTTTCCTGTTTCGACCATGATGGCTTTCGCCATCTTGCGCGTTCCGGCATCCGGGCGATGCCGGATGCGTCTCGTCTGGCTGAAAAAAGGTCTTGCCGCAAGCTCTTGCAGGGGCCAGCGTGCCGGGTCAGAAAGGCCAGATGACCGATATGCAAAACCGCCCCCGCCGTTCCGTGCTCTATGTGCCCGCCGTCAACGACAGGGCGCTGGCCAAAATCGGGCAATTGCCCTGCGATGCGGTCGTCGTCGATCTGGAGGATTCGGTTTCGCCGGACCGGAAGACGGCGGCGCGGCGGCAGCTGGCCGGCATTTTCGCCGCCCGTCCGCGGCGCGCGGAAATGGTGGTGCGCATCAATGCGCTGTCCAGCGAATGGGGCGAGGACGATCTCGCCGCGGTGGTTGCCTGTAAACCGGACGCCATCCTGCTGCCCAAGGTCGATACGGCGCGCGACGTTCTGGAGGCGAACGACCGTCTGGACGAATTCGACGAGGACGCCGCCATCGCCCTGTGGGCGATGATCGAGACGCCACGGGGTTTGATGAACAGCGGCGCGATCGCCGAACTCGGACGCGACCCGGCCTCGCGGCTTTCCTGTTTCGTCATCGGAACCAACGATATCGCCAAGGAAACCGGCGTGGCGCTCACGCCCGACCGGCGTTACGTGATGCCGTGGCTGATGCAGATAGTGCTTGCGGCGCGCGCCGGCGGGCTCGATATGCTCGATGGCGTCTACAATGATTTCCGCGATGCAGACGGATTTGTCCGGGAATGCGGGGAGGCGGCCAATATGGGTTTCGATGGCAAGACGCTGATCCATCCCTCCCAGATCGGGCCTGCCAACGCTGCCTTTTCGCCGGAACCCGCCGCCATTGCCGCGGCGCAGGCCATCGTCGCCGCCTTTGCCCGCCCCGAAAACCGGAGCAAGGGCGTGATCGCGCTCGATGGGCGCATGGTGGAGCGCCTGCATCTGGCGCAGGCCGAAAAACTGCTGGCGAAAGCGGCTGCCATCGCTGCATGATCGCACAGCCGCTGCTCACAGGAAGAACCCCATGCTGCTCTACCGTTTTCTCACCGCCGTCGATGACGCGACCTTCTGCCACAAGGTGACGGCCGCGCTGAACAAGGGCTGGCGCCTGCACGGCTCGCCCACCTACGCCTATGACAAAAAGGAAAAGGTCATGCGTTGCGGGCAGGCCGTGGTGAAAGACGTCGACGGACAGGACTATGTGCCAGGCGAAACGAAGCTCGGCGACTGGTAATAAGCCGGGCCAGTCATCGGATATCCCGATGAACGGGCAAGCCGACGAACGCCTTTCCCGCCGCTCTTCTTTTTTCTTCAGGCATTGTCCTTGCGGCGGCGGATTTCGGCGAATACTTCGACGTCGCTGGCATTTTCCATATCGAGATGCCTGCGGATGGACGGGTCGGCCCAGCGCAGGAACGGATTGGTGGCGAGCTCCGCGCCGATCGTGGTCGGCAGCGTGGGCTTGCCCTCGGCGCGCAACGCCTCGATCTCCTTCACCCGCGTCCGCAGGGCGGCGTTATCCGGATCGACGGTGAGTGCAAAACGGGCATTGGCAAGCGTATATTCGTGGCCGCAATGAACCTGCGTGCCGGCCGGCAGCGCGGCCAGCTTCTTCAGCGACCCGAACATCACCGGCGGCGGGCATTCGAACAGACGCCCGCATCCCAATGCAAACAGCGTGTCGGCGGTGAAGGCGATTTTCTCCTGGCGCAGATGGTAGCTGACATGGCCGGCGGTATGGCCGGGCGTGGAAATGACCTCGATGGCCGTGCCGCCGAACGGGATCCGCGATCCTTCCCCGACCGCCTCGTCGATGCCCGGAATTTTCGCCTCTTCCGCCCGCGGGCCCACGATGCGCAACCCGAAGCGTTCCTTGAGAGCGAGACCGGCCTCGACATGGTCGCCATGGTGATGGGTGATCAACAGAAGCGAAGGCACCCAGCCGGTGCGCTCGATGGCGGCGAGGATGGCCGCTTCCTCGGGCGCGTCGATCAGCGCCGCCGTCCCGGTTTCGGAATCGCGCATCAGCACGCCGAAATTGTCCTGACGGCACATGAACTGCTCGATCGCGACGGCCATGCAAAATCTCCTCTGCCGCTCCACAGATAGGATCTGCATCGCGGCCTGTCACCCCTTCGGCCGGCTGAGGCTTCGTTGAATTCGCCCCGCACAAGGGCTACCTTCGCCCCGATCCTTGCGGCAAAGGCTTTTCATGCATTCCGACATCGTCGACCTGCGCTCGTTCTATGCCTCGCCGCTCGGCCGCCTCGCCGAGCGCTCGATCGCCATGGCGCTGTCGTCGATCTGGGCGCCGGTGCCGAACGAGCGGCTGGTGGGAATGGGCTATGCGCTGCCGTGGCTGGAACGTTTCGGCGCCGATGCCGAGCGCGTCCTCGCCTTCATGCCGGCCACGCAAGGCGCCGTGGTGTGGCCCGCGCAGGGCAAGGCCGCCGCCGCGCTGGTGTTCGAGGAAGAACTGCCGCTGATGGATTCCTCGGTGGATCGCATGCTGCTGGTGCATTCGCTCGAACATGTCGAAAATCCGCGTGAAACGCTGAACGAGATCTGGCGGGTGCTGTCGCCGGCCGGCCGCGTGGTCATCGTGGTGCCGAACCGGCGCGGCGTGTGGGCGCGCTTCGAGCACACTCCCTTCGGCACCGGCAGGCCCTATTCGCGAGGCCAGCTGGGCGAATTGCTGCGGGAAGCCAATTTCACCCCGGCCGCGTGGTCGGATGCGCTGTTTTTCCCGCCCTCGCGGCGCAAATTCGTGATGCAGCTGAACGGTGTTCTGGAGCGCAGCGGACGCAGATTGTGGCCGATCTTTTCGGGCGTCATCGCCGTGGAAGCGCAAAAACGCCTCTATCAGGGCATTCCGGTCGCCCAGCGCGCCTCGCGGCGTGTCTTCGTGCCGGTCCTGTCGCCACAGGGCGCGCCGAGCCTTGGCATGCGCTTTGCCGGATCGTCCCGTTTCGACGCCCCCGAAACGGGCAGCTCCCGGCCGGATGCCGGCAAGGCGGCGTTCTGAGGGGTAACCTTTCTGCGGGCTTGCTCAGGGCGCGCTCGCCATATCCAGCCTTTTCATATCGGCGGCGGAGAGGTGCAGGGATGCGGCAGCCGTGAGGCCGTCCAGCTGATCCAGCGAGGTGGCCGAGGCGATCGGCGCCGTGATCGCGGGCCGCGCCATGATCCAGGCCAGCGCTGCCTGGGCCTGGCCGACGCCGTGAGCTGCCGACACCTCATCGAGGGCGGCGAGGATGCGCATGCCGCGCTCGTTCAGATAGGAAGCGACGCTGCCGCCGCGCAGGCTTTTGCCGAGATCGGCCTTGCTGCGGTATTTTCCCGACAGAAAGCCCCTGGCCAGCCCGTAATAGCCGATGACGCCGATGCCCCTCGCCACGCACAGGTCACGCAGCGGGCCGTCGAACTCGCTTCGGTCATAGAGATTATAGGCCGGTTGCAGCACCTCGTAACGCGGAAGGCCGTGATGATCGGCAGCGTCGAGGGCGGCTTTCAACTGGCCGGCGTCGAGATTGGAAGCCCCGATATGGCGGACCTTGCCCTTCTCGATCAGCCGCCTGTAGGCCCCCAGCGTCTCCGCATGCGGCACGGTGGGATCGGGCCAGTGCGACAGGTAGAGGTCGATGACATCGGTGCGCAGGCGCTTCAGGGAAGCCTCGACCGCCTTCTCGATATGCAGCGGCGACAGGTCCACCCGGCCCTGCCCGATATCGGAGCCGACCTTGGTGACGATGACCACCTTGTCGCGGTTGCCGCGGGCTTTCAGCCAGTTGCCGATGATGGCCTCGGACTCGCCGCCCGAATTGCCGGGCGCCCAGCGGGAATAGACATCCGCCGTATCGATGGCGTTGAACCCGGCATCGACGAAACGGTCGAGCAGGTCGAAGGAGGTTTTCTCATCCGCCGTCCAGCCAAAGACGTTGCCGCCGAAAACCAGCGGGGCGATCTCGAGATCGGTGCGGCCCAGCTTTCTCTTCTGCACGTCGGTCTCCCTTCAGGAATCGCCCGCAGCATAGGCCGGGACCGCGCCGAAGATAGGGCAGGGATGCAAATTGCCAATGACCTTCGGGGGCTATCCGGGTAATCCGATGCGCCGTTCCACATCTTCCAGCCAGTGATCGCGAATGCCGAGCGCCTGCAAATGGCGCACCGTGTTAGCTACGTAATCCTCGTTGGGGCCCGACTGGCCGGCGGCGCCGCGCACCATGGATGCAGCCGCCGTCTCGTCCAGCGATCCGGCATATTGGCTGTGGCCGCGATCCGCCACATAGGCGATCGCTGCGGCGCGCTCTCCATTTTCCAGCCGCACCGGCAGGCTGCGTTCGATATAGACGCCTGTAACCTGTTCCCGCTCGCGCAAATAGGCGATCACCGCGTCGCGCGCGGCGGCTTCGACCCTGAAGGCCATGCCGACGCAGGAACCGCCCCGGTCGAGCCCCAGAACGAGGCCCGGCCGTTCAGGAGTGCCGCGGTGCACGAAGGAATAGATGCAAAGCGCGCGCCGATAGCCATGCAGGCGCGCCCTGCGCGCCTCTGCATAATCGAAGCCAGGCTTCCAGATCAGAGAGCCATAGCCAAAAACCCAAAAATCGCCCATATCGCAAGACCAGAATCGGGCACGGCGCAAATCGCGCCGGCAGCATGGTGAAGGTCCATTCCCTCACGCCAACGGGTTAACGAGAGCGGCAGCATGACGTCAAGGCATCAGGCGCAACCACGAAAGCGGCGGGGTCTTTTGTGGCTGTTTCTTTTTCTGGCCGTTCTGTCCGGGCTGTACAGCGCCGGCTGGTTTTATGCGGCGGACCGCATCATGGATGAAAGCCGGCAGGCCATCTCCGATCTGGCGAAGCGGGGTATCCGCTCCGATTGCGCAAGACTTCGGGTCGAAGGCTATCCGCTGCGGCTGGCCGTTCTGTGCAACGGCATCGCCTATCAGGACGACGCCAGGGGCATTGCCGCGACGACGGGCGCTCTGGAGGCCAGCATCAGCATCTTCCGGCCGCTGGTGGCCGATGTGAACCTGCGCGGGCCGGTGAGGACGCTGGCGCCGGGGCTGGCGCCGCTGTGGCTCGACTGGGACCGTCTCGACGTCCGTACCCGGATGTTCTGGCCAACGCCCCGGCAGGTGACGCTGACGGCGAACGGCGTTTCGGGCCAGACCGATCCCGAGGACGACGAGCCCACACAGCTTTTCAACCTGACCGACATCGCGCTCGACCTGTGGCCCGAGGGCGGGGACATTCGCTATCGCGGCAGCTTTGCCGAACTCGACATCACCGCCGACGCGCTCCAGGGCCGCAACGTGCCCACGCTCGACGGCTTCGGCGAAGCGCGGCTGAAGAACGGGGTGGCCGTGCTGCAATCGAAGCCGAAAAGCCTGCGCGGGCAGGCTCTCGACATCACCGGTCTGGAATTGTCATCCGGCGAAGCCCGCATTTCCGTGTCGGGGCCCGTCTCCGTGGATGAGGCGGGGCTGGTGGATGCGGACCTGACGATCCGCCTGACCAATCCGCAAGCCGTGGCGGAAATTCTGGCTACCGCCATTCCCGAAGAAGCGAAGAAGATACGGCAGGGCTTCGGCGCGCTCGCCATGATGGGCAAACAGCCGGCGATGCCGCTGAAGATCGTCAAGGGCAACGCCATGCTGGGCTTCATCCCGCTCGGCTCCGTCAAGCCGCTTCCATGACACCCGCCCAACGCGCAGCATGGAAAGACGGCCGGCCCGTGCGTGGACCAATGCACGGACATTGACAAATGCGTCCGCCTAAAAACATGATGCATCAAACACCGCGATGGCAGCGCGTCTTTCGCCACCTGCGGGAACCCGGATGCAAGGAGCCGTCATGACAGCCCAGCCGAACTCAGTCGAAGCCCGCGACATAAGCTACCACATGCATTCCTACACCAATGCGCGCAAGCATGAGGAGATCGGGCCGCTGGTCATCGAAAAGGGCGACGGCGTCTATGTCGAGGATGCTTCCGGCAAGCGCTACATCGAGGCGATGGCGGGGCTGTGGAGCGTCGCGGTCGGCTTTTCGGAACAGCGTCTGGTCGACGCCGCCACGCGGCAGATGAAGCAATTGCCTTTCTACCATAATTTCACCCATAAAAGTCATGCGCCGGTGGTCGATCTGGCCGAAAAGCTGGTGTCGATCGCGCCTGTGCCGATGAGCAAGGCGTTCTTCACCAATTCCGGCTCGGAAGCCAACGACACGGCCATGAAGATGATCTGGTATCGCGCCAATGCGCTGGGCCAGCCGCAGAAAAAGAAGATCGTCTCGCGCAAGCGCGGCTATCACGGCGTCACCATCGCCTCGGCCAGCCTGACCGGCCTGCCCAACAATCACATCTCCTTCGATCTGCCGCTCGCCAGCGTGATCCACACCGGCACGCCGCATCACTATCGCGACGCGCAGCCCGGCGAGAGCGAGGAGGCTTTCGCCACGCGTCTGGCCGATGAACTGGAACAGCTCATCCTCGCCGAGGGCCCCGAAACGGTTGCCGCCTTCATCGGCGAGCCGGTGATGGGCGCCGGCGGCGTCGTCGTGCCGCCTGCCACCTATTGGGAGAAGATCCAGGCGGTTCTGGCGAAATACGACATCCTGCTGGTCGCCGACGAGGTGATCTGCGGTTTCGGCCGCACAGGCAACATGTTCGGCTGCGAGACTTTCGGCATCAGGCCGGACATTCTGGTGATGTCGAAGCAGTTGTCCTCCTCCTATCTGCCGATCTCGGCCCTGCTCATCAACGACAAGGTTTATCAGCCGCTGGCCGACGAGAGCAATCGCATCGGCACTTTCGGCCATGGCTTCACGGCCGGCGGCCATCCGGTTGCGGCGGCTGTCGCGCTGGAAAATCTGAAGATCATCGAGGAGGGCGATCTGGTCGGCAATGCACGCCGTGTCGGCGCTTACATGCAGAAGCGCTTGCGCGAACTCGGCGATCATGAACTGGTCGGCGAAGTGCGCGGCATCGGCCTCATCGCCGGCGTCGAGCTGGTCGCCGACAAGGCGACCAGGGCGCCGTGGAAGAACGCCGGGGCCCTGGGCGTGCTGGTCAACGGGCACTTGCAGGAAAACGGCGTCATCTCGCGCAACATGGGCGACACGCTGGGCTTCTGCCCGCCGCTGATCATCACCGAGAGCCAGGTCGACGAGATGGCCGGGGCGGTGAGAAAAGCACTCGATGCAGCGCTGCCTGAAATAAGGGGCTGATTGCGTCCGTTGCGCGACGTGCCCGTTGCGCGATCCACGGAAGCCGGCCGCCGCGAAAAAAGCGCGGCCGGGGTGTTTTTTTAGGTGCTTGGCCCCACCCGCGGCTTGGCGGGCGGTTTCCTGGGCCCGCCGCAGCCAACGGTCGTACTCCTCATTCCGGTAAGCGGAAAAATTCTCGTAAGCGCCGGAAGAGAGGAGATGCAAAAAGGCCGCCGGGTCCGGGTAATCGCTGATCCAGCCGG
>JAZIHP010000010.1:0-70912 GCA_036678505.1 Alphaproteobacteria bacterium
CCCAAAACGGCTTCCGGCAATGGCCGCATCATCCGTGGCGTCACCTTCCGCGCCGGCCCGGGCGGCGATGCCATCGGAACCATTCCCGGCGGCACCGAGGTGAAGGTGATCTCCTGCGATTCATGGTGCGAGATCGTTCACAAGGATCGGCGCGGCTTCATCTACAAGGATTTTCTGGACCGCGACTGAGCAGGCGCCATTCCGCCAAAGGCCCGTTCATGGCCCGTCCCGACCGGGTTCAGACACAGCGGCCGCCATCGACCTCCAGCGCCACTCCGGTGATGAAAGCGGCTTCGTCGGAAGCAAGCCACAGCGCCGCATTGGCTATATCGAGCGGCGTCGACAGCCGGCCGAGCGGCACCGAGGCGCGGAACTTCTCGCGCAGCTCGGGCGTATCGGAGCCCATGAAGCGCTCCAGCATGGCCGTGTCGCCGGCCACCGGACACAGGCAGTTGACGCGGATATTGTGCGGCGCCAGTTCCACCGCCATCGATTTGGTTGCCGTGATCGCCCACCCCTTGGAAGCATTGTACCAGGTCAGCCCCGGCCGCGGACGCAGGCCCGCCGTGGACGCCGTGGTGAGAATGACGCCGCCGCCCTGCCGCTGCATGATCGGCACCACGGCCAGCGTGCTGTAATAGATCGCCTTCATGTTGACCGCGGTGATCAGATCGAAGGTCGGCTCGTCGACATTCAGCATGTCGCCGTTGCGGTGCGTGAACCCGGCATTGTTGACGACGATGTCAACCCGTCCAAACGTGTCTTTCGCGGCATAGATCATCTGCTCGACATCGGCGCGCTTGGAAACGTCGGCGGTGACGGCAATCGCATCGCCGCCGATTTCCCCGGCCAGTTCGGCGGCGCCGCGCGCATTGAGGTCGGCCACCACGACCTTTGCCCCTTCTTGCGCAAATCGCCGGGCGATGCCTTCGCCGAATCCCGCTGCTGCGCCGGTCACCACCGCGACCTTGTCCTTCAGTCTCATGCCGTGCTCTTTCATTCTGCCTGACGGTTGTTCATCGGCGACCGCCCGCTGCCGCTCGGGCCGCCGGCATATCGCGCATTCTCCATTGCACTCGCCCCTGGTTCCGGCCTTGCCGCGCCCTAGAATAACGGGATGGCCGAACGGCGCCAGAACCCGACAGCATCGAATCCGCTGTTTTGGATTCGTAACAACCGCAGCCATGCGACGCCATGGCACTGGCCATATTAAATCGATTAGATTATATCGGCATCATCGCCCGACGCGAGACAGAACGGATATGTCATGACCAGCCAGATCATCCCCGTCGATCCCTTCGATTTCATCGTCTTCGGCGGCACCGGCGACCTGTCGGAGCGCAAGCTGCTGCCTTCGCTCTATCACCGGCAGCGCGACCACCAGTTTAGCGAACCGACGCGGATCATCGGCACGTCGCGCTCGAAGATGAGCGACGACGAATTCCGCGCCTTCGCCCGCAAGGCCATCGAACAGCATGTCGCGCCCGAATATATCGACAAGGCGGAGCTGGCCGAGTTCCTCGCCCGCCTCTCCTATGTGGCGGCCGATGCTGTCAGCGGCGACGGTTTCGAGGCCCTCAAGGCGGCGATCGGCGACAGCCAGACCATCCGCGCCTTTTATCTGGCGGTTGCGCCCTCCCTGTTCGGCGACATCTCGCGCAATTTGCAGGCACATGATCTCATCACGCCGGCCTCGCGCATCGTGCTGGAAAAACCGCTCGGTCGCGACCTCGCTTCGGCGCGGGAACTCAACGATCTGGTCGGCCTGAATTTCCGCGAAAGCCAGATCTTCCGCATCGACCACTATCTCGGCAAGGAAACGGTGCAGAACCTGATGGCGCTGCGCTTTGCCAATGCGCTCTATGAGCCCTTGTGGAATTCGGCCCATATCGATCACGTGCAGATCACCGTCGCCGAGACGGTGGGGCTGGAAGACCGCGTCACCTATTACGACAAGGCCGGCGCGCTGCGCGACATGGTGCAGAACCATCTGCTGCAATTGCTGTGCCTCGTCGCCATGGAAGCGCCGGCTTCGATGGACGCCGACGCCGTGCGCGACGAGAAGCTGAAGGTGCTGCGCGCGCTGAAGCGCATCAACGGCAACGAAGCGCCCAGGCATACGGTGCGCGGCCAGTATCGCGCGGGCGCCTCCGCCGGCGGGCCGGTCGAGGGCTATGTCGAGGAGCTGGGCCGCGCGAGCGGCACCGAAACCTTCGTCGCCATCCGCGCCGAAATCGAGAACTGGCGCTGGGCGAATGTGCCCTTCTACCTGCGGACCGGCAAGCGGCTGGCCACCCGCGTCTCGGAGATCGTCATCGAGTTCAAGCCGATCCCGCACTCCATCTTCGGCGACGGAGCGGGGCCTATCTTCGCCAACCAGCTCGTCATCCGCCTGCAACCCGACGAGGGCGTCAAGCAGTTCATCATGATCAAGGATCCCGGTCCCGGCGGCATGCGGCTGCGCCAGATCCCGCTCGACATGAGCTTCGCCCAGTCGTTCAAGGGCCGCGCGCCGGATGCCTATGAGCGCCTCATCATGGATGTGGTGCGCGGCAACCAGACCCTGTTCATGCGCCGCGACGAGGTGGAGGCGGCGTGGAGCTGGATCGATCCCATCCAGCAGGCGTGGGAAAATGCCCGGCAGGAAGCGCAGGGCTACACCGCCGGCACCTGGGGCCCGTCCGCCTCCATCGCGCTGATCGAGCGTGACGGGCGCACCTGGCACGAGAGCACATGACAATGACGGCGCGGCGCTACGACTGGACCGGATTTGCGGACCGCGAGGCACTGGCCGAAACTCTGGCCGACCGGGTGGCGGAAAGACTTGCCGCCGCCATCGCCGGCAGAGGCACGGGCTTTCTGGCCGTGTCCGGCGGCACCACGCCGGGACGTTTTTTCGAGGCGCTGTCCCGCCGCCCGATCGCATGGGACAAGGTGACGGTGACGCTGGTGGACGAGCGCTTCGTGCCGCCTTCCTCGCCGCGCTCCAACGCAGCTCTGGTGAGCGACAGGCTTTTGCGCAATGCGGCCTCGCTTGCCCGCTTCGCTCCGCTCTACCATCCGGCGGAAAATGCGGCCGCTGCGGCAGCGCTCGGCGAAGCGGCGCTCGGCAAGCTGGCGTGGCCGCTCGATGCGGCCGTGCTCGGCATGGGAACGGACGGCCACACCGCTTCCTTCTTCCCCGACGCGGACACGCTCAGCGACCTGCTCGATCCGGGGAATAAGCGCACCGTGCTGCCGGTCGATGCGCCCGGCGCCGGCGAGCCGCGCCTGACACTGTCCATGCCGCGCCTGACCGGGGCGGGCTTTCTCGCCCTCCACATCGAGGGCGCGGAAAAACGCGCGGTCTTCGAGGCGGCAATGCAGGGCGATGACCGAACACCGATACGGGCGGTGATCGAGGCCTCGCCGCGCCCGGTAAAAGTGTTCTGGGCGCCCTGACGCGGCCGGAAGCCCGGAACCAGCCGACCGCGCAGGGGGGACCACAAGAGGATCAATCCGATGACAGCCAGAAGCGACGTCCAAGCCATCACGGACCGGATCAAAGAGCGCTCGCGCGCCAGCCGCGAGGCCTATCTGGGACGCATCAATGAGGCAGCCGGCAAGGCCGCCAACCGCTCGGTGCTGTCCTGCGGCAACCTTGCCCACGGTTTCGCCGTCTGCACCCCGCAGGAAAAGACCGCGCTTTCGGGCGATGCGGCGCCCAATCTGGGCATCGTCACCGCCTATAACGACATGCTCTCCGCCCATCAGCCTTTCGAGACCTTTCCCGCACTGATCAAGCAGGCCGCGCGCGAAGCAGGCGGCATCGCGCAGGTGGCGGGCGGCGTGCCGGCCATGTGCGATGGCGTGACCCAGGGCATGCCGGGAATGGAACTGTCGCTGTTCTCGCGCGACGTCATCGCCATGGCGGCCGCCGTCGGCCTGTCGCACAACATGTTCGACGCCGCCGTCTTCCTCGGCGTCTGCGACAAGATCGTGCCCGGCCTTGTGATCGCGGCGCTCGCCTTCGGCCATCTGCCTTCCGTGTTCGTTCCGGCCGGGCCGATGACATCGGGCCTGCCCAATGACGAGAAGGCGCGGGTGCGCCAGCTCTATGCGGAAGGCAAATGCGGCCGGGCCGAACTGCTGGAGGCCGAAGCGAAATCCTATCACGGCCCCGGCACCTGCACCTTCTACGGCACCGCCAATTCCAACCAGATGCTGATGGAGATCATGGGCCTGCATACGCCCGGCGCCTCTTTCGTCAATCCGGGCACTCCGCTGCGCGACGCGCTGACCAGGGAAGCGGCCAAGCGCGCGCTCGCCATCACCCGGCTCGGCAACCACTACATTCCGGCCGGGCGCATGATCGACGAGCGCGCCATCGTCAACGGCGTGGTCGGCCTGCACGCCACGGGCGGTTCCACCAACCACACCATCCATCTCATCGCCATGGCGGCGGCGGCCGGCATCCGGCTGACGTGGCAGGATATTTCCGATCTTGCCGAAGCCGTGCCGCTGCTGGCGCGGGTCTATCCGAACGGGCTTGCCGACGTGAACCATTTCGCCGCCGCCGGCGGCATGGGCTTCCTGATCCGCGAACTGCTCGACGCCGGCCTGCTGCACGAGGACGTGCGGACGGTGTGGGGCGATGGCCTGCGCGCCTATGCGGTGGAAGCAAGGCTCGGACCCGACGGCTCGGTGGTGCGCGAAGCCGCCCCCCGCGACAGCGGCGATGAAAAAGTGCTGGCGCCCTTGGCGAAGGCGTTTCAGCCGACGGGCGGCCTCAGGGTCCTGGCCGGCAATATCGGCCACGCGATCATCAAGACCTCCGCCGTCAAGCCGGAGCGTCACGCGATCGAGGCGCGGGCGCGCGTCTTCGACAGCCAGCAGGGGCTCAACGACGCCTTCAAGGCCGGCGAGCTGACCGGCGATTTTGTCGCCGTCATCCGTTTTCAGGGACCGAGGGCCAACGGCATGCCGGAACTGCACCGGCTCACCACCGTGCTCGGCATATTGCAGGATCGCGGCCAGCGCGTCGCACTGGTCACCGACGGGCGCATGTCGGGCGCTTCCGGCAAGATCCCGGCGGCGATCCACGTCACGCCGGAGGCGCTGGAAGGCGGTGTCATCGGCAAGATCCGCGATGGCGACATGATACGGCTCGACGCGACCACGGGCACGCTGGAGCTTCTGGTACCCGCCGCCGAACTGGCGCTGCGCGCCGCGCCGCATCCCGACCTGTCCGAAAACGAATTCGGCTTCGGGCGCGAACTGTTCGCCGGCTTCCGCCATCTGGCCGGACGCGCCGATCAGGGAGCCAGCGTCTTCGGCGCCGTCTGATCGGGAGCGTTTTTTCAGGAAACGTGGAAACACTTTTCCGGTTCGGAAACGCGACAAGACAAAGACCTGGAGCCGTCCGGCGTTTCCGTGAAACAGTGAACGGCCCAAGCCCGCGAACCAAAGCGCGTCGCGGTCTTCCAGCTTCGCTCCTTACGCTTTAAGCCGTTGTCCTCGCGCATGTCGGCCAAAACCGGTCCCCGCTTTCGGGCGACATGCTTCAGAAGACCCGGCGGGCTGATCAGAAGCGCGGACGGGGAAGCCCGGCAGCAAGGCAGGCCGATACCACGGTGTTGGCCATCAGCATGGCGATGGTCATCGGCCCGACGCCACCCGGAACGGGCGTGATCGCGCCCGCGACTTCTGCGGCTTGCGCATAGGCGACGTCACCGACCAGCCGCATCCTGCCCTCGCCCTTTTCAGGCGCGGGAATGCGGTTGATGCCGACATCGATCACGGTCGCGCCGGGCTTGACCCAATCGCCCTTCACCATTTCGGGCCGCCCGACCGCCGCCACCAGAAGGTCGGCCGTGCGGGCGAGCGCCGCCAGATCCTTCGTGCGCGAATGCGCGACCGTCACCGTGCAATTGGCCGCCAGCAGCAGGTTGGCCATCGGCTTGCCGACGATGTTGGAACGGCCGATGACGACCGCGTTCAGCCCCGACAGGTCGCTGCCGCGCACCCGCTCGATCAGCAGCATGGAGCCGGCCGGCGTGCAGGGCACGAATGCGGTCTCCGCCTCGCCGGCGCCGAGCTTGCCGACATTGACGAAGGTGAAGCCGTCGACGTCCTTTTCCGGCGCAATGGCCTGGATGACCTTGCCGCTGTCGATATGGCCGGGCAGCGGAAGCTGCACCAATATGCCGTGAATGGCCGGGTCGGCATTCATTTCTCCGATCAGCTTCAGCAATGCGGCCTCGCCGGTGTCGGCAGGCAATGTGTGCTGCACCGAATGGAAACCGCATTCCTTCGCCGTGCGCGACTTGCTGGCGACATACACCTGACTGGCGGGATCCTCGCCGACGATCACCACGGCAAGACCGGGCGCGGCAAGCCCCCTGGCGGCGAGGCCGGCGGTCAGCGCCTTCACCTTTTCGACCACCTCGACCGCCGTTTTCCTGCCGTCGATGACTGTGCTCATGATCTTCTCCACTGGTCGGGCCCGGCCCTGTCATATAGCGAGGCAAAGCCGCCGCATCGACGGATGACTAGAGCGTTTCGGGAAAAAGTGGAAACACTTTTCGGGTTCGCAAACGCGACAGAACAAAGACCCGGAGCCGGCCGGCGATTCCGTGAAGCCATGAACGGCTCCAGAGCAATTCCAGCAAAAAGCGCGAAGCGGTTTTGCGTTCGCAATTGCGTAAAAACAAGAGGTTAAAGCATGTCGCCGGAAAGTGGGAACCGGTTTCGGGCGGCACGCTTAAAAACAGGAATTTAAAGCGCGGGGAGCGAACCTGGGAGATCGCGACGCGCTTCAGCGCCGGTCGCGCCGGCGGGCGAGATCCTGCGTCGCGGCGCGGAACTGGCGCAGGCTGGCGCGGATTTCCTCCACGGAAGGAGTTTGCGCGGCGGCGGATGCGGCTTTGCCAGAGGAAAAGCGGGTGCCATCGACGGATCGCCGGGGCTCCATCTCCGCAAAACGCGGTGAATCGCCATTCTTCGCAGGCTCGGATGGCGCGGGCTGGACGCCCAAAGGCGCCTTGCGTCTTTGCAGGCCGCGCATCGTTGCCAGCAGGAGCCCCGCGGCAAGCCCCGCCAGAACGCCGACCAGCGGCAGAAACGCCATCAGCGCTCCATATCGCTTCCACAGAAGCACGGCGCCGGCCACGCCGAGCACAGCTCCAAGCAGCGTCAGCCGGTAGATCGCGGGCTTCGAGCGGAAAACACCGGCTTTGATGCCGACACGCCGCAAAGGGTCT
Source organism: Alphaproteobacteria bacterium (assembly GCA_036678505.1). Lineage (GTDB taxonomy): Bacteria > Pseudomonadota > Alphaproteobacteria > Rhizobiales > Rhizobiaceae > Mesorhizobium. Next base: position 7,242 of record JAZIHP010000010.1, read on the forward strand.
TCGCTGGGCTTCTTGCGGTCCGGCTCCCCGGCGACAGCCCGATCTGCAGCGGCCGGCTCGACGGCAGGACTTTCGCGAACCGGCGGTTGGGGAACAACGGTTTCCGCGCTGGGTTCCGGAAAGGCCGCTTCTTCATATCGGGAGCGAAGCAGGTCTTCCGGTTCCGGTTCCAGCTCTGGCTCTGGCTCCGGCAGAGAAAATTCGGGCTCGCTGCGGCCGGCCTCGCGCCTCAGGCGCGCCAGCCGATGGCGTTCGGCAGCCATCCGGCGCCAGTCGTCATCCTCCTCCGCCGCCATTTTCACAGCGGCAACAGGAGACGCCATCGACAGAAGCGAACCTTTCGGGCGATCCTCGTCCTCGCCACGCATGGCGCGCGCCAGCGCCGCCAGGGCTCGTTCGCGTCTCCAGTCCTCGGGACTCAGTCGGTCATTCATTGCGCTTGCCAGTTCACGACCGCCCGCAGCGGCCGGCCAAAGGTTAAGACACGTTAAATGAACAGGCCAAATAAAAGGTTAATTTTTGACCAAAACGCTCGAACCGGCACTTTCAGATGCAAAACCCGACGCAGAGAGCGGAGTTTATGCATCTTCCCGTCGATCTCCGGCCAAAGCACGCCGCGCGAAAGCGGGACCCGGTTTCGGGCGACTTGCTCTAAATCTTGCTGCGGGCAAAAAAGCGCGTTGACAGGACAGGCCGGCCCGCTTACATCAGCGCCACCAGCCCAGATGGCGGAATTGGTAGACGCGCACGGTTCAGGTCCGTGTGCCGCGAGGCGTGGAGGTTCGAGTCCTCTTCTGGGCACCATTTCCTTTTCAGCCGCATCGATGCGGAACCGCACCATGCAGCGGTTGAGATTTTCTTCCGGCCTTTGATTTTAGTGGACGACTGAAGGCCCGGCTCCCGCCGGGGGCGGTGCAGTTTGAAGCGCATCGCGATCTTTCAGATCAGCTCCCAGCACTTTAGAGCCGTTCATGACTTCACGGAATCGCCGAACGCTCCAGGTCTTTGTTTTGTCGCGTTTGCGAACCGGAAAAGCGTTACCACTTTTCCTGGAAACGCTTTAACTTCCTGTCTTTACGCATGTCTTTGTCCCGAACAGCCGTCTCCGTCACAGGTGAGGATTGCGCGAACGATACCGCGCGATGAGGCGTTCATTCGCTTCGGCGGCCCCCGGCATATTGGCGCTGAGATAGACCGGCGCCGCCGCCTGCACGGACTGCAACCGCACGGAAACTTCCGCGAAAACCGCATTCAGCAGCGCCGTGCCGATGGAGGTGGAAACCGGCCCGACGCGCAACTGCGAACCGGGCACGCCGACGACCGCATCCCCGGGCGGCGCGCCATTGTCGAGCACGATGTCGGCAATGTCGGCGACGCGCACGCGCCCATGCGCCGCCTGCCTGGAATAATCCTGCGAAGTGATGGCAATGACGGTCGCTCCCCGCGCCTTGCCGGCCTCGGCCGCCTCGATGGCGGCCGCGTTGACGCCGCTGTTCGATGCGATGAACAGCACATCTTTCGGGCCGATCGGATAGCGGCTCAGGACCGGCGCGACCGCCCCCGGCAGACGTTCCAGCGCCGTGCTGGCAACCGCCCCCTCATGCAGCATCATCGATGAAGACAGGATCGGCACCGTCAGGGCCAGTCCGCCCGCGCGGTAATGCGCTTCCTCGGCCAGCATGTGGCTGTGACCGGTGCCGAATACATAAGCAAGCCCGTCAGCCAGCGCCGTGCGCTCCACGGCGCCGGCGGCGGCCTCTATGGCGTCGGCGTTGAGATGCAGGAGCCGCGCCATGCGCTCAGCAAGCTCGGCGAGATAGGCGGCGGCAGTCGGCGTGTTGCTCATATGTTGTCCGCATCCGGCATTTCACGGCATATTCCGCCGAATGGCGCGCGCCATCAAGAGGGCCGAACGAAATCGGCCTGCCAATTCGAGCAAGAAAAAAGCGACGGAGGCAAGCGCTCCGTCGCTGTCGATGGCGTCGTGCGGCCGTCCTATTCGGCTGGAACGGGACGCGCGGCCATGGCGTTTTCGCTGAGCGCCAGCTGCTCGGCCTTCGGCACCGAAAGCCACACCGCCAGCATGAAACCCGCCGCGCCGCCGAGAAGCTTGCCGATCATCAGCGGCAGGATCATGGTCGGCTGGAAATTGGCGGAGAAGGCCAGGTGATCGCCGAAAGTGAAGGCCGCACAGACGGCAAAGGCGATCGCCAGAACCTTGTCGCGCGGCTGCATGCGGCCAACCAGCCGGTACATGGCCAGGATGTTGGCGCTGGCCGCCAGCAGACCCGCGGCCCCTTCGGGCGAGACGCCGATGCGCGCTCCGATGACCTCCATCGGCCGGGCGAGATATCTGGTCAGCAGATAGACCATGGGAAACGCACCGGCCAGCATGATGCCGATATAGCCGGCGATCTCCAGCGCCCGGAACTGGTCCTGCTCATCGGCGATGATCGGATCGAACCCCCATGAGCCGAATATCGAGCTGAAGAAACCGGTGAAATATTCGACGATAGATGCGACCAGAACCAGCGTGATGCCGGCATACATGATGCGCCCGAACCACAGGAAGCCCTTGATCATGGCGTCCGGCACGAAACGAAGCCCGAGCGCGATGGCCACGCAGAACACGATCAGCGGCAAAAGATTGCGCACTATGTCGCCAAGGCCAAGCGCGATCTGGTAGCTCGCTTCCGCGGTGGTCGAGACCTCGGGACGGATGTCGAGCCCGGCCAGCGCGATGATGGCGCAGGCGATGAACACGCCGATCGGGATGCTGAGGATGCCCGACATGATGCCGAGCGCCATATATTTGTGGTCGGCCTTGGCCAGCATCGCCAGCCCGACGGGGATCGAGAAGATGATCGTAGCGCCCGAGGTGAAGCCGACGACGGTGGCGATCATCCATGCATCGCGCGAGCCGGCCAGCGCATCGGCAAGCTGGTAGCCGCCCATATCGCCGGCGATCACCGTGGTTGCCGCAATGGAGGGATCGGCCCCGATCATCGCGAACAGCGGCCCGACCACCACCCGGATGAACTGCGACAGATAGGGAATGGCGGCCATGATGCCGGCGACGGGAATGAAGATCGGGCCGATGGAATGCAGGCCCTCGATGAACTCCTTGCCGAGCCCCGTTTCGGGATTGCGGATCGAGGCGATGGCGCCGGCGACGGCGCACACCATGATGATATAGATGACGTAAGTACCGATAGAAGCCATTTGCCTTACCTCCCAGTAGCGCGTACCGCGCCGGCAAGCTTTATCGACGCCCTTTTCCGATCACGCCTTTATGCGTTTCCCTTGTGGATCGTAGAGCGGCGCCATGTGGATCGCGGCGGCGAAACGCTCGTTCGCCACGATGAGTTCATATGTGCCGGACGACAGGAACGCATCGTCCACTCCGGCTTCGTTGCGCACATAGCCGAAGCCGATGGGCAGGCCCAGCGTGTAGCCGAAGCCGCCGCTGGTGAGATAACCCACCGGCTGCCCGTTGCGCAGAATGGTCTCGCGGCCGAGCAGCACCACCTCTGGATCCTGCGTGGTGAAGCAGGCCAGTTGTTTCGGCAAAAGATTGCCGGCGGCGGCAACACAGGCCTCGCGACCGACGAACCGCGTGTCCTTCTTCAGCTTCACCGCCCAGCCCAGTCCGGCCTCGAACGGGTTGTCGTTGGGGGTGATGTCCGAGCCCCAGGCGCGATAACCCTTTTCCAGGCGAAGCGATTCGATGGCCCGGTAGCCGGTCGGGCGGATGCCATGGGGCCGGCCCGCTTCCATCAGAGCGTCGAACACATCGCCGGTGCCGGCAATCGGCACATGCAGCTCCCAGCCGAGTTCGCCGACATAGGTGACGCGCATGGCCCGCACCTTGTGGCCGGCAATGGTGATCTGCGCGATCCGGCCAAAGGGGAACGCGGCGTTTGAAACATCCGCGTCCGTCACCTTCTCCAGCACCTGCCGGGCGGCCGGCCCCATCAGCGAGAGCGTGCCATGGTCTTCGGTGACATCGGCGATGCGGGCGTCCGCCGCCGCGGGCAGATGCTCTTCGATCCACGCAAAATCATGCGTGCGCGATCCGGTGCCGGTGACGATATAGAAATGATCCTCGGCCAGCCGCGCAACCGTGAGGTCGCATTCGATGCCGCCGCGCGTGTTCAGGATCTGCGTATAGGTGAGGCGTCCCGGCTCCCTGGCCACGGTGTTGGCGCAGATCAGTTCCAGCGCCGCCGCCGCATCCCTGCCCGTCACCTCGAATTTGGCGAAGGACGACTGGTCGAACAGGCCGGCCTGTTCGCGCACCGCTCTGTGTTCTTCGCCGAGCGGGCCGAACCAGTTCTGGCGGCCCATGCAATAGACGTCCCTGGGCTCCATGCCCTGCGGCGCGAACCAGTTCGGCCGCTCCCAGCCAAGCTTGGAGCCGAACACGGCGCGATGCTTTTTCAGGCGCTCATAGAGCGGCGAGACGATGCCTGGACGCCCGCTCTCATATTCCTCATGCGGAAAGGCGACGGTGTAATGCTTGCCATAGGCTTCCAGCGTGCGCTCCTCCACCCATGCACGGTCGCGGTGCAGGCCGGAAAAACGGCGGATATCGACCACCCACAGGTCGAGCGGAGCCTCGCCGCGCACCACCCATTCGGCCAGAACCCAGCCGGCGCCGCCACCGGAGGCGATGCCGAACGCATTGAAGCCGGCGCCGACGAACATGTTGGCGCATTCAGGCGCGCGGCCGAGGATGAAATTGCCGTCCGGCGTGAAGCTTTCGGGGCCGTTGATCATTTGCTTGACGCCGCTTTCGGCCAGCGCCGGCACGCGGGCGATGGCCTGCGTCATATGCTGCTCGAAATGGTCGTAGTCGTCGTCGAAGAGCTGGAATTCCCACTGGTCCGGCACATCGCCGCCGGGCAGGCCGGTGAGCCAGCTTTGCGGGTTGGGCTCGTAGCCGCCCATGACGAGGCCGCCCACCTCCTCCTTGAAATAGATGCGGCGATCGGGATCGCGCACGGTCGGCGTGTCGGAGGACAGGCCATCGATCCGCTCGGTGACGATATATTGATGCTTCACCGGTTGCAGCGGCACGGAAACGCCGGCCATCGCGCCAAGCTGGCGAGCCCACTGGCCGCCGCAATTGACGACGCTCTCACAGCCGATGCGGCCATGGCTGGTCTCGACCGCGGCAATGCGGTTGCCGTCCATGACGAAGCCGGTGACGCGCACGCCCTCGAACAGCCGCGCCCCGTGCATGCGCGCGCCCCTGGCCAGCGACTGGGTGATGTCGGAGGGGCTGGCCTGTCCGTCGCTCGGCAGCCATGAGGCGCCGACCAGATCGGACGTGTCCATCAGCGGCCACATGCGCCCGACCTCTTCGGGCGAGATCAGGTGCATGTCCATGCCGAAGGAGCGCGCCGTGGTGGCCAGCCGGCGGAATTCCGTCCAGCGGTCCTCATTGGTGGCGAGACGCAGGCAGCCGGTCATCTTCCAGCCGGTTTCGAGACCGGTTTCCTGATGCAGGGTTTTGTAGAGATCGACCGAATATTTCAGCACACGGGTGATCGAAGCAGAGGAGCGCAACTGGCCGACAAGGCCCGCGGCATGCCAGGTCGAGCCGGAAGTGAGCTTGCCCTGCTCCAGAAGGATCACATCGGCCTTGTGGTCGCGCGCCAGATGATAGGCCGTGGAACAGCCGATGATCCCGCCGCCGATGACGATGATCTGGGCATGGGAAGGCAGGGAACGGGTCATCGGGTGCGTCCAAACTGGGTTCGATAAGCGTCGAGCGCGGCTTCGAGCCGGGCCAGATTTTCCGCCGTGTAGGCGACATAGTCGGTGCCGGGCGCATCGAGATACAACTCCGACACCATGCTCCACATCGCCTCGCGCAGCAGCGAGGCGCATTGCATGGCGGCCAGCGAGCGCCGCAGCCCCTCATCCGGCGCGCGGCCGAAATAGGTCCCGAGCAGCGCTTCCGACTCTTCCGGCGAAAAACCGGCATTGGAGGAGAGGCCGGCCAGATCGAACATGGCGGTGGAGAAACCCGCATATTCGAAATCGATCAGCCACAGGCGGCTGCCGTCATCGAGCAGATTGGCGGGCAGAAGATCGTTATGGCCGAAAACGATCGGAAGCGGCGTCTGCGCGGCCTCAAGCTCGTCCGCCATGGCCAGATAGGCCGGCACCTGCGCCGCCATGCGGCTTTCGCCCCGTTCGAGCGTGCGCGCATAATCGCGGATCACGTGGAACGGCCAGAACATGAAGCCGGGACCCGAAACATGGCGCGGCATCTTCTCGTGAAAGTCGCGCAGGATTTCGGCGACCCGTTCGATATTGGCGCGCATGTCGGCCTCGCCGAAAGTTCTGGCGCGCAGATGCCGGCACACCATGACGCCCGGTTCCGCATATTCGACAGAAGGAGCGAAACCCGCTTCCTCCGCGGCGCGCGCCGTCATCAGCTCCCGCTCGCGCAACACATGGTGAAACGGATAATCCTGCCCGAAACGAACGACATGGCCGCCCGCCTCGTCCGTGACCAGCCAGCTTTCGTTGCTGATGCCCCCCATCAGCGGCTCGATGCCGATCGACCCCTTCCAGATGGGCAAAGCCGCGATCCGAGCGGATCGCGCGGCCGTGATTTCCCGGACCGCCGCCATATTTCCTCCCACAGCCTCCGGCTGTCTTGTTTTGACAACAGGATCAGTTCGACGGCAAAATAAGTCAACAAAAAAATGTGCTATTTTGACCGGATATGACCGTTTAATGTGATGGAAATGTCAAAAATGGCAATAGGCGGTCATTTCCCATGAGGCTACCAATGGATATTTCTCCCCGTCACGGCCGCATCCTCAACCTTCTCACCGAAGAGGGCACCGTCGGCGTCGTCGATCTGGCGCAGCGGCTCGACGTGTCGGTCGAAACGGTGCGCCGTGACATCAAGGCGCTGGCCGGGCGCGGCGACATCGTGCGCATGCATGGCGTGATCGGCCTGCCGTCGGCGGTCAGCGAGGCCCCTTTCGAGCGGCGCATGCGCGAAAACCGCGAGGCCAAGGAGGCGATTGCGAAGCTTGCCGCCTCGACCATCCGCGACGGCGAATCGATCATGCTCGACACCGGAACCACGACCAGCATCCTTGCCCGGGCGCTGCTCGGCCACCGGCGGCTGACGGTGGTGACGAATTCGTCGGACATCGCCCGCGCGCTGGCGACCGTAAACGGCAACAAGGTCTATATGGCCGGCGGCGAGCTGCGCAGCGACAGCGGCGCGGCGCTCGGCTATTCGGCCATCGAATTCGTCAACCGCTTCAGCGTCGACCACGCCATCATCTCGGCCGGCGCGGTCAACGCCGTCACCGGCGTGATGGACTACGATCTGGAGGAAGCCCAGTTCGGCCAGGCGGTTCTGGCCCGCGGGCGGCGGCGCGTGGTCGTCACCGATGCTTCCAAATTCGGGCAGAAAGGGCTGGTGCGCGTCTGCTCGCTGACGGATTTCCACGAAATGATCGTCAACCGCCGCCCGCCCGAAGATCTTGCGCAGGCCCTTCAGGGCGCCGAAGTGACCGTAAAATCGTGCGCCTGAGCGGATATGCGGCCACTGAAGATAAGCCGCCCCCTGATTTCCGCGATACCTGATTTCGGCGGCTCCCGATCGGCTCTGCGTGTTCCGGAGCGTTTCCGGTGAAAGGGGATCCTGCGATGCTCTGTCGTCGGCTTCAGCCGCTGCGGCGATTTCAGGCCCCTTCGCCGCGCAGATAGTTGTACACCGTCGCGCGGCCCATTTGCAGCACGCGCGAGACATAGGCGGCGGCATGCTTGCCGCTGAAGGCGCCGTCCTCTGCCAATTCACGCACGAGCTGCTGTTTCTGCACACGCGTCATGTCGGCGATGGCGACGCCATGGCGGCGCGTCCAGCCGCTGACATATTCGTTGATGCGCTCATGCCAGTCGTCCTTGAACAGGGCGGCGGGCTTGCCCTGATCGGTGGCCACGCCGGAAAAGGTGCTCAGCACCTCGATGGCGGCGTGAATATGCGACACATCCATATTGATGCACAGCACCCCGACCGGCCTTTCCTCGGCCGAGCGCAGCACCGCGCTGATCGACTTGATCCGCCGGCCATCCCAGTTGACCTTCTCATAGGGGCCGATCATCCGGTCTTCCGGGCGAAAATCTATTTCCTGCAACAGCGAAGGCTCGCCCAGCGCGCGGCGGGAGAAGTTGTTGGCGATGTAAGCCACGGTCTCGGTGGCCAGATCGTGCAGAACCACTTCGGCATGCGGCTGAAGCAGCAGCGCGAAGGCATCGCAAACCGGATGGAAGATGGCGAGATGCCCGGCCGCGTCGGAAGTAGGTCGTGGCGTCTGCGGCATGGTTCTCGTCCTGAATTCGCCCTTGCCCGCCCCGAGCCTGCGATGACATGCGGCCATAACGGGATGGCGGGCGATGCAGGCATCGGCTTGGATTTTGTACCCGTATATGCAAATTGGACAGAAAAGTACATCCGGAGTTCTTCCCGTGTCGCACCCGCCCATGTCTCACCCCCTTGCCCAAGATCGCGAAAAACTGGTCGCCATCCGCCATGCGCTTCACGCACATCCCGAGATCGCGCGCGAAGAGGCGTGGACAGCCGCCTATGTGGCTGACAGGCTGCGGGAAGCGGGCATTCCGTTCGAGGCGAATATCGGCGGCCACGGCATCGTCGCCACGATCGAGGGACAGGCCGGGGGACCGGCCGTCGCCCTGCGCGCCGACATGGACGCGCTGGAAATCACCGAGCTTTCCCAGTTGCCTTACGCCTCACAACAGGCGGGAAAAATGCATGCCTGCGGGCATGACGGCCACATGACCATATTGCTGGCCGCCGGCATCCATCTGGCGCGCAGGCGCGCCTTCGCCGGCAAGGTGCATCTCGTCTTCCAGCCCGCCGAAGAACGCTACGGCGGCGCGCGCGACATGGTTGCGGCCGGCATGCTCGACCGCTTTGCGGCAAAGCGCATTTTCGGCCTGCACAACTGGCCGGGGCTGGCGGCGGGCGAAGTGGTGGTGCATGACGGGCCGGTGATGGCCGGCACCTGCGAGTTCACCGTCACCTTCCGGGGCGAGGGCGCGCATGGGGCCATGCCGCACATGGCGGGCGACCCGCTGCTTGCCGGCGGCCATTTCATGACCGGCATCCAGCAGGCGGTGGCGCGCGCCGTCGATCCGCATGAGAGCGCTGTGGCGACCGTCGGCTCGTTCCAGGGCGGCCATGCCCAGAACATCATCCCGCAGGAGGCGCGCCTGACCGGCACGTTGCGCGCCTATCGCACGGAAACGCTCAAGCTTCTGCGCGCCCGCGTCGAAAGCGTCGCGGCCGCTGCCGCCGCCATCGCCGGATGCCGCAGCGCGGTCGAATTCGACGCGTTCCTGTGCCCGCCCGTGGTCAACACCGCGGCGGAGCGGGACATCATGCGGCAGGCGGCCCGCGCTTCCGGCCTCACCCTTGCGCCCGGCGATACGCGCCCCAGCATGGCGGGCGACGATTTCGGCGACTTTCTCATCCATCTGCCCGGCGCCTATGCCTGGATCGGCAACGGGCCGCTGAAGCCGGATGCCGGCCTGCACCAGCCGCTCTACAATTTCAACGACGACATCATCGTGCCCGCGGCCATGCTTCTGGCCAACTCCGCCGAGCTTGCCCTCTGCGAGACCGCATGATGGACTAAAAAATTTATCATGGACATGCCAGTCCAATTTTCGCTAGACATGAGGTTCAGGGAGGCACAGGCTCAGCAAGAGCCGATTTTTCAATCATCCGGGACCATCATGATCCAGCTTTCGCGCGCCGAAATCGAACAACTCGTCACGGTCGATGAAGGGGCCGTCGCCGCAGTCCGCGACGCCTATGTCGCCATCACCGACGGGCGCGGCAACGTTCCTCCCGTCGGCCACATCGCGTTTCCCGCCACCAATGGCGATTGCCACATCAAATATGGCCATATCGCCGGCGACCCGATCTTCGCGGTGAAGATCGCCGCCGGCTTCTACGACAATCCGGCCAGGGGCCTGCCCTCTTCCACCGGCATCATCCTGGCCATCTCGGCCGAAACCGGCGAAGTGCGCGCCATTCTCAACGACGAGGGCTATCTGACCGACCTGCGCACCGGCATTGGCGGCGCGGTGGCCACGCTGGCGCTGGCGCGCGCCGATGCAGATAACGTGCTGATCGTCGGCACCGGCATACAGGCGCGCTACCAGAGCCGTGCGCTGGCAGCCCTTGCCGGCCGGCCGCTTCGCTTCCGCATCTGGGGCCGTTCGCCCGAAAAGACCGCTGCGATCGTTGCAGAACTGACGCAGGACGGGCTGAATGCCGCGCCCGCCGCCGACCTCGAAGCCGCCTGCCGCGCAGCCGACATCATCGTCACCACCACCCCGTCGACCGAACCGCTGGTCAGGTCGGACTGGGTGCGGCCCGGCACCCACATCACCGCCATGGGCGCCGACGGTCCCGGCAAGCAGGAGCTGGAGACCGCTCTCGTTGCGCGCGCCGACATCCGCGCCTCCGACATGAAGACGCAGAGCCTCGGTCATGGCGAGTTTTCGCATGCCTGTTTAGCCGGTTTGACAGGCAGTGACGATTGCATCGAGCTCGGCGCCGTATTAGCAGGAACGACGGCGGGACGCCGTGCGGCGGAAGACATCACCATCGCCGACCTCACCGGCGTCGCCACGCAGGATATCGCCATGGCCCGCACCGTTCTGGAGCGAGCCACGGCGCAACAGAACGGTCGGAGCTGACCGACGTTTCAACAGGAACCAGATCATGAAGACGCTTGCCCTTTCTTCCCTTCTCGCCTGCCTGCTGGCCGGCACCGCCATGGCGGATAATCTGCGCGTCGGCACCAGCGCCGACTTCCCGCCATGGGAATCGGTCAATGAGGCCGGCGACGTCATCGGCTTCGACCGCGACGTGATCGATGAAGTGTGCAAGCGCATCGAAGCCGAATGCACCGTCGCCAACCAGGCGTTCGACGGCCTGCTGCCGGCACTTCAGGTCGGCAAGTTCGACATGGTCATTTCCGGCATGTCGATCACCGAGGAGCGCGCCGAGCAGGTCGATTTCTCCGGCGCCTATGCCGAGCCGCCCTACCGCTTCGCCGTGGCCGCCGGCAGCGATCTGGCGAAGATCGAAAAGCGCGAAGACCTCGAAGCCGCGCTGGAAGGCAAGGTCATCGGCGTGCAGACCGGCTCCACCCACGAGGCGGTGGTGCGCGCCAATCTGCCGAAGTCGGAGCCGCGCCTCTACGAGCGCAACGAGCAGATCGCAGACGACCTCAATGCCGGGCGCATCGACGCCGGACTGCTGGAGCAGTCGGTCTGGGAACAGCTCATGGAAGCGCGTGAAGGCCAGCTCTCATTCGCCGGCCCGCTTTTGTCGAGCGCCGACTACGCCGAATTCGGCAACGGCACCGCCATCGCCATGCGCAAGGGCAGCGACGAGCTGAAGAAGCGCGTCGACGACGCCGTAGCCTCCATGCTGGCGGACGGCAGGATCGCCGAACTGTCCAACAAGTGGTTCGGCTACGACCTGTCCTACAAGGCCAAGTAATCCTTGCTGCCTGCGCCGCTCTAACGGCGGCGCAGGCACGGGCCGGAGCGCCGATGTCCGTCATCCTCACCTATCTGCCGCATCTTCTTCAGGGCCTTGTGGTAACCCTTCAGGTCGCCGCCGGCAGCTTCGTGATCGGCCTGCTGATCGCCGTTCTGGCGGTGTTCGGCTGGAATTTCGGCCCGCGCCCGCTCAGATGGTTCATCTCCGCCTATGTCACAATCGTGCGTGGCCTGCCGGAGCTGCTGATCATCTTTCTGGTTTTCTACGGCGGCACCGTGCTTTTGAGCGGAGCCTTCGGCACCTATGTCGAGGTCAACGCGCTCACCGCGGGCATCTGCGCGCTGTCGGTGGTGTCCGGCGCCTACCTCACCGAAATCCTGCGCGGCGCGCTGCTGACGGTTCCGCAAGGCCAGTGGGAAGCCGCCACCAGCCTGGGCCTGAGCCGCATGACCGCCTTTCGCGACGTGGTTCTGCCGCAGATGCTCTCCTATGCGGTTCCGGGGCTCGGCAACCAGTGGCTGGTGATCCTGAAGGAAAGCGCGCTGGTGTCGATCATCGGGCTGGAGGAACTGATGCGCAAGGGCGTGGTCGCCGCCGGCGCCACCCATTCGCCGATGACCTTCTATCTGACGGTCGGCGCGCTCTATGTCGCCATCACCGGCGTTTCGACGCTGATCATCGGCGCTGCCGAGCGGCGCGCGGCGAGAGGCAGGTAGACGATGTCGCCGGATATTTTCATCAAGGCCGCGCCGGTCGTCCTGCAGGGACTGCAACTCACCCTGATCATAACGATCGCCTCGTTCCTGCTCGGCCAGCTCCTCGCCCTGCCGCTGGGGCTTGCGCGCCAGGCCAGCTCGCCGCTGCTGCGCTGGCCGGCGGCCGTCTACACCTTCCTCATCCGCGGCAGCCCGCTGCTGGTGCAGCTGTTCATCATCTATTACGGGCTCGGCCAGATTCCGGCGGTGCGCAACAGCATTTTGTGGCCGATCCTGCGCGAACCGCTCTATTGCGGCATCATCGCCATCAGCCTGAATTCGGCCGCCTACATGGCCGAGGTGGTGGCGGGCGCGCTGCGCCGCGTGCCCAAGGGCCAGACCGAGGCCTGCATTTCGCTCGGCATATCGCGCCGCCACCGCCTTACCGACGTGCTGCTGCCGCAGGTCTACCGCGAACTGCTGCCCAATATCGGCAACGAGATCATCCTGGTGCTGAAATCCTCGTCGCTGGCGAGTGCTGTCACCATCATGGAGATCACCGGCGTGGCGCGGGCGTTTACCGCGCGCACCTTCGCGCCGTTCGAGGTGTTCATCACCGCCGGCATTCTCTATCTGGCCATCGGCTTCGCCTTCACCTTTCTCTTCCGCCTGCTCGAACGCCGCTACGGCATAACCGGCACACGCACCCCGGCACCGGAGGCCAGCGCATGATCAAGGTTCGCAACCTCGTCAAATATTACGGGCAGACAAAGGTGCTGGACGGCATCAGCCTCGACGTCGCGAAGGGCGAGCGCATCGTTTTGTGCGGTCCGTCCGGCTCGGGCAAGTCGACGCTGGTGCGCTGCATCAACGGGCTGGAACAGCGCAGCGCCGGCGACATCGAGATCGCCGGCCATGTGCTGAAGCCGGACTGCTCCAACGTGCTGGAGCTCGGCGGCGATGTCGGCATGGTGTTCCAGCAGTTCAACCTGTTTCCGCACATGAACGTGCTCGACAATCTCACGCTCGCCCTGCGCCGGGTGCGCGGGACGCCGCGCGCGGAAGCCGAAGCGCAGGCCATCGCGATGCTGGAGCGCATGCAGCTCGGCGCCAGGGCGAAGGCTTATCCGCGCGAATTGTCGGGCGGCCAGCAGCAGCGCGTCGCCATCGCACGGGCGCTGTGCATGAAGCCGAAGGTGATGCTGTTCGACGAGCCCACTTCGGCGCTCGACCCGGAAATGGTGCAGGAGGTGCTGGACGTGATGACCGCCCTCTCGCGCGAAGGACTGACCATGATCGTCGTCACCCACGAAATGGGCTTCGCCCGCAACGTGGCCGACCGCATCGTGTTCATGGATGGCGGCGTGATCCTCGAGGAGGCGGCCCCCGACGCCTTCTTCGATCATCCCCAACACAACCGCACCCGCGAATTCCTCCGTCAGATCGGGCCGCGGACACACTGAAGGACCATTGCAATGACCGATATCGTTTTCGCCTCGGCGGCGCGATCCATGCAGGCGCGCGCCCGCATCCGCGACCACGTCTACCGCACCCCGCTGATCCCGGCGCGCGGCAGCTACGGCCCCGATGACACGCGGCTTCTGTTCAAGGCGGAGAATTTTCAGCTGACCGGCTCGTTCAAGATCCGCGGCGCCGCCTCGGTGATGACCGCAGCCGCGCCCGGCCAGAAGCTGGTCACCGCTTCTTCCGGCAATCACGGCATCGGCGCGTCGCGCGCCGCCCGCTCGCTGGGACAGGATCTCGTGGTAGTGCTGCCGGAATCGGTGGTGCCTTCCAAGCTTGAAAAGATCCGCTCCTATGGCGTCGAGGTCATCCTCCACGGCGCGGAAACCGGCCTTGCGGAACTGCATGCGCAGAAACTCGCCGCCGAAAAAGGCTGGCGCTACATCTCGCCCTACAATGACGCCGAGGTCATGGCCGGTCAGGGCACGATCGGCATCGAGCTTCTGGAACAATGCGCCGGCATCGACAACGTCTTCATCGCCATGGGCGGCGGCGGCCTGATCGGCGGCATCGGCGCTGTGCTGAAAGCTTTCAGCCCGCGCACCCGCATATGGGGCGTGGCGGCCACCCGTTCGCAGGCGCTGGCCCTGTCGATGGCGGCGGGACGGGTGGTCGAATGCGAGCATCTCGACACGCTGGCCGACGCGGTCGCCGGCGGCATCGACGAGGACACGCTGACCCTGCCGATGGCGATGGCCGTGGTGGACGAGGTCGTCGCCTGCTCCGAGGACGAGATCGCAGCCGCGCTGCGCGTGATGGCGCAGGACGAGAACATGCTGGTCGAAGGCGCGGCGGCGCTGGCGCTGGCAGGCTTCGGCAAGGTGGCGGAACGCTGCGCCGGCCAGACCAGCGCGGTGCTGCTGTGCGGCGCGAATTTCGACCGCCGGACCATCCAGCGCATCGCGCTTGGCTGATCCGGACGGGATGCCGCAACGGCATCCCGTTTTTTCTTCAGGCTTCAATCTGGCGACGCGGCGGGCCTGACTGGCCCGCCGCATCTGCCTTTTGCGGCAGCTTGTCCCCGATCGGGACGGTATGAGCGTCGGGACCGTCGATATTTTGCGGCTGCGCGCCTCTCTGGAAGGACCTGTTAACCATCGGTTCCTATTGCTTGGGGTGCAAGTCAAACGGCGAGTCTTGAAATGTCATCCATGCGTCTATCCCGGGCTAATTTTTCGAACATGGTTTCGCAGGATGATGATCCGCAGCCTGTCCGGCAGGAGCCGCGCGCGCCTGCATATCAGCAGGCCGCCCCGCAGCCGCCGCGCATGACCGGCCTGTCCGGCGCCGGCATGCAGGGCACCGGAGCCAGCTATGTTCAGGCACGCCACGGTGGAGAGGTGTTCCCGACCTTCGGCGCGGCTGGCGGAGAATTCGCCCGTCCCACCTACCAGAATTATTTTTTCCTGGCCCCCAATGTGCGCTTCACCCGCACGCCGGACCGCGAAATCAGAAAGATCCGCGAAGACGAGGACCGCAATGTTGCGGCAACCGAAGCCAGCGCGGCCGAGACGAGGCAGCCGGCAGCGGCTTCGCGCGCGCCTGTGTTTTCCCGGACCGTGCAGCCGGCACCGGCGATGCCTGCGGTGAACACCCGGCAGGCGGTGGCCGCCGGGCGGATCGTCGAGCCCATTCCGCACATGACCCCGGCAGCACAGCCGCTTGCCGTGCAGCCCCAGCCACAGCCACAGCCCCCGACGCAGTCGCAGCCGCAGGCAGCGCCCGCGCAACACACCGTCTGGGCGCTGCTGTCCGATCATGCTTTCTTCGAGTTCGCAGCCGAGTTTCCCATGGCGGAAAGCTCCGCCGGCGACACGGCAAGACCGCACGCCGCCGCGCCGGCGGCCGCATCCGCCGCTCCGTTCACCCCGATGGCGCGCAGGCAGCAGCCCGAACGTGCCCACCTCACCGCTTCCGCGCTGCGCAATGCCGACATCACCACGCTTTATCGGGTGATCGAATGTGCGGTGACGGCCAATACGTTCAACGTTCAAACCCAGCCGGTAGAGGCACCGGCCGGACAGGTCGCGGTCCCTGCTCCGGCGGCTCCCCCCGCTGCCGTCGCTCCGATCGCCACGCAAGCAGCACCGGTTACGCCGCCCGAAGCGCCATCAGGGCCCGCCGCGGCGGCTGCCCCGCAGCCCGCAGCACCGGTGCCGCAAGCGCCTGCCCGCGCGCCGCGCCCGGTCGAGATCACCATGCCGGCGCCGCGCGCGCCGGCGCTGCCGATGGCCGGCCGGGTGGCGCAGGCGCTCTCCGGCGATGTCTATGAATTCCCCTCCGAGGACCTGTTGCAGGAAGCGCCCGAGGGTCAGGGCTTCTACATGTCGCAGGAGCGGCTGGAGCAGAACGCGGATCTTCTCGAAAGCGTGCTGGAGGATTTCGGCGTGCGCGGCGAGATCATCCATGTCCGCCCCGGCCCGGTGGTCACGCTTTATGAATTCGAACCCGCGCCGGGCGTGAAATCCTCCCGGGTGATCAATCTCGCCGAGGACATCGCGCGCTCCATGTCGGCCATTTCGGCACGCGTCGCCGTGGTTCCGGGCCGCAACGTGATCGGCATCGAGCTGCCCAACGAAACCCGCGAGACGGTTTATTTCCGCGAAATGATCGAATCGGAAAGTTTTCGCGAGAGCAGCGCCAAGCTGGCGGTCTGCCTCGGCAAGACCATCGGCGGCGAGCCGGTGATCGCCGAGCTTGCCAAGATGCCGCATCTCTTGGTCGCCGGCACCACCGGCTCGGGCAAGTCGGTGGCCATCAACACCATGATCCTGTCGCTGCTCTACCGGCTGAAGCCGGAAGAATGCCGCCTCATCATGGTCGATCCCAAGATGCTGGAACTGTCGGTCTATGACGGCATCCCGCATCTGCTCACCCCGGTCGTGACCGATCCGAAGAAGGCGGTCACCGCGCTGAAATGGGCGGTGCGCGAGATGGAGGACCGTTATCGCAAGATGGCGAAGCTCGGCGTGCGCAACATAGACGGCTACAACCAGCGCGCCGCCGCCGCCCGCGACAAGGGCGAGGTCGTGGTCATGCAGGTGCAGACCGGCTTCGAGAAGGGCACGGGCGAACCGACCTTCGAGGAGCAGGAGATCGACCTGTCGCCGATGCCCTACATCGTCGTCATCGTCGACGAGATGGCCGACCTGATGATGGTCGCCGGCAAGGAGATCGAAGGCGCGATCCAGCGTCTGGCCCAGATGGCGCGCGCCGCCGGCATCCACCTGATCATGGCGACGCAGCGCCCTTCGGTCGACGTCATCACCGGCACCATCAAGGCCAACTTTCCGACCCGCATCTCCTTCCAGGTGACCTCGAAGATCGACAGCCGCACCATTCTGGGCGAACAGGGCGCGGAGCAACTGCTCGGACAGGGCGACATGCTGCATATGGCCGGCGGCGGGCGCATCGCGCGCGTGCACGGCCCCTTCGTCTCCGACGACGAGGTCGAGCAGGTCGTGGCGCATCTGAAGACGCAGGGCCGCCCCGAATATCTGGAGACGGTGACCGCCGACGAAGACGAGGAGGAGCCCGAGGCCGACGAGGGCGCCGTCTTCGACAAGAGCGCCATGGGTGCGGAAGATGGCGACACCCTGTTCGAGGAAGCCGTGAAAGTGGTGATGCGCGACAAGAAGTGCTCCACCTCCTACATCCAGCGCCGCCTCGGCGTCGGCTACAACCGCGCCGCCTCGCTGGTCGAGCGCATGGAAAAGGAAGGGCTGGTCGGCGCGCCCAACCATGTCGGCAAGCGCGAGATCCTGATGGGCAAGCGCGATCACGCCGATCAGGGCGGCTTGGACTGACCCGCGATCTTCCCTGAGAAAAAATTCGGCCCGCAGCGCTTCAAACCTGCGGGCCGATTTGTTTTTTGAGCATTTTTCAGGTAGACGGAAGCGTCCGACGCCACACAAATGCGGCTGGAGAAACAAGCTGAACAGCGGGGCTGCGTTCGTCAGAACGCCCGCTGGTCCAAAGCGTTTCCAGGAAAAATGGAAACACTTTTCCGGTTCGCAAACGCGACAAGACAAGGACCTGGAGCCGCTCGGCGATTCCGTGAAACGATGAACGGCTCTAAAGCATGTCGCCCGAAAGGGGGAACCGGTTTCGCGTAAAAACGAGAACTTAAAGCGCAGGGAGCGAATCTGAAAGATCGCGCCATGCTTTAGCGGGCGGCGAGGATCATGTCGGACGCCTTTTCGGCGATCATCACCGTCGGCGCATGGGTGTTGCCGGAAACGATTGTGGGCATGATCGAGGCATCCACGACGCGCAGCCGTTCCAGCCCGCGCACCTTCAGTTGCGGATCGACCACGGCATCGTCATCGCGGCCCATGCGTGCGGTGCCCACGGGATGGAAAATGGTGGTGGCGATGTCGCCGGCGGCGCGCCACAATTCCTCCGGCGTCGCGATATGCGCGCCGGGCCTGAACTCCTGCGGCCGGAATTCGCTCATGCGTTTCGTCGCCATCAGCCTTCGCGCCTGCTGCACGCACTGCACCGCCACTTCGCGGTCGCCGTCGGTGGACAGATAGTTGGGCGCAATCAGCGGCGGCTGGCGCGGATCGGCGGTCTGGATGCGCACATGGCCGCGCGATTCCGGGCGCAGATTGCACACCGAAACGGTGACCGCCGGAAAATCGTGCAACGGCTCGCCGAAACTTTCCAGCGACAGCGGCTGGATGTGGAATTCGATGTTGGGCGTATCGAAACGCGGATCGGAGCGCATGAAGATGCCGTACTGGCTGGGGGCCATGGCCATCGGCCCCGAACGCTTCAGCGCATATTCCAGCGCGATACCGGCCTTGCCCCACAGGCTCGCCTGCCGCTCGTTCAGCGTGCGCGCGCCTTCGATGCGGAAGGCCGTGCGGATTTGCAGATGGTCCTGAAGATTTTCGCCGACACCGGCCAGTTCGTGCACCATGTCGATGCCATGCCGGCGCAGCAGGTCCGCCGGCCCGACGCCCGACAGTTGCAAGAGCTGCGGCGAGTTGATCGCACCCGCCGACAGAAGCAGCTCACGCCCGATGCGGGCGCGGCAAGGCCGCCCGTCGCGCCCCCGATAGATGAGCGCCGTTGCCCGCCTGCCGTCGAAGAGGATGCGCTCGGCGGTCGCATGGGTGACGATGCGCAGATTGGGCCGATTGCGAACGGGCTTCAGGAAGGCGCGGGCGGCGCTGAAACGCACGCCGTTCTTCTGGTTGACCTCGAAATAGCCGGCGCCCTCATTGTCGCCGGCATTGAAATCGTCGCTGGCCGGAATGCCGAGTTCGGCGGCGGCTTCAGTCACCGCGTCGAGGATCGGCCAGCTCAGGCGCTGGCGCTCGACGCGCAGCGGCCCGCCGCGGCCATGGCTTGCATTGTCATGCAGATAGTGATCCTCCGAGCGGCGAAACAGCGGCAGCACATCGTCCCAGCCCCAGCCGGGATTGCCAAGCTGGCGCCAGCGATCGTAGTCGCGCGCCTGCCCGCGCATGTAGATCATGCCGTTGATGGAAGAACAGCCGCCCAGCACCTTGCCCCGTGGATAAAGCAGCGCGCGGCCATTGAGCCCCGCCTCCGCCGCCGTGCGATAACACCAGTCGGTGCGCGGATTGCCGATGCAATAGAGATAGCCGACCGGAATATGCACCCAGTGGTAATTGTCGCTGCCGCCGGCCTCCAGCAGCAGCACCCGGTTTTCAGGGTCGGCGCTCAGCCGGTTGGCGAGCACGCAGCCGGCCGAGCCGGCACCGACCACGATGTAATCCCATTCCCCCTGATCGGCCGCCCCGACGCCATCCGTCATGCGATTTGTTCCCATGCCGGATTGTTGATCGGAAACCGCATTTCACGCAAGCCGCGGCGTCATGAAATTCAGCCGCCGGCCCGGTTCCGGCATCGCTTCCCAGTTGCCGTCATCCCGGTCCGGGAACGGCTCCAGCAGTATTTTCCTGAATGTACAGGGAAACAACTCCAGGAGAGATCAATGAAATAAACGGCAGAATCCGGGGCCGTATTTTCGCGGAAAAGAAAGATTGCGATCAGCATATATTCCACTAAGCGGAATTATGTTCCGCATTATTGACGAGCGGCCGGTTGGTTTCTATAGAACCGCCTGAAGCTACGGGGAGAGGGCGGACGGTCATGGATAATCCGGTCAGTTTCGAGCGCCGCGGGCGCATTGGAATCATCGCCATCGACAACCCGCCGGTGAATGCGCTCGGTCACGCAGTGCGCGTCGGGCTGGCCGGCGCCCTGGAGGCAGCCGGGCGCGACCCGCAGGTGGACGTCATCGTGCTCCATTCGGCCGGACGCCTCTTCACTGCCGGCGCCGATATCCGGGAATTCGGCAAGCCTTCGCAGGCGCCGACCCTGCCAGAAGTGATCGCCGCCTTCGACCGGAGCCCGAAGCCGGTCGTGGCCGCGCTGCACGGAACCGCCTTCGGCGGCGGCCTTGAACTGGCGCTGGCCTGCCACTATCGCGTGGCGCTTGCCGGAACCAGGATCGGCCTGCCCGAGGTGAAGCTCGGCCTGCTGCCGGGCGCGGGCGGCACCCAGCGCCTGCCGCGGCTGACCGGCGTGGAACGCGCGCTGGACATGATCATCACCGGCGACCCGGTCGAGGCAAGGGAAGCCCTCGAACTTGGCATCCTCGATGCCGTCTATGCGCAAGGCGCCGCGCTGGACGCGGCGCTCGACTTCATCGAAAAGACCGGCATGGACAAGCTGACGGCCGCGCCTGTCAGCAGCCGCAGCGACAGGATCGCCGGCACCGATCCGGCGGTTTTCGCCGCCGCCCGCGCAAAGCTCGCGAAGGAAAAGCCGAACCTGTTTTCACCGCAGCGCTGTGTCGATGCGGTGGAAGCGGCCGCCACGCTCCCCTTCCCCGAAGGCATCGCCCGTGAGCGCGCGCTGTTT
Organism: Alphaproteobacteria bacterium; assembly: GCA_036678505.1. Taxonomy (GTDB): domain Bacteria; phylum Pseudomonadota; class Alphaproteobacteria; order Rhizobiales; family Rhizobiaceae; genus Mesorhizobium. Next base: position 27,942 of record JAZIHP010000010.1, read on the forward strand.
CGGGAATGCATGGCTTCTCCGCAGCGGGCCGGGCTGATCCACGCCTTCTTCGGCGAGCGTGAAGTGGCCAGGATTCCCGCGCTGCCGGCCGGCACCCCGCTCCGCAAGGTGGAAAAGGCGGGCGTCATCGGGGCCGGCACCATGGGCAGCGGCATCGCCATGTGCTTCGCCAGCGCCGGCATTCCCGTCACGCTGGTCGATGCCAAGGGTGACGCGCTTCAGGCTGGCCTTGCCAATGTGCGCCGCACCTATGAGGGCAACGCCAAGAAAGGCCGCATCAGCGCCGAAGAGGCCGGGCGGCGCATTGCGCTGGTTCAGGCGGCGGAATCGATCGATGCATTGTCCGACGCCGATCTGGTCATCGAGGCGGTGTTCGAGGATCTGGAGCTGAAGAAAAAAATCTTCGCCGCGCTCGACAAGGTCTGCAAACCGGGCGCGATCCTTGCCACCAACACCTCGACGCTCGATATCAACGCCATCGCCGAAGCCACCTCGCGTCCGCAGGACGTATGCGGCATGCACTTCTTCAGTCCGGCCAACATCATGCGCCTGCTGGAAAATGTGCGCGGCGAAAAGACCGCCGACGACGTTATCGCCACGATCATGGATGTGGCGCGCCGCATCGGCAAGGTCGGCGTGCTGGTCGGCGTCGGTTACGGCTTCGTCGGAAACCGCATGCTCCATCAGCGCGGCCGCGAGGCGATGGCGCTGGTCGAGGAGGGGGCCGCTCCCGAACAGGTCGATGCCGCGCTCAAAAGCTTCGGCTTCCCGATGGGCCATTTCGCCATGACCGATCTTGCCGGCGTCGATGTCGGCTGGCGCATAAGGCAGGAGCGCCGCAAGGCCGGAGCCCCGGACGCCATCGCCCCCAACTGGCTGGACCGCATCGCCGAACTCGGCCGTTACGGCCAGAAGACGGGCGCGGGCGTCTACCGCTACGAGCAGGGCGATCGCACGCCGCACCCCGATCCGGAAGTGGCGCGGATACTGGAGGAGTACCGGCGCGACGCCGGCATTGCGCCGCGCCGGATCGACGATCGGGAAATTCTCGAACGCTGCCTTAGCGCCATGGTCAACGAAGGCGCGCGCATCCTTGAGGAAGGCGTCGCCCGGCGCGCCGTCGATATCGACGTGATCTGGCTCCATGGCTACGGCTTCCCCGCCTATCGCGGCGGGCCGATGTTCTGGGCCGATCAGCTGGGCCTGCGCACGATTCGCGACACGCTCGTTGCGCTGCATGACGAGACCGGCCAGCCGCACTGGAAGCCGTCGCCCCTGCTGGAGCGGCTGGCGAACGCCGGCCAGACCTTCGCCTCGCTGTAGCGAGGCGGGCGGGCATTTGTTATTTCGCTTTTACGGACGGCTTGCGTTTCTTTTTTGCCGCCGCGTTTTCTTCGGACTTTCCCGCCGCAATAATTTCCATTTCGAGACGGGCGGCTCTCAGGCGCTCGGTCTTGGCGTTTCGCCTTGCGACCTCGGTGTCGATGATCTGGCGCGCCACGCGTGCCGATATATCCGCCTTTGTCTCCATTTTCGTGAGACTTGGCTTGAAAACGGCGTTGGTCGCATCATGGTTCATTTCGGTACTCCTTCACGAAAACAAAAAAGGCCGGGAAATTCCCGACCTTCTCCTGTTCGCCTCAATGGTCAGTGCCAGTACATCCGTGGTCAAAGACCAGAGGCGTCATTCATCAGGCTGCCTGAAGGTTTTCCGCCGCGCTTTTGCCGTTGCGATTGTCCTTCACAACGTCGAAGCTGAGCCGCTGGCCTTCAGCGATGGTATGCATGCCGGCGCGTTCGACGGCAGAGATATGGACGAACACATCCGTGCTGCCATCCTCGGGAGCGATAAACCCGTAGCCCTTGGTGCTGTTGAAAAACTTTACGGTTCCAATTGTCATGACGATCTCCTTATCAATCGGCACAGAAATCCAACGCCTGACCGCATGCCAGACGTCGCAGTTGTCGAAATTGAGATGGGAATATCGTCAGAGCGCTTCAGCGCGGAAACAAAGTTCGTCAGCAAGATCGATGCTCAATACATATGATGCAATTGTGTTGAATGCAAGGCGCCGTGCGAACAATTTATTTCACGGGAATTAACTCCGAAGCAGCCGGCGGCATATGCGGCTTTTCATTCGTTTGTACTTGCCCATCTTCGGATAATATTCACCGGCATAAATCTTTTGCCGGCGCGCTGCCGCATCGGACCCGTCCGGCATGCCAGAATCTCCATCTTCCTCCGGGACGGAGAGAGCCGGACGAGCGGCCGGATTTCCAGCTCAGGGCACGGGGGCTGAGTTCCCGTGCCGCAGGCTCAATCGAATTGATGCAAGAGCGGTTTGCTCATGCCATTATGCGGGCGCTGTGACTGAAGGAGGAGTCGGTCATGCTCGAAAAAGCCTTGTTATACGACATCGCCGGACGGCCGATCGTCCAGCACGGGCGCACCTCTTCCCAGAACTGGGACGAGGTGCAGGACTTTTGCCGCCGCGTCTACATGCCCTATCGCGTCCGACCGCTGGGGCATCTGCTCAACCCCGACGCCACGATGCGGCGCGCCAATATAAGGCGCATCACGCTCACGCGATTTTCCTATGGCGTGCCGATCCATCTGGATGAATTCGACCCCGCCGCCGGCAACATTCTGGTCCTGAACACGCTGCGCGGCGCGCTGCGCCACAAATACACGGCCCATGCAGACGCGATGACCGGCCCCGGCGAAAGCTTCGTCGTGGATTGCAGCCGCACCGAATACTGGCTCGACGGCGACGCCGCGCACATGCAGCTCAACCTGACCATCCCCCATGACGTGATGGCGGAGGTGGCGCACCGCTGGTTCGGCTTCGTTCCCGACGACCGGCTCTGGACCCGGCGCGTCGCCTTCGGCGGAGACGGCTCACGCTGGCAGGCGCTGCTCCATTATGCCTGCCAGTCGATACAGACAAACGGGCAGGTCGCCGACAACGGCATCATGGGGCGGCATCTGGAGGAACTGATCTGCGCCGAACTGCTGATGCTGTGGGCGCAGGGCGCCGGCGTTTCCCTGAAGGACGGGGCGCGCTCGGCCGCTCCGCATTATGTGCGCGAGGCAGAAGCCATCATGACCGAGATGGCGCAGGACCCGCCCACCATCGGCGAAATCGCCGGCCGGCTCGGTGTCTCGGTGCGCACGCTTTCCGGCGGCTTCAGGCAGTTCCGCGGCATCTCCCCCCGGGATTTTCTGCGCGAGCGGCGACTGGAGGGCTTGCGCAACGCGCTCCGCAATGCCCGGCCGGAAGAAACCGTCACTTCCATCGCCGCCGAATGGGGGTATGTGAATTTCGGAGCCATGGCAGGCGCCTATAGGGAAAGGTTCGGAGAGCTTCCGTCGCAGACGCTGGCCTTCGCCCGATCACGCCACTGATCCGCTTCCGATTGCGGACGGCCCATGCCGATGGCGGATAGCAGGAGCTTTCGGCAGGCCGCATTCTCAGCATGACATTCGTGTTGCCAGGGAGAATAGGCATGGGTGAATTGAAATCGGCCTGCGATGCGGTGCTGTCGCGGGTCACACGGGGCGACAGCAGGGTTCCGGGCGTCGTCGCCATGGTCACGGATCGCAGGCAGGACATCTATTCCGGCGCGGCGGGCGACCGGCGTCTCGGCGACGGCGCGATGAGCGAGGACACCGTCTTCGCCATCTTCTCGACCACCAAGGCGATTGCCGGAACCACCGCCCTGCAATGCGTGGAGGAAGGCCTTCTCGATCTCGATGCGCCGGCGCGCGACTATGTGCCGGCCATCGGCAAACTCCAGGTTCTGGATGGCTTCGACAGCGCCGGCAAACCCATGCTGCGGGCGCCGAAGTCCGACGTGACCACGCGCCAGCTCATGCTGCACACGGGCGGCTTCGGCTATGATTTCTTCAACGAGAAATACCGGCGCATGGCCGAGGAACATGGCCAGCCGAGCATCGTTGCCGCAACCCGCGCCGCCATCGAGACGCCGCTTCTGTTCGATCCGGGCGAGAAGTGGGAATATGGCTCGAATATCGACTGGGTGGGCCAGGTGGTCGAGGCCATCCGCGGCAAGCGTCTTGGCGAGGTGATGCGCGAGCGCATCTTCGCCCAGCTCGGCATGAAGGAGATCGCCTTCACCCGCACGCCTGCCATGAAGGAGCGTTCGGCCACCATCCATGCCCGCGCCCCGGACGGAAGCCTCAACCCCATGGATGGCTTCGAACTGCCCGACAATCCCGAAATCGACATGGGCGGCCACGGTCTTTATGCGACGATCCCCGAATATATGAAGTTCATCCGCATGTGGCTGAATGACGGCGACGGTCCCAATGGCCGGGTGCTGAAGCCGGAAACCGTGGCATGGGCTGTCAAAAACGGTCTCCAGGAACACCAGAAGGTGGGCATGCTGCCGGGCGTCATCGCCTCGCTGTCGAACGATGCCGAGTTCTTCCCCGGCCTCAGCAAGTCGTGGTCGTACACCTTCATGGTCAATGACGAGGAAGCGCCGACGGGGCGCCCGGCCGGCGCCATCGGATGGGCGGGACTGGCCAACAGCTTCTACTGGATCGATCGCCAGAATGGCGTCGGCGGCTACTGGGCAACCCAGATCCTGCCCTTCGGCGACCCGGTCTCCTTCGGCGGCTATCTCGACTTCGAGACCACCGTCTACCGGACCGTGACCTCCGCGCGGGCTGCCTGACCGGCAGGCCCGCAACCGCTGGCGCACTGACGTGCCGGGGCATTCCGCCCCGGCCCTTTCGGCACCGAAAGGAGTTGATGCAATGACGGACCTTGTGCCGCCCGAACAGTTGCCCGACTGGGTTCCGGGACGCATCCTGCTGGCCAGCGACAAGCTCGGCTGGCGCCATGTCGGGCTGCGTTCCTATCGCTACCATGGCCAGGACGTGATCGTTCCGGCCATGCGCGATTTCATGCTGGTCGGCTACCAGGCCGGCAACACGCCCATGCAGCGCCGCTTCGAGGGGCGCTGGAGCCACGACCGGCTGGGTCCGGGCGCGGCCTCGCTGCTGACCCGGGCGCAGAAGGCGCACTGGACCTGGAGCGAGCCGATCGACGTCACCCATGTCTATCTCTCCGGCGCGCTTGTCGCCTCCGTCGCCTCGGAGGTGATGGACTGCCATGTTTCAGACGTTCAGCTCGCCGATGTGCTGCGCACCGACGATCCGGTGATGACGGCGGCCATGCACGCCATTTCCGACGAGGCGCGCCATCAGGCGATGGGCGGAGCGCTTTATGTGGAATCGGTGGCGCGCGCGCTCAGCGTTCACCTGTTGCGCCGCTACGCCTCGATCCGCACCAGGCCGATGTCGCCGTCCAGCGGACTGGCCCCCGGCCAGATGCGCCGCATCGAGGATTTCATCGCCTCGAACCTCGGGCAATCGCTCGACCTCAGCCAGATGGCGGCGGAGCTCGGGCTGACGCCATGCCTGTTCGCGCGGCAGTTCAAGCTCAGTTTCGGCAAACCGCCCTATGCGCATGTCATCGACAGGCGGCTGGCCTGCGCGCGCCACATGCTGGCCACCACGACCCTGCCGATCAAGGAGATCGCGGCCTCCTGCGGCTTCACCGATCAGGCGCATCTGACCCGGCTTTTTGCGCGCGCCTACGGCACCACCCCCGCCGTGTTCCGCCGCAGCGCCCAATAGAGCGTTTCCCGGAAGTGGAAACGCTTTTCCGGTTCGGAAACGCGACAAAACAAAGACCTGGAGCCGTCCGGCGATTCCGTGAACGGCTTTAAAGCGTGTCGCGATCCTTCAGATTCGCTCCCTGCGCTTCAAGCTGTTGTTTTCACGCATGTCGTTGTCCCGAAACCGGTTCCCGCTTTCGGGCGACATGCTTTAGGGCTGCCCGAATAAAAAAACGGACCGCGGTTTTGCGCCCGCGGTCCGTTTCGATGCGCGAGGCCGGATCACGCCATGTGCACGCCCTGATAGCCGGAAGCCGCAAGTTCGTCGCATTTCTGGCGATAGGTGCCGACACCGCCCGTATAGGACAGAACCCGGCGCGGCTTGCCGGGAAGCCGACATACCAGGAATTGGTGCGGGCGATCAGCGTCGCATTGGCCGTTTCGTCATGATGCTGAACCCATTCCTCCTCCAGTTCCGCCGACGGCTCCATAACCGTCTTGCCGGAGGCGCGCATGTGCGACACCAGCGCCGAAATCCACTCGGTCTGCTGTTGCAGGCAGGTCGTCATGTTGCACAGCGCCGCCGAGGGCGAAAGCGGCGAGCCGGTGATCAAGAGGTTCGGATAGCCATGCACCATCGTGCCGTAGGCGGTGCGGATATCGCGGCTCCAGTCGTCCTTCAGCGTGCGGCCGCCCCTGCCTTTGATGTCGATGCGCGTCAATGCGCCTGAGCCCGCGTCGAAGCCGGTCGCCAGAATGATGATGTCCAGCTCGTGCACGGTTCCGTCCTCCAGCCGGATGCCTTCCGGCACGACTTCGGCGATCGGGTTGTCGCGCACGCTGACCGGCTCGACATTGTCGCGATGGTAGACCTCCAGATAATTGGTCTCCAGCGGCACGCGATGGGTGCCGAAGCCATAGTCGTCGACATTTGGAACCAGAAGATCGATCAGCTTGGGGTCCTTCAGGCGGGCGATCATCTTGCCGCGCACGAATTCCGAAATCTCGCGCGAGACATCTTCCTCGAAGAACATTTCGGAGAAGGACGCCAGCCACAGCTTGAGCGAGCCGTCGGCATGGACCTCCTCCAGCACCGCAAGGCGCTCGTCGGGGGTCAGTTCCGCCCATTTCTTCGTGAAATCATATTCGAAGCCGCTGAAGGTGTGGGGCAGGTTCTGGCGCAGCTCGTCAAAACGCGCCTTGTAGGCTTTCGCTTCCTCGGGGCCGTATTTCGGGTTCTTCATCGGCAACACATATTGCGGGGTGCGGATGAAGACCTTGAGCTCGCCGGCCTTGTCGGCAATGGTCTGGATAACCTGAATGCCGGTGGCGCCGATGCCGACCACGCCGACACGCCTGCCTTCCAGATCGAGATGCTCGCGCGGCCAGCGCGCCGTGTGGAAGATGCGGCCCCGGAAGCTGGACTGGCCGGGGAAACGGTTTTCCAGCGGTGCCGAGAGCATGCCGCAACAGCCGATCAGGAACTGCGTGTCGAAATTGTCGCCGCGATCGGTGCGCACCGTCCAGCGGCCGCGCGCCTCGTCATATTCGGCGGAAGTCACGGTGGTGCCGAACAGGATGTCGGCGCGCAGGTCCAGCCGGTCGGCGATGTAGTGCATCCAGCGCTCGATTTCGGGCTGGGCGGGAAAGCGCTCGCTCCACGTCCAGTCCTTGTAGAGGTTCTCGTCGAACAGATACTGGTAGATGTAGCTTTCGGAATCGAACTTGGCGCCGGGATAACGGTTCCAGTACCACGTTCCGCCCACATCGGTGGCGGCATCGACGGCCTGAACCTTCAGCCCCTGCCCGCGCAACTGATGCAGCTGATACATGCCGGCCACGCCGGCGCCGATGATCAGCGCATCCAGCACTTCCGGTTTATCTGACGGCGCGCGGCGAAGCGCGCCCTGAACGGCGATATTCATACTGGCATTCCTCCCTTTCGGATCGCGAGGGTTCCTCCTCCCCCGCCGGGCAGCCTGCGCTCCCTCGCAGGAAAGCTAGGAGAAGGACGCCGTCACGGTCTTGTACGATCCGGAAGGAAGTCTTGTACGATCCCGACTGTGGCCCGCCGGGGGCTGAAACGGGCCGCCGCTGCCCGGCGTCCTTTGCCCCGCCAATCGCCGCAGGCGGACCGCATCGTCAGCAGGCTGAACCATTCATGAAAACAGCAGCGCCGCCGCCGCACCGCCCACGCCGCGATCCATGCACCCGACGGAGATGCACCCGGTTGGGCCGTCATTTCCTGAGCAGCAGGGCGACCAGTTGCGCCTGCCGGCTGGTTCCGGTTTTCTGGAATATATTGCGCATATGAAAGGCAATGGTGGATCGCGAGACGCCGAGATCGGCCGCGATCTGCGTCAGTTTCCTGCCCTGTGTGAGCGCTTGCGTTATTCGTGTTTCGGCCGGCGTCAGACCGTAGAACGCCGACAGCGTTGCAAAATCGGGAGCGATCCGCTCCATCGCGCGCCCTGAACGGATGCGCCCGATCTGGCGCAAACGCGCTTCGATGGTCGCCAGCAAGAGGTCGTAATCGATCGGCTTGACGAGGTAATCGTCGGCCCCGAGCCGCTTGCCATCGACGATGTGCCTGGGGTCGGCGAGGGCAGAGAGGAACACGAACGGAATTTCCGCATGTTCCGGCCCGCTTTCCTGCACGGCCCTGAGCACGCCATAGCCGTCGAGGCCGGGCATGGAGATGTCGCACAGAACCAGATCGGGGCGGATTTGCGCCAGCCTGTCGAGCGCCTGCCTGCCATCGCCGGCTTCGACCACATCGTAGCCGGCCTCGACCAGCTCATCCCTGATGTCGCGCCGCAATTGCGCTTCGTCCTCGATGCAGAGGATGACGGAACGTTTCGGAGACGCAGCGAATGTCATGCCGGCTCCGTCCCCGGCTCCATGGCCGCGCCGGGGCGGGAACGGGAAGCCTGGCGGGGCAGCAGCACCGCCAGCCGGACCATGCCCGGTTCAGAGCGCCGCAATAGCACGTCGCCGCCCTGCAAACGGGCAAGGGCTCTGGCCATGTAGAGGCCGACGCCGATGCCGGGGCGGCCTTCGGTATTGCTGCCGCGATAATAGCGTTCGAACAGCGCCTCGCTTTGGAACGGCGTCTCCTGCGTTGCCATATTGGCCACGACGCATTCGATCTGCGGGCCGTTCCCGGCCAGGGTAACGGTTATCGGGGTTTCCGCCGGCGAATATTTCACGGCGTTGGAGAGCAGGTTGGTGAGAATGTGTTCCGCGTGAACGGGATCGCAATAGGCGGCGGGCGAACCGCCGTTTGGAAACGCGACCGTGATGCGCCCCGAGCCTGCGTCCTTCGTCAGCCGGGAACAGATTTCCGCAACGAGGCCGCCGAGATCGCAGAGCTGGCTGCGGACCTCGATCTGGCCGGCATCGAGACGCGCGGCGTCGAGGGTGCTTTCCACCAGCCTGACCAGGCGCGCGATTGCGCCGCGGGCTTCCCCGCCCCGTTCCAGTATCTCCGACGGCGTCAGCCGGTCGCGCCGGCGCATCAGGCGCTGAAGCGCGGAATCGACGAGGGCGAGCGGGGTGCGGAACTGGTGCGAGATCATGGTGCCGAAATTCCGATAGAGATCCGCCGTGGCCCGCTCCCGGGTCAGGGCCGCGTCAAGCTCCTGCGTGCGCGCCCGCACCAATTGCTCCAGACGGTCGCGATGATCGGCAATCTCCCGCTGCGCCGCCCTCCGCTCGGTCACGTCCGAGACCAGCAGGATCGTGCCGACGATGCGCCCGCCGTCACGCAGCGAGAAGCAACGCAGATCGACATAGAGCGGGTCCGACTGCGGAGAAGGAAAGAACGGCTGGTCCAGCAGCGCGACAGCCCGCCCCCGAAGGGCATCGCCGACCGCCTGCTCGATCCTGTCGACCTCGAAGAAGCCGGACAATTCGCCCAGCATAGCCCCCGTGGCCCGGTCGGCGCCGAAGCTGAACAGCCGTTCGGCGGCTTCGTTCCAGACCGTGCAGCGCCGATCCATGTCCACGGCGATGATGCCCTCGCCACTGGAGCCGATCAGAAGTTCGGAAAACGCCTTTTCCTTGTCGAGCAGGCGCGTTCGCTGCCGCGCGTCGCTTATCGCCAGCAAAAAGTGGATGCAAAGCACCGCGCCCGCCAGCGATATGCCGATCATGGAGATGATGATCTGCCACAATTGCTTGCGCGTTGCGTCAAGCGTGGCGCCAAGCTCGTCCCATTCGGCCACCATCGCCTTGTTGGCCGCTTCCGCAAGTGCGGCATCGTAGGGCAGAAGCAGCGCCTTGATGCGGGGCACCACCTGCGGCCTGGCGTTCATCGCCAGCGAGCCGAGCTCGGGCAGGCTTGCGCGCAGGGCGTCAAGCGCCACGGTGGCGCCGAGCGCTTCCATGCGGCGGCGCTGCGGTCCGTCATCAAGCAGGGCAAGCCGGCTGAGGAAGACGTTGTAGCGCAGCTCCATCTGCTCGCGATCGACTTCTCCGGCAACGCTGCCCGCGACGGCCTCGCCGAGCTGAAGGCTTGCAATATGCGCCCGCGAGATCACCCAAAGCATGTTCTGGGTCGCCTCGATGCGCATGTCCCGCTCGATGTCGGAAAGGCGCATCAGCGAAAACGCCAGCAAAACGACGAATATGACGATGGCCGAGACAGGCAGCGCAACGCCCAGCAAGGCTCGCGCCCGCCTGCTCATCGAATTTCGAGCCATCGCAATTGCCAGACCCAGCGATAATCGAAGCGGATATCCTGCAACTGCGCATGCCGGTCACGCGGATAGACGATCCAGAGCGGCCCCTTGTCGCTCGGCAGCAGCGGTTCGCCATCCATCTCATAGGCAACGAGAACGTCGAACCGGTCGAATTCCTCGACCGCGATTTCAATGGCGTAATCGTTCAGGGCTCTCGCCGTCACGGTCGTGCCGCGGGCGCCGACATGCGCCAGAAGATCCCGCATCAGAAAGCCGTCGAAGCGGCGCACGCCATCGGTGACCGCCGTCGTCGTTTCCAGCCGGGCGGCAGGCAGCGCTTTCAGCATCTCCATGTCGAAATGGGCTGCCCCATCCGCATTGGCTCTGGAAACAGCGCCACGCACCTCAAGCACGGGAGCCGATTTGGGGGACGGCATTTCCGCCATATCGCCCCCATGGGCGCCGGAAGAAAAACAAAACAACGGAATTGCCAGAATAGAAAAGAAAATCTTCCGCAAATCGACGCGCCGCCTCCAGGTTTTCTTGCCCCTTCATGCGGGGCTTATTTTATCTGTCTATCCTGTTTTGGATACCTTTCGGCGCAATTATGTTCAGGCTTTCTGGCATGTCCCCATCCAAACGGAGGGGGCATGTTCGTTTTTCTCCTGCTAGATCTTGCAGAACAGGCGCAAAGGGCGGGGCAGGGCATGTGGGATTTCAGCATTGGCGGCGCGCTGGCGATGATGGCGCGGACCATGCCGTTCATCGTGCTGCGGATGGCGGTCTATTTCGGCATTGCCGCCGGCTACGTCCTGGTCACCGGAACCGGAGCCGGCATCGGCTATGGCGTCGGCGGCTTCGGTGACGAGGGCTTTCAGGCCAATACGACCATGTGGGGCGGCGTCATGGGCTTCGGCCTGTTCGGCGCCATCATGTACTGGGCGCGCGAATACATCCTTTATATCGTCAAGGCGGGCCATATAGCGGTGCTGGTCGAACTGATCGACGGCAAGCCGATGCCAGACGGGAAGTCGCAGGTCAGCCATGCGACAGCGGTGGTGAAGGAGCGTTTCGCTCAGGCCAGCGTGCTGTTTGCCATCGATCAGCTCGTCAAGGGCGTGATCGGCGCGATCACGGGGCTGGTGCGCGGTATCCTGACCATCCTGCCCATACCCGGCGCGCAGCAGCTTTCCGGTATCCTGCATGCTTTCCTGCGGGTCGCCGTCGGCTTCATCGACGAGGTCATCCTCGCCTATGCAATTCGCACCGGCTCGACCAATCCATGGGGATCGGCCAGGGAAGCGCTGGTGCTTTACGGCCAGAACTACAAGGTGATGCTCAAGAACGCCGCCTGGCTGGCGATCATCGTCTATTTCATGAGCTTTCTGGTGTTTCTGGTCATGCTGGCGCCGGCGGCTCTCGTCGTCTACCTGATGCCCGGCGCATGGGCGGCCGGCGGCTTCGTCTTTGCCCTGCTGTTTGCGTGGAGCGTCAAGGCGGCGCTTCTGGAGCCCTTCGCCATCGCCTGCCTGATGCAGGTCTATTTCAGGACCATCGAAGGCCAGCAGCCGGATCCCGAATGGGATGCGCGGCTGGAGCAGATGTCGGGCAAGTTCCGCAAGCTGAAGGCGCGCGCCCTGGGTGCGGGTGCTTCCGGCACGCAAGCCGGCAGTGCCGCGCGCCCGACATGATGCAATTTACGGAGCAGGAGACAATGATGAAAACGCTGAAGGCGGCGCTGGTCGCGGCCACGGCAATCATGACGCCCCTTTCGGCAGCCTCCGCGGCCGAAGACGTGGTGATCGTCTATGATGCTTCCGGCTCGATGTGGGGCCAGATCGACGGCGTCAGCAAGATCGAGATCGCCCGCGAAGTGATGGCCGATCTGGTCAATGGCTGGTCTGACGACACCAATCTCGGTCTTGTCGCCTATGGCCATCGCTCCGAGGGCGATTGCCGCGACATCGAAACCCTGATCGAGCCGGGGCCGCTCGACCGGGCGGGCTTCATCAAAGCGGTCAACACGATCCGGCCCAAGGGCAAGACGCCGATTTCCGCCGCCGTCCAGCACGCGGCCGACCTGCTGTCCTACCGCGACAATCCCGCCACTGTGGTGCTGATTTCCGACGGGCTGGAAACCTGCCAGGCCGATCCTTGCGCGCTGGCCGGGCAACTGGCACGGCAGGGCGTGAAATTCACCACCCATGTCGTCGGCTTCGACCTTGAGGACGACGCCCATGAAAGCCTCGCCTGCATCGCCGAAAACACCGGCGGCGTCTTTGTCCCGGCCCAGAATGCAGCCGAGCTGAAGGACGCGCTGGCACATGTGCAGTCGGTGCTGGATTTGCAGCCGATGGCGCAGGAGCCGGTCGCGCCCGAACCGGAGCCGGAACAGCAGGTTGAAGCGGAAATCGAGATCGAAGCGCCGGAACAGGTGACGACCGGGACCAGCTTTGCCGTGTCATGGTCCGCCTCCATCCACCCGGAGGACTATGTCACCATCGTGCCCGCCGGGGCCGAGGCAGGAACATACACCCGTTATGTCCGCGTGCGCGGTGACACCGAGAACAAGCTGATCGCGCCCCCCGAGCCCGGCCTGTACGAAGTGCGTTATGTCGCGCGGGACGGCGGGCGCACGCTCGGCACGACGCCGGTGGAGGTGGTCGAAGCCGAGATGGGCATCGCCGCACCGGAACAGGTGACGACCGGGACCAGCTTTGCCGTGTCGTGGTCGGCCTCGATCCACCCGGAGGACTATGTCACCATCGTGCCCTCCGGGGCCGATGAAGGAACATACACACGTTATGTCCGCGTGCGCGGCGATACGGAAAACAAGCTGATCGCGCCCGCCGAGCCCGGCCTTTACGAAGTGCGCTATGTGCTGCGGGAAGGTGGACGCACATTGGCTTCCACCCCTGTGGAGGTGGTTGAGGCCGAAGTCGGCGTCGCCGCACCAAAGCAGGCGACGGTCGGCTCCAGCTTTGCCGTGTCGTGGTCGGCCTCGATCCATCCGGAAGACTATGTCACCATCGTGCCCGTCGGGGCCGAGGCAGGAACATACACCCGTTATGTCCGCGTGCGCGGCGATACGGAAAACAAGCTGCTCGCGCCCGCAGAGCCCGGCCTTTACGAAGTGCGCTATGTGCTGCGGGAAGGTGGACGCACACTGGCCTCCACCCCTGTGGAGGTGGTTGAGGCTGTAGTGACGGTCAGCGGCCCGGATGTGGTGCGCACGGGAAGCAAACTGCGCGTCGCATGGTCGGCTTCGATCCACCCGGAAGACTATATCACCATCGTGCCCGCCGGAGCCGATGAGGGCCAATATGCCGACTATATCAGGGTTAGGGACAAGCTTGAGGGCGATCTGAAAGCACCCGCCGAAACGGGTCTTTACGAGATCCGCTATGTGCTGCGCGAAGGCGCGCGCACCCTGGCCAGCCACGATCTGGAGGTCGTGGCGGAAGACGCGCCGCTGGATGACGGAGCCGGGCTCAGCGCGCCGGCACAGGCCGGCGTCGGTGAAATCATCACCGTGGCGTGGAGCGGAGGTGCCGACAGCGCCGATCAGCGCATTGCGCTGGCCCGCGCCGATCAGGCTGATTTCAGCTGGATCGTGGCGCACAAGGCGGGGGCGGACAAGACGCTGCAACTGACGATGCCGCAAGAGGCCGGAACCTATGAGGTGCGCTATCTCGACATCAGCGGCCGCAAGGTGCTGGGCCGCGCCATCGTGGAGGTGAAATGACCATGGTCCGCAGTCTGAAGACGCCGCTCGCCGCGCTCGCCCTCGCGCTCGCCGCACTTCCGGCATATGCCGAGATCGACGGCCACGGTCCGGATGCCTGGCGCGTGACCGGAGTTCCCGCCAATGACGTTCTCAATGCCCGTATGGGACCCGGCACCAGCTATCCGGTAATCGAGACCTTCGCCCATAATGAACGCGGCATGCAGCAGATCACCTGCGTGCCGTTCTATACCGCAGCCCACTATACGGCGATGACACAAGCGCAGATCAAGACGCTGCCGCCGCGCTGGTGCCTGATGCGCAACAAGGCGATGAGCAAGGCTGGCTGGGTGGCGCAACGCTATATCACGCCCGATGGCAGCGAGCCCATTGCCGCAGCGACCAAGGCCCGCCCGGCACAACCTGCGCACGAACCCTATGCCGCAGACCCTGATATCGATCCGGTTGCCCAGGCGCAGGACCTGGTGCGTGAGATCTACGAACGCCAGTTCCAGTCGGAGAACAGCAATCTGCCAAGCGCATTCGATCCGGCGGTGGCGAGGAATTACTTCACCGACGACATCGTGGCATGGCTGGCTTCGGGCAATATCGGTGCGCATCCGCTTTATGGCGCGCAGGATTTCGACGGCGCGATAGAAGACCCGATGCCCGATCCCCACCGGCCGATGCTGCGCGGCATGATCACCATCAATGTCGATTTCACCAATTTCGGCAAGAAACAGCGCGCGGTCTTTTTCCTGCGCGCCGACACCACCAAACCCGGCGCGCCGCTGCGGATTTTCCGCGTCGAGCATAATGGCTGGTCCTATCCATAAGCATCGGAGACGAAATTGTTCCCACGAAAATCCGCAGCCGGAGAGCCGCGAATCGGATTCGCTCTGATGATCGCCTCTTTCGGCGGCCTGATGCTGACCGGTTGCAGCGCGGAGGCCGAGGCTCCGCCACCGGAGAGTTCCGCGATTGTCGAAACAGGTGTTCTGGAAACCTCCGCGGGCCGCTACGAATTCACCCCGGCGACATGCGCCATCCATAGTCAGGATGGAGCCGACGATATCGAGATCCAGGGGCCGGGGACGGCGCCGGATGGCGAAAAATTCTTTTTCGAGCTGTCGTCCACGGCAAATGCAATGACCATCGGTCTCGGCGTCGATCGCCCGTTCGCCAGCCCCGAACGGCGGATCAAGGCCGGGCGCGTCGTATCGCAGGAGTTCACCGTGGTGGTTTCGGGCAGGCAACTGTCGGTGGCCGGTCTGGTTCTGGTCGACGAAAACGGTGCATCCATCGATGAAGACGCCACCTTGAACATCGATTGCAGCGCACGGTAAAGAACGGAATTTGGAACCATGAAACGGACCGTCGCGGCGCGAATGGTCGCCGCATATCGGTCCCGGCTCCGGGTTTGATGAAATGAGGACCCTGACTGAGAGATAATTTCTTTTGGCGGGCCCCCCTAGAGCCGCTCACTGTTTCACGGAACCGCCGAACGGCTCCAGGTCTTCGTTTTGACGCGTTTCCGAACAGGAACTCAAAGCGCAGGCAGCCGATCTGGAAGATCGCGACACGCTTTAAACGTGGGGGGGGGGCCAAAAAATTTCGGACATTGACCGGCAAAGACGCGCTGGCTGCCTTTGGCGCGGGAGACGCCGAGCAAGGTGATCTTGGCCGAAAGCCGAAAATGTCCCGGACGGCGGTTCGCAAGGCGCGGCGATCGGAGGAGACGGGGTTGCGCCGCCAACGGGTGTTTTTCCGGCCCGCGTTCACCTCTTTAAAAACAATATTGCCGATGATGACGGCCATGGGCGCCGAAGACCTGCTCGGCACCGAAGCGGGGCATCATGGATTTTCGCAAAGATATCAACGGCCTGCGGGCAATTGCCGTGCTGCTTGTGCTCTTGTTCCATTTTGGAGCGGCCGGTTTCGGGGGCGGCTTCATCGGCGTGGATGTCTTTTTCGTCATTTCCGGCTTCCTGATGACGAACATCATCTCGGCGGGCATCGACAAGGGCAGCTTTTCGATATTCGGGTTCTACCGGGCACGGCTGGCGCGCCTTTATCCGGCGCTGCTGGCGGTTGTGGCGGCCACCTTGCTGTTCGGGCTTTTCATGATCGAGCCCGGCGCGCTGAAACAGATCGCGCGCGATGGCGTGTCGGCCCTGCTCTTCGTCTCGAACATGCTGTTCTGGAGGCAGGCGGGCTATTTCGGCGCCCCGGCGGATTCCATGTGGTTCCTGCATACCTGGTCGCTCTCGGTGGAGTGGCAGTTCTACCTGATCTATCCGGTTGTTCTGGTCATTGCGTTTCCCTTGCTGCCCGGCCGCGCCGCCCGCTTCAGCCTCCTTGCCGCGGGCTTTGTCCTGTCGCTGGCCTTGTCCGTGATAGCGGGCGAGGCCTTCGCCAACACCAGCATCGTTTCCGCCGGGTTCTATACGCTGCCGACGCGCGCGTGGGAGATGCTCGCCGGCGGCCTCGTGGCGTTGTGGCCGCCACGACAGGCAACCGGAGCGCCGCGGCTGGCCCTCCTCTCCGAAGTCGCGGGGCTGGTGCTGGTCGGCATCGCAGTTGCGATATTTTCCGGGGAAACGACATGGCCTTCCTGGAATGCGCTCTTGCCCACGGCAGGCACCATGCTGGTTCTCCTGGCCCGAAATCCCCGCTCCGTGGTTGCCTTCGCTCCTCTCCAGCGCATCGGCGACTGGTCATATTCGATTTATCTGTGGCATTGGCCATTGGTGGCGGGCATGGCCTATTTCGGCATAGCCGGGGGGGCGTCGAAGGCCGCTGCCTTTGCCCTGTCGGTTCTTGCCGGCTGGGCCTCCTACCGCTTCATCGAGCAGCCCTGCCGAAGAGCGCTCAAGTCTCCGTCGCAAAAGCCGTCGATGCCGGGAAGGCGCTTCACGCCCCTGGCGGGCCCCCTGGCAGGGTTGATGGCCTGCGCCGTCGCGACCATGGCGGCCAGCGCGGTCGTCATGGCCGCAAACGGGTTCCCGCAACGCAATGAGGCGGTTGCCGCCGTCTACCGGCAAAGCCTCGACGCCGATGCGGATTACCGGTTCCCGTTCCATCTGTGCGGCGGGACCACGACTTTCGGCAAGAGCCTGAGGCCTTGCGAACTGGGCCAGCCTTCTGCCGGCAGCGACGTTCTCATCATCGGGGATTCCTTTGCCGAGATATGGCACGCCCGCGTCGAAAAGCTCAGCCCCGACCTCACGGACCGGGCGGTGGTGTTCGTCACCAAGGGAGGCTGTCCGCCCCTGAAGGGGCTGAGGCGCACGGCGGCCGGCTTCGGCTGCGAGGCTTTTCACGAAATGGGCATGAAGCTGGCGAAGGGCGAGCGGTTCGGAACCGTCATCTATATCGGCATGTGGGCATCCTACTTTCAGATCGGAGCGCACAATGCCGTCATCTGCAACAATGGCGGGACCTGTGTTTCCGCCGGCACGCCCGCCGGCCTTTCTCTGGCCATTTCAAATTTTGGCGAGGAAGTGGACGAACTGCGTGCGCAAGGCAAAAAGGTGGTCATACTGACCACCGGCCCCTATCCGCACTTCGATGTTCCGTCGGAATTGCGCCGCCTTGCCTTCCACGGCGGGCCGGCCCCGGCCGACTGGAGTTTCGATTTCTCAACGGTTCTTGCCCGGTCGGAGCCGGTGGATGCCGGTCTCATGACGCTGGCCGCGCATGGCGCGACCGTCATCGACCTCCCCTCGCTCCTGTGCAAGAACCTGATCTGTCCGCTGCTGCGGGAAGGCGCGCCGCTCTATACGGATGAATCCCATCTGCGGTCGGACTACACGGAAGTCATGGGGAGTTTTCTGGACCCGTTTCTGCGGGACCGGGAGATCCGGTCGCCGGACGTTCATTCCGCCCTTTAGAGCGTTTCCAGGAAAAGTGGAAACATTTTTCCGGTTCGCAAAGCGACAAGACGAAGACTTGCAGCCGTCCGGCGATTCCGTGAAGCCATGAACGGCTCTAAAGCGCGTCCACGATCTTTCAGATCAGCTCCCTGCGCTTCAAGTTCTTGTTTTCACGCATGTCGCTGGCCCCGAAACCGGTTCCCACTTTCGGGTGACATGCTTCAAGCTCGTTTTTTCACGCATGTCGTTGCCCCCGAAACCGGCTCCCACTTTCGGGCGACGTGCTTCAAGCCATGAGCGCCGGCTTTCCGGACAGGCGCTTGCGCGCCGCCGCGATCAGCGGACGCTCGACCCACAGATGGGCGAGGCATCCGCAGGCGATGGTGCCGGCGAAGATCAGCAGGTAGAGCAGGGCGGGCGGCGCCGGAACGTATTGCGCGATCTTGAACACAAGCCTGCCGATCACCCCCAGAACCGCCAGATGCGTGAGGTAGATGGAGTAGGATGCGTCTCCGATGAGGTTCAGAAGCCGCATTCCGGACGGCCACCGGCCTGCCGCTTCCAATGCCGCGGCACCGGCAATGACCAGCCCGAAGCCCGTCGCATAGCCAAGCTGGACCTGACTGTAGGAAGCTCCCCGGCTTTCCAGCGCATAGAGAAGCGCGATCAGCAGCAGACCCGCCGGCAATGCCAGCCTTACGAGAGCCGGCCGGCCGTGAGACCAGCCGAGCCAGACCAGCATCCCGATCAGAAAATTGAGATTGAGCGGGGAAAGGGGAAGGAAGGGCGTCGAAGATCTCGTTCGGCTATCCGGCTTTTGTCGGATCGTCATCCCGACATGGTGAGAGCGGCCAGAAGATCGCGGTCCAGCCGGGTCTCGTCATCGAGACGGCTGAGCCCCATCTGATAGCTGTTCAGGTCCCAGATCGACCAACCGAACCCGTTTGCCTGCGCAAGTTGGGTGGCGTCTCCCATCCATCTTCTGCGATAGATTTCCGCCGCGCCGACAAGCCTGTCGGAACGTTTCGTCACCCCGAACTCGCCCATGACGATGCGGTGACGTTCTATTCCATTGCGATCGGCCCATCGGGCGATGATGGAAAAATCATTTTCCATGCGTTCGCGATTCCATTTTTCCGCCAGAAAATCCTTGAGCACCCTGCGGGCATGCTCGTTTGCCGCCGCCTTGGCCCGGGGCTCCAGATCAAGCGCCGCGATGCGGGCTTCGAGCGCTGCCCCGATCTCCGCCGGCGGCACGGCATCGAAAGGATAGGGCAGGTCGGAAATATAGCCGGCGCTGGGCGCATCGGGAAAGCCGTAATCCACACCCTGATGAGTAAAAGCGATGGGAAAGTAATAATGATATGAAAACAGGACGTTGCTGTCGCTGTAGGGATAGGGGTCGAGATCGTTCAGCCCGCTGATCCCGCCATAATGGGCGCCGGTCAGCATCAGGGGCAACTCGGGCGCCGTGCGCCGGGCAGCGTCGTGCAGGGAAAGCTGGGCGGCGCCCCACACCATCACCTGTGTGCGGTGGCCGGCATTGTCCAGCGCCGGTTCGTTCATCAGTTCCAGTGCAACCCGGTTTGCAGGCATTCCCGCCAGCAAGGCGGCCAGCCTGACGATCATCGCGCGATATTCGGAAAACAGAGGGCCTTCCAGGTCGCCGAGAATGGATTGAACCGAGTAAAGCGGAACCTGTTCGACGGGATGGCAATCGACCAGCACGTCGAGGCCAAGGGCGTGCAGCTTTTCGATGTTGGAGACCAGCTTGCGCTCAAGCGCCGTGCGGTCCGGGCCCTGCAACTGCATGAACGGGCCGGCATCGAGCGAAAGCCGCACGAAATCGAATCCGGCCGGAACCAGTTCTTTCACCAGCGCTTCGGGGAAGGCGCTGCGTGGCTCTTCGAAGGGGCGCGGCTCGTAGCGGCTGGCGCTGCCGGATTTCAACGACCCCCAGTTCATCATGCTGTGAATGCCAACGCCACGATGAAACAGGCGTCGAGGCGCCCGGGCAGAAGCCTTGCCCGCCACGACCGGCACCAGTGCCGCCGTGGACAGGGCAAGAAAGTTGCGGCGATTGAAATTCATGCGATCCTCCGGTCCCGATGGTTTCGTGGGTGGCCTCTCATCTGCCCGCTCTCGTTTAGCGTTGCCGCGAAGAATCAGCCAGCGCTGCTTTCTGCGAAGCTCCTGACGTCGATCGTTTTCGTGTGCGCGAACTCGTGGAACAAAAGGCCGGTGATCAGATATCCGCTGGGGAAGAAGAAGATCGTTACGCCGAACCCGCCCGGTATGCGCTCCCCGAAACCGGCATGGGACAGCATGACGATCAGCACCGCCACGGCGCGAATGCCGTTCAGTCTCGGAATGGTCTGAAAGCGGAGGGTCATAGCGAACCGATCGAGACAACAACGGGACTTTCCCCACAGCGCGGCCTCGGACGCCCGCGGCGGGAGTTTGTTGGCATATCGCGCGAGGCTGGCATTCGCCTGCCCTCGAGTGGCGGGCCGCGACCTATCCGCGACAACACATCGTTGGCGCCGGGCGGCTGTGTCCGGGTCGCGCGCGGCCGAAGCGGCGCGCCAATCAATGCCAGCAGGATGAGGGCGGGAAGGCTCATCATGTTGGTCTTGCCGCTGATGCCCACCGTGGTGGACAGGATGAGGAACATATAGGCCAAAGGCAGGATCGCGCCTTTTCCTGCCGATCGGAGCATATCGGCAAACCAGGCGGCAACACCGCACCAGAGCACGACGGTTATCACGATGCCATAGCGCGCCGCGTGACCCGCCCATGAATTCTCGATACCCTCGGAAAGTCCGCCGAGCCGCACCTGCGTGTCGAGATTGGCCATCCGGTAACCGGTCAGCAGATTTGGCAGGCTGATATCCTTAAACAGCTTGAACAGATCGAACCGGGTGCGCGCGCTACCCCCGTCGTCGAGGAAACGGTTGATGAAATTATCGAAAACGCCGGTCTGGTAGAGGACGAGCACCGTCAGGACAGAAAGCGGCAACAAAAGCAACACCGCTATCAGCTTGCGCAGGCTGACCGGGCTTCCACGCAGGAAGCGAAGGAAATGCAGCCCGGCGACAAGTGCTGCGGTTGCATAGACGATGGCAAACGAAACCCGGGAGCCGATGAACGGCATGGCCACCATGCACAGCAAGATGACCGGCAGGCGCCAGCGCTGTGCGAGCCCGCGTACGTCGCGCACGGTCATGAGCACGATGGCGTAGACGCCCGTCGTCAGGGCTCCGTTCAGCGGGTGCCCCAGCAGTGCGGTCGCCCGGTATTCCCACTCCTGTTCCGTATCGCCGAGCACGAATGGAAACAGCCGCCAGCCCGACTGAGCCTCGAAAATCGACAGGCAGCAGTTGAAAACCATCAGGACATGGATGGCTCGCGCAATGTCGAGGCGCGCATGTTCGGCCATGTCGGCGAACAATATGCAGATGATCGCGGCGACCATGATCGAATCGATCAGGAACGAGGTCGTCTGGTCGCCCTTGTAGCGGGAAATGAAAACCCACAGGAGAAGAGAGGCCGCCAGCAGGAAGATGGAGCCCAGGCACCGCGCCATCAGGTCGAACAGGTAGCCGACCGGATTGGGATTGCCGATCACGGCAAGGCCGAGTGCGCCTGCGAACAGATAAGTGGCAGGATGGATCTTGGTGACGATCGATCCACCTTCCGAGTAATAGGGAATGCCAAAAAACTCCAGCGCGAAACCGGACAGGGAAAACAGCGCCACCGCTCCCAGGAAAACAAGAGCGTCGACAAGACCGCGCCCGTGCGCCCGTGCGCTGGCCGGCCCCAAATAATCCAGCGGCATTCCGCCTGTGTTCTGTTTTATCGTCATCCCCGCTCTTGTCGCCCTGATCCACGAACGGAAAGGTCGTCTCAACGCTAGTGCATCGAACCTTTCCAAGCGATGAAATTGTGGCGATGAAATTATGCCGGGCCGATCCGCCCGCCGAAGCGAATACCCTTTCGGAAAGCTCGTTCTGATCGATACCGGCAGTTTTCGGGAGGTTGGCGGTCAGAGTTTGATGATTTGCGTGTATCGAAAAAAACCACGGCTTTGTGTGATGTCTTCAGTGCCAGCGGCGAGCGCTGCTTCCTGCGCCTTTTGCCCGTCGCATATTTTTGGTTCCGCGCATCGGCATCGCGGCTGCCTTGCATCGCCGGTCTTGTGACCCACAAATTTGTCAGGAGACAGGAGGGGCGGCGCAGTTTTTATGAAACCCTCGCAAAGCTGGTGCGTTACAGTTCTCCGACCGGTGAAGGCCAGTCGTCCAGAAGAGGGGTTTGCGTGTTATGTTTCCAATCAGAACCTTGGCCGTGGCCGCGTTGTCGCTCGGCCTTTGCGTGGCGTCCGCGCGCGCGCAGGTCGTCGTGTCGTCCAAGATCGATACGGAAGGCGGCGTGCTCGGCAACATCATCCAGCTCGTTTTGAATGCCAACGGCATCCAGACCAGCGACCGTATCCAGCTCGGCGGCACGCCGGTGGTGCGCAAGGCGATCCTTGCCGGCGAGATCGACATCTATCCCGAATATACCGGCAACGCCGCCTTCTTCTTCGAGAAGGCCGACGAACCGGTGTGGAAGGACGCCGCGCAAGCCTATGCGGAAGCGAAGAAGCTGGATTACGACGCCAATAAAATCGTGTGGCTGAGCCCCTCGCCCGCCAACAACACATGGGCCATCGCGCTGCGCAGGGACGTGGCCGAGGCCGCCAATCTCAAGACGCTTTCGGACTTCGGCAGATATGTTTCGGACGGCGGCAAGGTGGTGCTGGCCGCCTCGGCCGAATTCGTGAATTCGGCTGCGGCCCTGCCGGCGTTCCAGACCGCCTATGGCTTCAAACTGGCTCCCGATCAGCTCATCACGCTCTCCGGCGGCGACACCGCAGCCACAATCGCCGCTGCCGCCAACCAGACCAGCGGCGCCAATGCGGCCATGGTCTATGGAACCGACGGCGGCATCGCGCCTTCCGGCCTGGTCGT
The DNA here is from genome assembly GCA_036678505.1 of Alphaproteobacteria bacterium. Taxonomy (GTDB): domain Bacteria; phylum Pseudomonadota; class Alphaproteobacteria; order Rhizobiales; family Rhizobiaceae; genus Mesorhizobium. The sequence goes on from JAZIHP010000010.1 coordinate 50,884, forward strand.
GCTTGAGGACGACAAGCATGTGCAGCCGGTTTATCAGCCGGCCCCCGTCATCCGCGAGGATGTGCTGAAGCGGAACCCGCAGATCGAGGAATTGCTGAAGCCCGTATTCGGAAAGCTCGATCTGGCCACCTTGCAGGATCTCAATGGCCGTGTGCAGGTGGGCGGCGAGCCGGTAAAGGCGGTGGCGCAGGATTTCCTGAAGCAGAACGGCTTCCTGAAATAGATGCGGATCGGGATGGCCGGCGTCCGGTTCGACAAGCTCGGCGTGGTGATCGCCGCGATTGCCGCCTATGCCTGTCTGGCTGCGCCGTTCGCCACCTTGCGCGCCAACCGCATCGTGCCGGGCGACGCGCGCATGATGCTCGAAGCGCTGCCGCCGGCCGCCGGCTGGCTGCTGGCGGGCGTCGTCACCGCTGCCGCGTTCATCGGCTTGCTGCGCACGCCGCTCATGCTTCGCCTCGGCGCCAGCCTCGCGGCGCTGGCGGCCCTTGCCCTGCTGATCGGCGTGGCGGGCTCCTTCCTCACCCCGCACGACAATAGTTACGCCCGCGTTTCACCGGCGCACGGGTTCTGGCTGCTGGCGTTCGCCTTCGCGCTCCTGCTTGCGGAGGGCCTGACGCGCCTTGCCCTGTCGCCATGGGCGCGCATGCTCATGCTGGCCGTTGCCGCCGCCGGCCTTGGCCTGCTGCTGGCATCGGGCAGTTGGGACAGCCTTTCCATTCTCAGGGAATATGCCAGCCGCGCCGACAGTTTCCGGGCCGAGGGCGCCAGGCACCTGGCGCTTGCGCTGGGCTCGCTGGCTGCTGCGGCCATCGTCGGTCTGCCCCTCGGCATCCTTTGCCACCGCGCCGATGCGTTGCGGGCCGGCGTGCTCAACGTTCTGAACGTGATCCAGACGATCCCGTCCATCGCGCTCTTCGGGCTGCTGATCGCGCCGCTCGGCTGGATCGCGGCGCATATGCCGGGCGCAGCAGCGCTCGGCATTCGCGGCATCGGCGCGGCGCCCGCCTTTCTGGCGCTGTTTCTCTATTCGCTGCTGCCGGTGGTGGCCAACACGGTGGTGGGGCTCGCCGGCGTGCCGCGCGCGGCCAACGACGCGGCGCTCGGCATGGGCATGACCAGCCGCCAGCGGCTCTTTGGCGTCGAACTGCCGCTTGCCCTGCCGGTGATCCTCACCGGCATCCGCATCGTGCTGGTGCAAAATATCGGCCTCGCCACCATCGCAGCCCTCATCGGCGGCGGCGGCTTCGGCGTATTCGTGTTCCAGGGCATCGGGCAGACGGCGATGGACCTCGTGCTGCTGGGCGCGCTGCCAACCGTAGCGCTCGCCTTCGCGGCCGCGATCGTCCTCGACGCCGTCGTCGAACTCACCTCTGTCCGTAAAAGCGAGGTCCCGTCGTGATCGAGATCGAAGGCATCACCCGGCGCTATGGCGACACGGCCGTGGTCGACGATGTGTCGATGGTCGTCGAAGCGCACAGCCTCACCGCCATCGTCGGCACATCGGGATCGGGCAAGACGACGCTGCTGCGCATGATCAACCGGCTGGTCGAGCCGACCAGCGGCGCGATCCGGCTCGACGGCACGGACAACCGCTCGCTGCCCGGCCATGAACTGCGCCGCTCCATCGGCTACGTCATCCAGGGCCATGGCCTGTTTCCGCACCGCACCGTGGCGGAGAATATCGCCACCGTGCCGCTGCTGCTCGGCTGGAACGCGGGGCGCATCAGGGCCCGCGTCGAGGAACTGATGCGCCTGTTCCAGCTCGATCCGGCCGAGTTCGCCGGCCGTTATCCGCACGAGCTTTCCGGCGGCCAGCAGCAGCGCGTCGGCGTCGCCCGCGCGCTGGCGGCGGGGCCGAAGGTTCTTCTCATGGACGAGCCGTTCGGCGCGCTCGATCCCATCATCCGCACCAGGGCGCAGGAAGATTTGCTGGCGATCCAGAAGCGGCTCGGCACCACCATCGTTCTGGTCACGCATGACATGGAGGAAGCCGTGCATATGGGCGACCGCATCGCGGTGATGGATGGCGGCAGGCTGCTGCAATACGACACGCCGGAGCGAATATTGGCGCATCCCGCCAGCACCTTCGTCGACACGCTGGTGGGGGCCAGCGAAAAGCCGTTCCGGCTGCTCTCGCTCGGCCGCGCGGGCGATGCGGTGGAGGAAGGCGAAGCGGAAGGCGAGCCCATCGCCGCCGACGCCAGCCAGCGCGTCGCGCTGGCTGCGCTTCTGTGGTCCGGGCGGCAGGCCCTGCCGGTGCGGAACGCCAACGGAAGGGTGATCGGCAAGGTGACCGTGGACGGCCTGGTCCGGCGCGCGGCGTGTCCTGCATGAGGGGCCCGGATATCCGGGATCGGGCATGAAATGGCTGCCGGCGCTTGCCCGGCTGGCGCTTCTTGCGCTGCTGGCCGCATTCGTGACCAGCCCCGGCTGGTTCGAGCCCCTGTTGAAACCGCTGACGGAAAACAACGCGCCGGCGATCTACGATCAGGGCAGCCTGCTGACGCTGACGCTGCTGCATCTGCGCATCGTGGCCATCGCCACGCTTGCCGCCATCGTCGTGGCTGTCGGGCTGGCAATCCTCGTCACGCAGAATTTCGGGGCGGAATTCCTGCCGCTGTCGCGCAGCCTCGTCAATATCGGCCAGACCTTTCCGCCGGTGGCGGTGCTGGCGCTGGCCGTGCCGGCGGTCGGTTTCGGCGAAAAGCCGACGCTGATCGCCCTGTTCCTCTACGGGCTCCTGCCGATCTTCGAGAACTCGCTGACCGGGCTCACCACCCTTCCCGCCAATGTGGTGGAAGCGGCGCGCGGCGCCGGCATGACGCCGGCCCAGCGGCTCGTGAAGGTGGAGCTGCCGCTCGCCCTGCCAATGATTCTGGCCGGCATCCGGCTGTCCGCCGTCATCAGCCTCGCCACCGCGACCATCGGCTCCACCGTTGCCGCCAAGACCCTGGGCGAGGTCATCATCGCCGGATTGCTCTCCGACAACCTCGCCTTCATCCTGCAGGGCGGGCTGATCGTGGCGGCGATCGCCGTGCTGATCCATGACGGGTTTCTGGCGCTTGAGCGGCTGGCCGTGCGGTGGACGGGAGGCGATCGCTGAATCTGGAGCATTTTGCAGTCGAGCGGGTTTGCCTGACATCGCATAAGTGCGGCCAAAACAAGCCGATAGCGCGGCATACGCATTTGCGGGATGGATCGGCACGATGCCCGATCAGCCGGATGCTTCACGGGGAGCGCCCCGATGACAGCGGCAATCCGTCGAGCGATCCCACCTGTTCAAAGCCGGGGCGGAAGGCAACCCGGCGCATCGCCGCGCGCGCCGATCAGAAAACAGGGAAAATCATCATACTCCCTTGTGACGGAACCGATCAGAAGGCGTATCATTCTTCTTCCATGCCGACCGGGAGAAGAGGAATGGCTGACACAACTGAATATGAAAGCGGAGCGCGAAAGCCGATGCCCAAGCGCATCCGCGATGAAAACGAGAATTTTTCCGACCAGGCGGCGAAAAACAAGCCTCCCCCCGGCGGGGTCGGCAATTCGGATCCGGACACCTCGCCGCGCGATGTCAGGGAAGCGCCGGCGCCCAATCCGCCGGGCGATGCCGGTGAAAACCTGAAGGACCCCGAGAAAAAAGACCCCTCGGACGCACTGAAGAAGCAAGGGAATTAGCAGATCATGGCTGGTAGATTTTTTCGCTGCATTGCGTGGATTTTGCTTCTTCCCGGCAATCTGGTGTCCGATCGGCTGGGTGTCTCGCAGGAGAACAATCGTGACCTGGTGCGAATGCTGATCAACTCGCTGTTCTGGATTCTGGTTGGGGTTTTCGGATTGTGGCTGTGGACATCGTGGATGCCGATCTACGCCTGACGCCTCCCCGGCTTCACTTTTTTGCCGTCCCGGAAAATTGCCGGAACCAACGCGGAAGGGGCGCGTTGCCCTTTCACTCCCGGGCGGCAAATTCCCCCGAAGCCGGAAACATGGAGGATCGTGGACATGGGATTCTTTTCAAAGGACATAAAATCGCTGGACGATCTTTTCGTTCATACCTTGCGTGACATCTACTATGCCGAAAGGCAGATCGAAAAAGCATTGCCGAAGATGATCGACAAAGCTTCCAGTCCGGATCTCAAGGCCAGCTTTGAAAAACACCTTTCGGAAACGAAGGGTCACGTCGAGCGTGTGGAACAGGTCTTTGCGATGCACGATGTGGCGGCCAAGGCCGTGAACTGCCCGGCTATCGACGGCATCCTTGAAGAGGCGGACGAAGTTTCCGCGGAGGTGGATGACAAGCAGGTTCTGGATGCAGCGCTGATCGCCTCCGCGCAGGCCGTCGAGCACTACGAGATCGCACGTTACGGAACGCTCATTGCGTGGGCAAATGAGCTGGGGCGCTCGGATTGCGCGGCGGTTCTGGAGCAGAATCTCCACGAAGAGAAAGCCGCCGACAGGAAACTCACGGAGGTGGCGGAATCGCGCGTCAATCTTCAGGCTGCCGAATAATGCCCGGCGGCAGGCCTCTTCATCCCTGGCCGAAGGAGCTCGTCATGAACGATGAACGCAAGACCCTGCCCTATGACGACGATCCGGATGTTCGGTTTCTGGCTGAACAGACCGATCTTTCTCCCCGGCAGGCGCGGGAGCTGATCGCCCGTCATCGTAATGACCGGGGCAACGAACGGGGCAACGATCGGGCAAGGCTTCTGGAAATAGCGCGCACCATGAAAGCCGAAGGCTGATGCGCCACCACCGCCTTTGGAGCCGTTCGGCGATTCCGTGAAACCATGAACGGCTCTGACGACAACTCCGGAATTTCCGCCATGGCGCCACGCTCATTCTGGAAAGGCTATCTGAAGCTTTCGCTCGTGACCTGTCCGGTATCAATGATGCCGGCGACGAGCGCAGCCGAGAAGGTTCGCTTTCACACCCTGAACGAGAAGACCGGCAACCGCGTCGTCAGCCGGTATGTGGATGCTGTGACGGGCAAACCCGTCGATGAAGGCGACGAGGTAAAAGGCTACCCGCGCGGCGAAGACGACTATGTCGTTCTGGAGGACGATGAGATCGATGCCGTTGCGCTGGAGAGTACGCGCACCATCGACATCGAACTGTTCGCGCCCTCCGATACGATCGAATGGATCTGGTACGACAAACCGCATTACCTCATGCCCGGCGACAAGGTGGGCGAGGAAGCCTTCTCGGTTATCCGCGACGCGATGGCGTCGACCGGAACAGTGGGCATTTCGCGACTGGTCCTTTACCGCCGCGAGCGCGCCGTGATGCTGGAGCCGCGCGACAGGGGCATCGTGCTGTGGACGCTGCGATACGGCGACGAGGTGCGACCGGAAAAGGACTATTTCGGCGATATCGGCGAGAGCAAGGTCGAGACGGGTCTGATGCGGCTTGTGACGAAGCTCATCGAAGAACGAACGGCCAACTGGAATCCCGGCATGGCGAGCGATCCGGTACAGGCACGCCTGCTCGATATCATCGCGGCCAGGAAGAAGGGCCGCAAACGCCCGGCAAAAGCAAAGCCCGCCGCTGGCGCTCCGGCAGGAAACGTCATCGACATCATGGAGGCGCTGAAACGCAGCATTGCCTCCGAAGAAAAGGCGAAGCGGCGTTAGAGCGTTTCTGTTTTCTCCAAATTGCAAAATCGCTCTAACTCTCTGTTTGTCGCGTTTCCGAAGCGGAAAAGCTTTAGAATGGCATATGCCCGAACAAGTTCGGGCTGCCGCTCTATCTGCTTGCTTTAACTGCATTTATGCGACGGCAAGTGTTTCCGCTCGACTGCAAAATGCACTGGAAAATGCACTGGAAGACGAGCGCATTTCCCGCGAAGCGCTTCTGGCGATGATCTCCGATCCCCGGCCCGTCTCGCGCCGGACGGCCTCGATTTCGCGACGCCTTCCACCGTCGAAGCCGGCTTCCGCAAGAGACGCTTGCGCCGGACCCGGGAGTTTGTTCAAGCCGGCTTGCCATGCCGGGAACTGAGTGGCGCTGCCGCCGCGCGAAACCCGTCCCATGGATCGGCTGACAGCGCTGCCAGCCGCGTCGGCATGTTCCCGACCGTGAAATATGCGGGACCGATACCCGGCCCGAGTTCATCCCAGCACAAAGGCGCCGATACCGGTGCGCCCGGCCGCGCACGGCTGGAATAGGCCGCGACAGCCGTCATGCCGCGCTGATTGCGCAGGTAATCAACCAGTATCCTGCCCTTGCGTTTCGATTTCGTGATCGTCGAGACGAATCTTCCGGAACTGTCCGCCGCCATCGCATCGGCAAGACCCTTGGTGAAGGCTTTCACCGCCGGCCAGTCCGCCTTTGGCTTCAGCGGGGCAACCACATGCAGACCTTTGCCGCCAGAGGTTTTGACGAATGCGGCAAGGCCCGCATCCGACAGGCGCTGACGCACCTCCCGGGCAGCGTCGATGATCGCCTCCCACGAAACCCCCTCGCCGGGGTCGAGATCCATGACGATCATGTCGGGGTGCTCCCAGTCGGCGATCGTCGAGCCCCATGGATGGATTTCCAGCACGGCCGACTGGACAAGGCCCATCAGCCCGTCGAGATCATCGATGGCGATCATCGGATCGCCCGATCTATCTTTCGGGTCCTTCACCAGCACGATGTTGGGGTTCAGGCCTTTCCAGGCATGCTTCTGGAAGAATTTCTCGCCGGTGATCCCGGTCGGACAGCGCAGCAGCGCCAGCGGCCGGCCGACGATGTGAGGCGCAATATGGCGCCAGACATCCGCATAGTAATCCGCCAACCCCTCCTTGGTGACGCCCTCTTCCGGCCAGTAGACCCTGTCGGGATGGGTAAGCCTGACTGTGCGCCGCTGTGGCGGCGACGCCGTCGCGCGGGATTTCGCGATCTCGCGCACGATCTCGCTTGCGGGCTTATCCTCGCGCAATCCCCGGAAGGATGCATGACGCAGCTGTCCATCGGCGGTCCATGCCCTGAACTCGACTTCGGCCACCAGTTCGGGGCGAACATATGTCACCTGCCGGGCTTCTATCGCGCTCAGGCGTTCAGCAAACGGACTGGAGGTTTGACGAAGGGGCTCCAGCCTGCGGAACAGGTCTTCCGAAACGGCGCCGGTAAAGCCGGTTCCAACCCGCCCGACATGCCGTAGCTTGCCGCCTTCATGAACGCCGAGCACCAGCGAGCCGATGGCCTTGCGTGAGACCGTCGATGGCATATAGCCCGCGATGACGAACTCCTGTCTGGCGGAGCATTTCGATTTGATCCAGCTCCTGCCGCGGCCGGCGCGATAGGCAGAACCCGCCAGCTTGGATATGACGCCTTCGAGGCTCAGACGGCAGGCATGGCGCAGAACCATCGCGCCGCTTTCCTCAAAATGGCTGCTGAAGCGGATCATGCCGCCATCCGGGACCACGATCCGCTCAAGCATCGCCTTGCGTTCGATCAGCGGAACGGCACGCAGGTCGTAGCCGTCGAGATGGATCAGGTCGAAGACGTAGAAGACGAACCGGCCGGTGCGCCCGGCGCTCAGGTCGGCCTGCAATGCCGGGAAATCGGAGACCCCGGAAGCCGTCTCGACAACAAGCTCGCCGTCGATCAGCGCGGTTCCGACCGGAAGCTCCTGCAAAGCAGCGACAACCGCCTTGCCGAACTTCCCGGTCCAGTCCAGGCCGCTGCGCGTGAGCAGCTTCACCCGGCCCGCCTCGATGCGCGCCTGAAGCCGGTAGCCGTCGAACTTGATCTCGTGCAGCCAGCGCCCGCCTGCGGGCGGGGAGGCCGCCAGCGATGCCAGCATGGGCTCGACGAATGCAGGCAGCGCCGCCTTTTTCGCGCCTTTCGTCCGTGAAGGATCGGGTATTTGGGAAGGATCGGGTATTTGGGAAGGATCGGGTATTCGGAAAGGATCGGGCGCGGCGCCCTCCTTCGCCCCAGACCGAGCCGCCTCTTTCGTTCCCGTCGCGGTTTTCCTGATCTTGCCGGTCTTCGACGACCAGCCGGGCGCCTCATCCGCGACGTCCGCGATCTTACGGCCGGTTTTCACCGAATCCGGGCGTTCTTCCAGGATGTCGCCGGCGCCCCGCGGCCGGGCAAACTCGTCCTCGCCCTTGATCAAAAGCCAGTTCTCGCGCTTTTCGCCCGGCTTGCCCTGCATGCGCACCAGGTGCCATCGGCCTCCCAGCTTCTCCCCTTTCAGCTCAAATTCGAGATGCCCCCCGGAATAACCCTTATGCGCGTCCCCGACCGGCAACCATGTCCCGCGATCCCAGACGATGACGGTTCCCCCGCCATACTCACCCTTCGGAATCGTGCCTTCAAAATCACCATATTCGAGCGGGTGGTCTTCGACATGGACGGCAAGCCGCTTGTCGCCGGGAACGAGGCTCGGGCCCCGGGTGACGGCCCAGCTTTTGAGGACGCCGTCCATCTCCAGCCGGAAATCGTAATGAAGACGTCGCGCGGCGTGCTTCTGGATAACGAAGCTGTGCCCGGTCTTGGCGGCGCGCCTGCCCTTCGGCTCCGGTGTCGCTGAAAAGTCTCTTTTCTCGCGGTAGGTTTCCAGTGCCATCAACCCGCCTTCCGCCGCGATGAAGTCTCCGATGTCGCACCGGTCTTCTTTTTCTTCGGTGAGGATTTCCCGCCCGCCATCCCCGCGCTTTCACGCAAGGCAGCCATCAGGTCCACCACCTTCTCGCGTCCGGGCTCCTGTCGCGGCGCGATCTTCCTGCCTTCGATTTTTGCCCGTACCAGGTCGGCGAGCGCAGCTTCATAGCGGTCATCGAACCTTGACGGGTGGAACGTGCCCATCTTGGTGCCGATGATGTGCTCGGCCAACTCAAGCATCTCGCCCTTGATTTTCATCGCGGGAATGTCCCGGAACGCGTCCTTCGCCGGCCGGACCTCATAGTCGAAATTCAGCGTGGTGGCGATCAGGCCGTTATCGTGGGGCCGGACGAGAACTGTCCGCACCCGCCGGAAAAGCACGCTCTGCGCGATGGCGGCGACCTTGTTCTTCCGCATGCCTTCGCGGACAAGAGCAAAAGCCTCCCCGGCAGACCTGTCGGCAGGGGCGAGATAATAGGGTTTATCGAAGTAGACGTCGTCAATTTCGCCGCAGCCGATGAAGGCCGATACAGACAGCGTCTTGTCGCTCTCGGGAACGGCCGATGCCACTTCCTGCGGATCGAGAACGACGTAATCGCCCTGGCTGACCTCATAACCTTTGACCTGATCGTCCCGCCCGACCGGCCTGCCGGTCTCACTGTCGACGAACTGGCGGCGCACACGGTTCCCCGTTGCCCGATTGATGGTGTGAAACGCGATGCGCTCCGAGGCCGAAGCCGCGCTGTAGAGCGCAACGAAACAGCTCACTTCGCCAATCTTCAGAAAGCCTTTCCAGTTCGCGCGCGGACCCATGACCGATCTCCCTCATGGGTCAATCGTTCAGGCAACGGATTGTTCCGTGGCCATGTGAGACATGATGCGAGGCGTCAGAAAAGACCCGCCTCAGATTTTCGCGACAGGATCGATATCGGCGCGCGGGAATTGGCGGATCGGTTCGGCGAAGGCAAGCCCGGATGTCCGGTCAATGGCGACGAACAGGCAGAGCTTATCCCGCCGGCTCGATGTGTGGCGCACGCCTGCTCTGGTGCGCCTGCTCTGGACGCATGATCTGAAAGGCACTGCATGTCGCCCGCAGAAAATGTCACCGGCCAGTCAGTATTTCAGAACGGAACGGTGTTGTTCGCGCCCTGCGGCCGGTCGCGTCGAAGAGTGCGTTTCCGATCGCGGCAGAAAGGCCCGGAAGCCCGATCTCGCCAAGCCCGCGCGCGCCTTCGTCGCCCATCGCCGCGTCGGGCCGGCCCAGGAACCGCACCTCGATCTCCGGAACGTCGGCATGGACGGGCACGGCGTAGCCGGCGAGATCGTCGGTCAAAAGCCGGTGCGTTCGGGGATGGCGGACCGCCTCTTCCATCAGGGCCATGCCGATCCCGAAGATCACCCCGCCCCGGATCTGGCTCGCCGCAAGGACGGGATTGAGGATGCGCCCGCAATCGAGCACGCTGACGACGCGGCTCACCCGCAGCCGGCCGATTTGCTCGTCGAGTTCCACTTCCACGAAATGCGCGCCGAAGGAATAGAAACTGAGGTTCACATCCGCCCCGCGCGGCAGCGAGGTTCCTTCGACCTCCGCCTCTGCGTGGCCAAGGGCGGCCAGCCGCTCTCGCAGCGACAAGTTGGTGCCGTCTGCCCCGAGTTTTTCCCGCAGCAGGCGACAGGCGGCGGCCGCCGCCGGCATGACGCTGGCCGTCGATTTGGACCGGCCGGCGGTCGGCGCATCGGGAAGGGCGGAATCGCCAAGGCGCACCTCCACCTCGTTCAGATCCAACCCCAGCTCGGTCGCAACCTTCTGCGCGAGTATCGTCCGCATCCCGGTTCCGATGTCGGTTGCCGAGGTTTCGATCTGAAGCCTCCCTTCGCGTCGCAGCCGAAGCCGCACGGTTGCCGGCAGGACGGGAGCGGGATAGGCCGTCGTAGCCATTCCCAGCCCGACGCGTCGGCCGTTCCGCAGGCGCTGCCCGGGAACCGGGCCGCGCGCGGACCAGCCGATCGCTTCGGCCCCCACGGCGTAGCAATCGCGCAGGTGGTTCGATGACCAGGGCCGATTGTGGTAAAGATCACTTGCGGCATAGTTGCGAAGCCGCAGTTCGACCGGATCGATCCCCAGATCATGCGCCAGTTCATCGAGCGCGGTTTCGAGCGCAAAAGATCCGGGCGTTTCGCCGGGTGCGCGGAACGGCGTCGGCGTCGGAATCGGCAGCCGCCGCACGCGGTGCGACACCGAAATCCGCTTTGCGGCATAAAGCATCAATGAACTCAGGCCGCAGGGTTCGAAAAAGCCGCCCCGCAGAGAGGTCGGCACTTCACTGTCATGCCTCAGCAGGCAAAGCCGGCCTTCGGCGTCGGCTTCAAGGCGGATGCGCTGGCGGGTTTCGCTACGATGGCCCGAAGCCAGCGTCATGTCCTGACGGGTGAACTGAACGCGGACGGGCCTTTCCAGATGCCGCGCCAGATGGGCAGCCAGCGCCTGATGCGGCCAGATCTGGTTCTTCGCTCCGAAGCCGCCGCCGACATAGGCCGAGACGATCCGCACCTTTTCCTGCGGCAGGCCGAGGCTTGCCGCCACATAGGCGCGTGTCGCGCGGGTGCCTTGCGTCGAGTCCCACAAGGTGACGCTGTCGCCCGCCCAGAGGGCAGTCGTCGCCGAAGGCTCCATCGGCTGGTGAAGCTGCATCGGCGTTTCGTAGATCTGGTCCACGACCGCGGATGCGGCGCCTGCCGGATGGGCGGTTTCGAAACCGTGCTGCATATCGCCGGCGAAGAAGGGTCCGGGCAATATGGGGTCGCCCGGCACGAAGGGCCGCTCCTCCAGATCCGTCTCGATCAGCAACAGCGCCTCCCGGGCGATCTCGATCGTTTCAGCGACGACGACGGCGATCCATTGCCCGGCGAACTGCACCTCGTCGGAGGTAAAGGGCCGATAGGCAGGAAGAGCGGAAGCCTCGTCCGAAAGCGCGCTGCGTCCAAGGCCTTCGGCGCCCAGCGCGTCCACTTCGGCGCTGCTGACCCAGCCGAGCCCGGCTGCATTCTCATGGCTGTAAACGGCGATCACGCCCGGCAGCGCGCGCGCGGCGGCGGTCCTGATCCGCGCGATCCGAGACGGCGCGCGATCCGCGCGAAGCGCGAGCGCGACGAGGCAATGTCGCGGCTGATGGTCCGCAGCATAACGCGCGCGGCCGGTGACCTTTTCCACAGCATCGAGGCGCGCCACGGACGATCCGGTCAGGGTCATTTTGCGAGTCTTTCCAGCAGGTGATGAACCGCCCCGCGCGCGAGCGGGATCTTATGCGCCGTCTCCGGTCGCGTATCGGCCCCCGCAAGGGCGCGGTCCAGATAAAGCCCGACCTGTGCTCGGCCGAGCGGCGCGCCGATCAGAAGCTGCTCGGCTTCCCTGTCGCGCCATGGCGTCGTTGCGATGCCGCCGAAGGCGATAGCTGCCCGGCCAAGCACATCGCCGTCGAATTCCAGACGCGCCGCAACCGAGGCCGAGGCAAACTCGTAAGACGCGCGACCGCGCAGTTTGACATAGCCCGAGGCTTCCGGCCCGGCCGGCGCGGGAATCTCGATGCCCGTGATCAGCGCGCCTTGGGGCAGGCGGGTCGCAGGCAGGGCCTTTTCATCCGGGCCACGGAAAAAGCCGGCGACGGGAATGCGGACCGTTCCCTCGATGGCCCGGGCCACGACGACCGCATCGAAGGCCAGCAGGGCGACCGCCATGTCCGATGGCTGCGTCGCGATGCAGGCCGCGGACGCGCCAAGCACCGCATGTCCGGCCGCCGGCGTCGTTCGCGCCGCACAGCCCGATCCCTCTGTTCGCCGGTTGCAGGGCCAGGCCAGATCGCGGAAATAGCCGCAACGCGTGGCCTGCATGAGATTGCCGCCGATGCTGGCGGCGTTGCGGATCTGCTCCGATGCTCCCATCAGGATCGCTTCCGACAGCGCCGGCAGCCGTTCGCGGATCAGGGGCGAACGGGCTGCCTGGCTGTTGGAGACCAGCGCACCGATACGGATGATGCCGCCGCCTTCGGAAATCTCCGTCAGATCGAGCCTTGAAATATCCACCAGCACCGGCCCCGGCCGGTGACCGAGTTTCATCAGGTCCAGCACGGTCGTTCCGCCCGCGATGGCCTGATGGCCGGGCCTGGCGAGCAACGCCACCGCCTCGTCGACCGAGGCGGGAAAGATCCATTCAACCCGCATCCCGGGCGACCTCGCGGATTGCAGCGACGATGCCGTTATAAGCCCCGCAGCGGCAGATATTGCCGCTCATCGCCTCTTTGATGGCGGCGGGATCTTCGGGACAGCCTTCGTTCATCAGCGCAAGCGCCGACATGATCTGCCCCGGCGTGCAGTAACCGCACTGGAGGGCATCGTGACGGATGAAGGCTTCCTGCAAGGGGTGAAGCCCGCCATCGGCGGAACCGACACCTTCGATCGTGGTGACCGATGCTCCCTGAAGCTGAGCGGCAAATTGCAGGCAGGACAGCCGCCTCTCGCCGTTCACATGAACGGTGCAGGCCCCGCACTGGCCGTGGTCGCAGCCCTTTTTCGTCCCGGTAAGCTCCAGATCCTCCCGGAGAAAGTCCAGAAGGCTGCGCCGGGGATCGATCATCTGGCTGACCGGCACGCCATTGACGGTCAGATCGAGCCGGATCGGGGAACGGGCGGCGTCCGCGCCGCTATGGGGGCCTGCGCGCATCCGCTGTCCTCAGGCGACCAGCAGGTCCCGCGCCGCAAGATACTGCTTCACCTTGGCCAGGTCGCCCTCGTAATCCCAAACCTCGACGGTGTCATGCGGGCAAGCCACGAACAGGTGATCGTCGGTGAACGACAGGATGCGATCGAGCTTGATCACCTTTTCGACGAACTCGGTCTTGTTGGCCGGGCGGGTGATGCGGTTTCCTTCTGCATCGTAGCCGATCATGATGGTGCGGGCGCGGATGCGGGCGGTGAAATAGGATGACATGGGAAATCTCTGGGTAATGCAGTGAAAGGGATCAGGCGGGGATGCCGGTTGCGACGTGGCAGGCAACCTGCGCGCCGTCGCCGACATCCACCATTTTCGGAGCGACCTGCGCGCAGACAGGCTGCGCGACAGGGCAGCGGCTGCGGAAACGGCAGCCGTCAGGCGGGTTGACGGGACTTGGAATGTCGCCCCGGATCACGACGCGCTCGCGCCGTGCCACACTGGGTGGCAGCGGAAGCGAGATCGCCGAGAACAACGCCTGGGTGTAGGGGTGCAGCGGACGTTTCCACAGCACCGCCTTCGGGGCGATCTCAACGATCTCGCCCAGATACATCACCGCAATCCGGTCGGCGAGGTAACCGATCACCGACAGATCATGCGATATGAAGAGATAGGAGGCCCCCATATCCCGCTGAAGCCGTTGCAGCAGGTTGATTATCTGGGCCTGGACCGACACGTCGAGCGCGGAAACCGGCTCGTCGCAGACCACGGTCGACGGTTCCAGCGCAATGGCGCGCCCGATTGCGATACGCTGGCGCTGGCCGCCGGACAATTCGTGGGGAAAGCGATCGGCGAAGCTCGGATGCAGGCCGACGCGAGCGATCAGATCCCCGACCATGCCGCGGCGCTCGGCCTTCGAGCCGACGTCGTGGACGGAGAAGGGCTCGGTCAGGATCTGGCGGATCGTGCGGCGCGGGTTCAGCGAGGCAAAGGGGTCCTGAAAGACGATTTGCAGGTCACGCCGCACCGGCTTCATTTCCGCCCGGGAAAGTTGTGCGATATTGCGGCCGCGATAGCGGATTTCGCCCGAGGTCGGCTCGTGAAGACGAATGATGGTGCGGCCCAGCGTGGATTTCCCGCAACCGGATTCTCCCACCAGCCCCAGCGTTTCCCCGGCCCGCAGTTCGAGGCTGACATGATCCACCGCATGAACGCGCCCGCGCGCGGTGTCGTGGTATTTGACCAGATCGCGGATCTGCAAAAGCGGCGCATCGGTCATCGGAAAGCTCCGGCATGGAAACAGGCTACACACCCGCCGGACGGCAGGCCGGCCAGAACGGGAACCGCGTCGAGGCAGTCATCGGTCGCACGCGTGCAGCGCGCCGCAAAGGCGCAGCCGCTCCCCAGCTGGTCCATCGGCGGCACCGTGCCGCCGATTTCCGTCAGCGGCATGGTCTCGCCGCCGTCGATCACCGCATCCGGGCGCGGAACCGACGACAGCAGCGCCTGGCTGTAAGGGTGCGCCGGACGCGAGAAGAAGGTTTCGGTATCCGCCTCCTCGACCTTGCGGCCCGCATACATCACCATGACGCGTTGCGCCCATTCCGCGACGACGCCAAGATCATGAGTGATCAGGATCACGCCCATGCCGATCTCGGTTTTCAGCCGGTCGATCAGTTCGAGCACCTGGGCCTGGATGGTGACGTCGAGCGCGGTGGTCGGCTCGTCCGCGATCAGCACGCGCGGACGGCAGGCCAGCGCGATGGCGATCACCACCCTCTGGCGCATCCCGCCGGAAAGCTGGAACGGATACTGGTCCGCGCGCAATTCCGCTTCCGGAATGCCTACCGTTTCCATCAGTTCGACGGCGCGCCGGCGCGCCTCGGCCGCGCCGCAGGCTTCATGTTCGCGGATGCTTTCCTCGATCTGGCGTCCCACTTTCATCAACGGGTTGAGCGAGGTCATCGGCTCCTGGAACACCATCGAGATGTCTTTTCCGCGCACGCGGCGCATCTCGGCGTCAGAAAGCCTTGCAAGATCGGCGCCGCCCAGGCGGATGCTGCCAGCGGCGATGCGGGAGATGCGTTTTGGCAGCAATTGCAGCATAGAATGCGCCAGCATGCTCTTTCCGCAGCCCGATTCACCCACCACCGCCAGGGTTTCCCCCGCCGCAAGGTGCAGATCCACATCATTGACGACCGGGAACCAGTGGCTGCGCCTGCTGCGGAATTCGGTGCGCAGGCCCTCGACCTGGAGGACGGGGGAAGAAATGCTCATCGCTTGGCTCTCGGGTTCAGGGCTTCGTTCAGCGCGTCGCCGATCAGGTTGATGGCCAGCACCGTCAGCAACACGGCCAGACCGGGTATGGTCACCATCCACCAGGCGGTCCGGATCGCCGAGCGGCCCGCCCCGATCATATAGCCCCAGGTCATGGTGTTGGGGTCGCCCAGACCGAGGAAGGACAGGCCCGCCTCGAAGAGGATCGCGGTCGCCACCATCAGCGAGCCCGCGACCACGATGGTGGTGAGCACGTTCGGCAGAATCTGCACCGCCAGAATGCGCAGGTCATGCATCCCGAGCGAAACACAAGCCTCGACGAATTCGCGGCTCTTGACGCTTTTGACCTCGGCGCGCACCAGTCGTGCGAGCGGCGCCCAGCTCACAATCGCGATGGCGCCGATGATGTTGGGAAGCGTCGGCCCCAGCACCGCCACGATCACAATGGCGCCGATGAAGGTCGGGATGGTCTGGAAAAATTCCGTGACGCGCATCGCGGCGGTATCGATCCAGCCGCCGTAATAACCGGCCAGAGCGCCGACCACCGTGCCGAGAACCACGATCACGACGGTGCTCACCACCCCCACCAGAAGCGAGATGCGCGCGCCATAGGCGATGCCGGCGGCGATGTCGCGGCCCAGCATGTCGGTGCCGAGCAGATAGTCGCCCGTGAACGGCGCCTCGAAGGGCATGCCGACCATCTCAAAAGGATCTTCCGGAAAAAGCACCGAGGCGAAGGCGGCCATGGAGATAACGGATGCCAAAAGCAGGAAGCCGATCGCTCCGCTGGGGTTGCGCAAAAGATTTGCCGCCAGCGACGGGCGTTTGGAATTACCGGCCATGACGGCCCCCTGTCAGACGGATGCGGGGATCGACCAGCGTGTAGACGACATCGACCAGCGCATTGGTGACGACGACGAGGATCGAACTCAGGAAGAAAATCCCCAGCAGCAGATTGAGATCGCGGGCGAAGAGCGCCTCATAGGCGAGCAGGCCTAGGCCCGGCCAGCCAAAGACCGACTCGATGATGACCGAACCGCCGAGCATGGCCGAGACCTGAACGCCGGCCATCGTCACGACCGGGATGATCGCGTTGCGCAGCGCATGTCTCATCATGATACGGCCGTCCGAAAGGCCCTTGGCGCGGGCGGTCTTGATAAAGTCCTGCCCCAGCGTTTCCAGCATCGAGGCCCGCATCAGCCGGGTGTAGAGCGCCATGTAGAAAAACGAGAGCGCAACGACCGGCAGCACCAGATGGTGGGCGACGTCCAGGACGTGGGCGAAACCGGCCAGCGGCGCGCCTATCGTTTCATAGCCGCTGGTCGGAAACCAGCCGAGGTTCAGCGCGAAAACGATGACCAGCATCAGGCCGGCCCAGAAGAGCGGCGTTGCATAGGTGACGATCGAAAGGATCATGATCACATGGCTGAGGAACGTGCGGTCGCGGATCGCGGCCACCGCGCCGAGCAGAATCCCGAAGCCGATCGAAAGCGTCATCGAGCTGACCATCAGCAGCGACGTGGCGCCGAGACGCTCCATGATCAGCGAGGAAATCTCGCGCCCGTGGCGGAAGGAATAGCCGAGATCGAAGACCAGCAGGTTTTTCATATAGTTGACGAACTGCACCCACAATGGCTGATCGAGGCCGAACTGGGCCCGGATCTGCGCCATATATTCCTCGGTGGCGGAGCCCGCCTCGCCCGCAAGCACCTGGGCGGCGTCGCCCGGAGCCAGGCGGATCAGGAAGAAGTTCACGACCACGATGGCGAGAATGATCGGGACGCCGTGTAAAATCCGGTTCAGGACATATTTGCCGTTGGCAAGCCACATAGGTTCAGACTTTCGCTGAAGATATCGGACGCCGGCCCCCGGCATGGCCGGGAGCGGGCCTCGATCCGAAGTGCTACTTCTCGACCCAGACGTCGTAGAGGCCGCCGCGCAGGCCCAGCGGCGAGGTGATCAGATCCCTGACGCGATCACGCTGCACGGCCACCAGATCCATATCCATGATCCAAACGATCGGGCTGTCCTCGACCAGCTTGCGTTGCAGGCCGTGGAAAATTTCGTTCCGCCTGGCCGTATCGGCTTCGGTCTGCGCGGCTTCCCACAGCTTGTCGACCTCGGGGTTCGAATATTGCGAGACGTTGCCGAACGGGACGTCCCGGTTGATGGTCTTCGACCAGGTGTTGCGCTGCACGCCCAGGGTCGGGTCGGCCATGCCGATCGACCAGGTGGAGGTCATCTGGAAATCGTAATTGTTATGCACCTCGCGCACGAAGGTCGGGTAGTCGCGGGTACGCAATTCGACCTCGATGCCGACGCGGGCCAGCTGCTGCCTGATCACCTCGCCCATGCGGCGCCAGTCTTCGCCGAACGTGGCGACGTCATGGACGATCCTGAAGCGCTTGCCGTCGGCCCCGGCCGGATAGCCCGCGTCGTCCAGCAGCTTCTTGGCGATATCCAGACGGTTCTCGACGGTGAAGTCGAGGACGCCCTCGTCGGTCCAGGCGCCCGCGCCCTTCACGAAGGAGGAAATCGGACCGACTGCCGGCTTGCCGAAGCCGTACCAGACGGCGTCGATGATGCGCTGGCGGTCGAGGGCATAAGCGACGGCCTGGCGCACCTCCTTTTTGTCGAAGGGCGGAACCTGGGTGTTCAGCTCCAGCATCATCACCGGGGCGATGGCCTCATAGCCGCCATAGGCGATCGAGATGCCGTCGATTTTTTCGAGGCGGCGCATTTCCACCGGGTTGATGGTGCCGAAGGTCGCGACATCGATTTCCCCGCTTTCGATGCCGGCGGCGCGGGTCGCGGAGTCGGCGATGAAGCGGAAGACGAGACTGTCCAGATAGGGGCGGCCGTCGCGCCAGTAATCGGGATTGCGCTCAAGGCGGATGTGGCTGCCCTTCACCCATTCGACGAAGCGGTACGGACCGGTGCCGACCGGCATGTTGACCGCCGGGTTGTTGCGGAAATCGGTGCCTTCGTAGATGTGGCGCGGCACAATCGGCGCCTCCAGGCTCGAAAGTCCCTTCATCAGCGGGACATAGGGATGATCGAGCTTCAGCACGACGGTCAGCGGGCCGGGCGTTTCGATCGCGCTGACCGGGCCAAGGTTGCCCTTGCCGCGCGGATGGTACTGCTTCACCACTTCGAGCAGCGAAAACTGCACGTCCGCCGAGGTGAAGGGCTTGCCGTCATGCCATTTCACGCCTTCGCGCAGCCTGAAGGTGATGGTCCTGCCGTCTTCGCCGATCTCCCAGCTTTCGGCCAGCGAGGGCTTCGGGTTGAGGTCCATGTCGTATTCGAGCAGGCCGTCGAAAATCTTCGTCGCGACTTCTGCCGTCGTCGGCGCCGAACTGAGCGCATTGGTGATCAGCGCCGGCTCGGGCGTGGTGGTGATGACGATGCCGCCGCCCTGCTGCTGGGCATGAGCCTGCCAGCCAAAAAGCGTGCCGATCGCCAACGCGCCGCCAAGCGCGACAAATTTTAATGAAAACAATTGACCTCTCCCCATGTTGCAGGACAACGCGACGGGCGTGACGGTCGCCGGGCCGACAGCGCGTATCGTTGCTACGAAAATATAATTATCGTGTGCGTATAATTTTGCAAGATTGTTTTTAGCGTGTATAGAATTTTTCCGCGGAATTACCTATTGATAGCGGTAAAATGAAGGGGGCTGGGACGGCATGGATGATGAACAACTGGCCCCTGCGCCGGATTCGGTTCTCAACGGGTTGGGCGAGCGCATCCGCGCGCTGCGGATGCAGCGCGGCATGACGTTGCAGGAACTGTCCGCGCAGTGCCAGGTTTCGGTGGCGATGCTGAGCCATATCGAGCGCAACAGATCCACGCCGTCGATCAGGGTCCTGGACCGCATCCGCCTTGGGCTCGGCGTTCCATTCGGAGCTTTTTTCGAAGAAAATCAACGGGTTAATATGGAACCCGAAGCAAATATCGTCATGCGGCACGATCAGCGGCCGCTGCTTCGCTTCGATGCGACGGGGCTGACAAAGGAACTGCTGTCTCCGCAGCGGGGAACGCAGCTTGAAATGATGCTGCTCTGCCTTCGGCCGGGAGGGCATTCCGGAGACGAGCCGTGGCGGCGGGTCGGGGAGAAGTGCGGGCTGGTGCTCACCGGAAGTTTTGAACTGACCGTCGGCGCGTCAGCTTATAATCTTGCTGAAGGCGATGCCTTCCAGTTTGACAGTTCCGCGCCGCATTCCTTCCGCAATACCCATGAAGGGGAAAGCCGCATCATGTGGATTATCTTCTCACGAGAACTTGGCTGATAAATATAGCGTAAGATGAATCGGCGAAGCGGCCGCCACGCATGTGCGGCCGGATCTCGCCGAAACTTTCCACGCTCGTCTTGCCGGTTTGCGCCGAGAGCCGAGCCGGGGTTTTCGCCGAGGGATTTTCTCCAAGGAATTTTTGGCCAAGGGATTTTTG
>JAZIHP010000011.1:0-63418 GCA_036678505.1 Alphaproteobacteria bacterium
CATGACCCTGTCGCGATTGATCTCGTTGAGGCTTTCGTGGCGGGTCTGCGGGTAGATGGTCGTGGTCACGTCGGAAAAACCCATGGTCTTCATGCGCGCGGCGAGCTGGCGCATGCTTTTGCCGCCATTGGTTGCGGGATCGCTTTCGCCGCCGACCAGATAGAAGGGCAGCGTGCGGCGGATGCCGGCGAACCCGGCATTGTCGGCTCCGTTGCCGGCAAGCCGGAACAGGTCGATCCACAGCGACACCGACGCATTCCAGCCGCAGAGCGGGTCGGCGATATAGGCGTCGACCTCGGCCGGATCGCGCGACAGCCAGTCGAAAAGCGTGCGATGGCCGGGAATTGCCTTGCCCCATGCTTCGAAGGTCAGCTTCGGCAAAAGCCGCGAAGGCACGTCGGAACCGAGGCGAAAGCGCTCGAAGCCAAGGATCGCGCGTGCCGCGAGGGCCAGGAGACCGGACTGGAAATTCGAGTTCCAGACGGAGGCCGCATGAACGCGGCCGGAATGGCGCAGCACATGGTTCAGCGCGATCATGCCGCCCATGGAATGGCCGAAAATGATGACGGGCAGGCCGGGATGGGTTGCGGCGATGAGGTCGTGGACGGCGTCGACATCGGCGATCAGCTTGTCCACGCCATTCTTGCCGGCGAAGCGGCCGGGGGGCGCATCGGGCGCGCGGGTGAAGCCATGGCCGCGATGGTCATGCGCATAGACGTGGAAGCCGCGGGCCGACAGAAACTTCGCAAAAGCAGCGTAGCGGGCGGCATGTTCGGCCAGACCGTGATTGATCTGGATGACGCCGCGTGGCGATATCGCGGCAGGCTCGACATACAGGTTCAGCGTCGCACCGCTGCCGGTCGAAAGCGTTTGTCGGTCGTTGAAGCTCATCTTTCTTCCCGCCTGCCGGAAAACTGCACGATCGGCGCGGGTCCTGTGCCCTTACGGGCAAGGGGGCGCCAGTCGCATGGCTGCACAGAAAGCTTTTACGTGCAACATGCGCGAACGGGTCATGATGAATTCAGATAAAATGATGCGCGCGGGGACTGAAAGAGCCGTGCCCGCGCCGGCCCTCAAACCTCCCGCGCCATCCGAAGCGCGCGGCAAGGCGTTCCGGCGGGGCTGCGGGAATCGGTTTCTGCGTGGTCCGTCATCTTGTTTTATGGCGGCGTCGCGGCAAAATGCAGGTTGCGGGTTATTATATGCAAAAAACATGATATATCGATATGTTTTTCAGGGAGGACATATCGATGAAATTCAGGTTTGGGATCGCAATCGTCATGATGGCACTGGCAGTTTTGGCAACGTCAGGCTCCGCCGGGGCGGCTGACCGCTACGGCCAGCAGAAGGTCGTCTATCACATCAATGGCGATGGCGGTTCCGAGGGCAAGCTCTACAAGGCGGCCCTGACCAATGTGCAGAACCACGTCAATGCGGTGGGCCGCGACAATATAGAGGTGAAGGTCGTGCTGCACGGCGATGGCCTCAAACTGCTGATGCAGGCGCAGGACGATGTCGCGCTCCAGTCGGCCGTGACCAGCCTGAAGACGCAGAACGTTTCCTTTCTGGTGTGCAACAACACGCTGAGCGGCCGCAACATCGATTTCGAAAAGGATCTGTTCGAGGTCTTCGAGGATGACATCGTTCCGTCCGGCGTCGCCGAGCTCAGTCATCTGCAACAGCAGGGCTACACCTATATAAAGCCCTGACAGGCGCCATCCGGCCGGCCCGTTCAGGGGTCCAGGGGGCATTGCCCCCGGCCGGTCTTTCGCCTACATAGCGGCCAACCTCCGATCACGAATTGTTCAAGGAAGAGCGCGTGGCACGCCAGTTCATCTATCATATGGCCGGCCTGAACAAGGCCTACGGCACCAAGAAGGTGCTGGAGAATATTCATCTTTCATTCTACCCCGACGCCAAGATCGGCATTCTGGGGCCCAACGGCGCGGGCAAGTCGACGATCCTGAAGATCATGGCCGGGCTCGACAAGGACTATACCGGCGAAGCCTGGCTGGCCGAGGGCGCCACCGTTGGCTATCTGGCGCAGGAGCCGGACCTCGACCCGAACAAGACCGTGTTCGAGAACGTCATGGACGGCGTTGCGAAGAAGACGGCCATCATCGAGCGCTACAACGAGCTGATGATGAACTATTCCGACGAGACCGCGGACGAGTCGGCCAGGCTTCAGGACGAGATGGACCGCCTGAACCTGTGGGATCTGGAACAGCAGGTCGAGATGGCCATGGATGCGCTGGCCTGCCCGCCCAAGGATGCGGACGTGACCAAGCTTTCCGGCGGCGAGCGCCGCCGCGTGGCGCTGTGCCGCCTTTTGCTGGAAGAGCCCGACCTTCTGCTGCTCGACGAGCCGACCAACCACCTCGACGCCGAGACCACCTCATGGCTGGAAAAGCACCTGCGCGCCTACAAGGGCTCGGTGCTGCTCATCACCCACGACCGTTACTTCCTCGACAACGTCACCGGCTGGATTCTGGAGCTCGACCGCGGCCGCGGCATCCCCTATGAGGGCAACTACACCAAATATCTGGAAGCCAAGGCCAAGCGTCTCAAGCAGGAAGGGCGCGAGGACGACGCCCGCCAGCGCGCCATCAGCCGCGAGCGCGAGTGGATCCAGTCGAGCCCCAAGGCCCGCCAGACCAAGTCCAAGGCCCGTATCAAGGCGTTCGACGATCTGCTGGCAGCAGCCGATTCGCGCCGCCCCACCGATACCCAGATCGTCATTCCGCATGGCGAGCGGCTGGGCAATGTGGTCATCGAGGTGGAGGGCCTGTCGAAGGGCTTCGGCGACGAGCTGCTGATCGAGAACCTGTCGTTCAAGCTGCCTCCGGGTGGCATCGTCGGCGTCATCGGCCCCAACGGCGCGGGCAAGACCACGCTGTTTCGCATGATCACCGGGCAGGAAAAGCCGGATGCCGGCACGATCCGCATCGGCGAGACGGTGAAGCTCGGCTATGTCGACCAGAGCCGCGATGCGCTCGATCCCAACAAGACCGTGTGGGAAGAGGTGTCTGGCGGCGCAGAGGTGGTGAAGCTCGGCAAGTTCGAAGCCAATACCCGCGCCTATTGCTCGTCCTTCAACTTCCGCGGCCAGGACCAGCAGCAGAAGGTGGGCAATCTTTCGGGAGGTCAGCGCAACCGCGTCCATCTGGCCAAGATGCTGCGCAACGGCGGCAACGTGCTGCTGCTCGACGAACCGACCAACGATCTCGACACCGAAACGCTGGCGGCGCTCGAAGATGCGCTTGAGAATTATGCCGGCTGCGCCGTCATCATCTCTCACGATCGCATGTTCCTCGACCGTCTGGCCACGCATATCCTGGCCTTCGAGGGCGACAGCCATGTCGAGTGGTTCGAGGGCAATTTCGAGGATTACGAGCAGGACAAGATCCGCCGTCTGGGTCCGGAAGCGGTCAATCCGCACCGCATGACCTACAAGCGCCTGACCCGCTGATATTTCACAAACGCCCCGCCAAAAACGGGGCGTTTTGTTTTGGCGAGCGAGCCATCGGGGGAGCAATGAAAGACTGGTCGGCCACGCAATATCTGAAGTTCGAGGACGAACGCACGCGTCCCTCGCGCGATCTGCTGGCGCAGGTGCCGGCCGTCTCGCCGCGGCGCGTGGTGGATATCGGGTGCGGGCCGGGCAACTCGACCGAACTGCTGGCGAAGCGCTGGCCGGAGGCGGAGGTTTCGGGCATCGATACGTCGCCCGACATGCTGGAAAAAGCCCGCAAGCGCCTGCCAGGCCTCCGTTTCGAGCTGGCGGATGCCGAAAGCTGGTCGCCAGCCGAAAAGGCGGACGTTCTGTTCGCCAACGCCGTGTTCCAGTGGCTGCCCAACCACCCGCAGGTGCTGGTGCGGCTGATGGAGCAGCTGGCACCCGGCGGCACGCTGGCGGTGCAGATGCCCGACAATCCGGGCGAGCCCTCGCACCGGCTGATGCGCGAGGCGGCCGCCGAAATGCCGTTCGGGCCGAAGATCGCCGATGCGGCGCGCGATCCGCTGCCGCCGGTGCTGCATTATTACGATTTGCTGAAGCCGCTGAGCGCGCGCCTCGATATCTGGCACACGGTCTACAACCATCCGCTGGCGGGGCCGGACGCCATCGTCGAATGGCTGAAATCCACCGGCCTGAAGCCGTTCGTCGATCCGCTGGAAGAGGACGAGCGGCAGGCATTTCTTGCACGCTATCTGGAAAAGATCGCGGCGGCCTATCCGGCCGCCGCCGATGGCAAGGTGCTGCTGCGCTTTCCGCGCCTGTTCATCGTGGCCGTGCGCAAGGACTGAACCGGCCCGGACAGGACCTGCTCAGACAGGACCTGCTCAGACAGGATCTGCTCAGGCGTCTTCCTCGTCCGCGTCGAGGAGGCGCGTGGCGCGCCATTTGGTCAGCCAGGCGTTGATCTCGTCCACCACGAAGAAGCGGGCCGAATCGCGGTCATAGCCTTCGCCGAGAAGCCTTTCGTAATCCGTATGCGCGTGGCGGATATGGGCGACCGTCGCCAGCCAGACGGCGATGGACGCGGGCAGGGCCTTCAGATGGGGCGCGCCGGCATCGGCCCTGATCTTCTCGATATCGGCATAGGGGGCCATCGGCAGCAGCGCGGTGATCGCCTTCGCGATGGCCTTGTGCCGCCCGGTGGCGCGGATCATGTGCGCTCCCTGTTCGGAATTTCCGCGTCCGCGATGGCATCGACGGACGGGAAATAGGGCTTGATGTCGAGCACGGGAGTTTCGTCCAGCACATCGATCGCGTCCAGATCGATAATACCGGTGGCCGGGTCGATGCGCAGGACTTTTGCCGTGTGCAGGCCGATGGGATTGGGCCTCGCCGGAGAGCGCAGCGCGAAAACGCCTTTGGCCCCGGTGGCATGGCGCGGTTTCTGCACAATCAGATTCCGCGGCGAATGATGCAGCCAGGTCAGGATATGGATGTGGCTGTAGCCTTCGAGACCGGCAAGCCCGTCCCGATAGGCCGGGTCGAGCGCCAGCCTTGCCGGTGCATTGCGCTCGCGCGCTGCCTGCATGTTCTTCGGGCACTCCTGGCGCAAACTCCATGGCGAGGAGATGCGGCCGATGAAGACGACATGGCCGTCAGCCGCCATTTCGGCGGGATCTTCGGCCAGCTTCCGCTCGTCGCGACGTAATTCAAACATGTTTTCGGACTCCGGATTTTCACAAGGCGGGTAGGATGAAAATCACCCGTTGCAAATCGGGTGACAATCACATAAACATATCTTTATATCTTTTTGAACGTTACTCCGGATGAATTTGGGCATGAACGTCACGCTCGATACCATGGTGGATACCTTGAAGGCGGCTGCGGAATCCAGCCGGCTGCGCATTCTGCTGCTGCTGGCGCAGGGCGATCTGACGGTGTCCGATCTCACGGAGATTTTGGGCCAGTCGCAGCCGCGCGTCTCCCGTCATCTCAAGTTGCTTCTCGAAGCGGGGCTGATCGGCCGATATCAGGAAGGGTCCTGGGCGTTCTTCCGGCTCTCCGATCAGGAGACGGCGCGCGCTTTCGTGCTGCGCCTGATCGCCGGCGTCGATGCCGGCGACCCACAGATCGAGCGCGACATGGAGCGGCTGGAGACCGTCAAGCGGCGCCGGCAGGAGCGGGCGACCGAATATTTCTCTCAGAATGCGGCAAGCTGGGACGAAATCCGCTCGCTGCATGTGCCCGACAAGGCGGTGGAGACGGCCATTCTGCAACTGGTGGGCAAGCGCCCCTTCCAGTCCATGCTGGACCTCGGCACCGGCACCGGGCGCGTTCTGGAAATCCTGTCGCCGCTCTACCGGCGCGGCGTCGGCATCGACATGTCGCGCGAGATGCTGGCCGTCGCGCGCGCCAATCTGGATCGCGCCGGCGTCACCAACGCGCAGGTGCGGCAGGGCGATATTTTCGCGCCGCCGGTCGAGCGCGACGCTTATGACCTGGTGACCATTCATCAGGTGCTGCACTATCTCGCCGATCCGGCGCGCGCCATTTCCGAGGCCGCGCGGCTGCTGCGCCCTTCGGGGCGGCTGATCATCGTCGATTTCGCGCCGCATTCGCTTGAATTCCTGCGCGAGGAACATGCCCATCAGCGCCTCGGCTTCTCCGATCGCCAGATCGGCGAATGGTTTTCCGAGGCCGGGCTCGATCTGGAAAGCAGTCAGGAATTCGAGCCGCAGGGCGGCAGCGCCGGCGGGCTGACCGTCAAGCTGTGGCTCGGCCGCGACCGTCGCCTGCTCATTGCCGATCCCGTCCCAACCCGTCATGCAGTACAAATCGGGGAAGTCGCCTGATGAACCAGTATCGCTTATCCCGCCGTGCCGATCTGGGGAACAGCATCCGCGTCTCCTTCGAGTTCTTTCCGCCCAAGACCGACGACATGGAGACGCGGCTTTGGGAAACCGTCACGCGTCTTCAGCCCCTGCATCCGCATTTCGTGTCCGTGACCTATGGGGCGGGCGGCTCCACGCGCGAGCGCACGGCGCGCACCGTTGCCCGCATCATCCGCGAAACCAGCCTTGCGCCCGCGGCGCACCTGACCTGCATCGACGCCACGCGCGCGCAAGCGGATGAGGTGATCCGGCAGTTCGTGGAGCTTGGCGTCACGCGTTTCGTGGCCCTGCGTGGCGATCCGGCGGCGGGGGCGGGCACCGGATACCGCCCGCATCCCGATGGCTATGCCAACGGCGCGGATATGGTCGCGGCCCTTGGCCGTCAGGGCTCTTTCGACATTTCGGTGTCCGCCTATCCCGAAAAGCATCCCGAAAGCCCCGATTTCGCCACCGATATCGATATGCTCAAGCGCAAGGTGGACAATGGGGCCACGCGCGCCATCACCCAGTTCTTTTTCGACAACGATGTGTATGAGCGCTACGTGGAGCGTGTGCGCCGGGCCGGTATCTATATCCCCATCGTTCCGGGCATATTGCCGGTTCACAATATCGGGCAGGTGGTGAATTTTTCGACCCGCGCGGGCGCGCATGTTCCCCTGTGGCTGCGCGAGCGCTTCGACGGGCTTGAGAACGACCCGCAAACGCATGCCCTGGTGGCGGCCGCGGTAGCTGCCGAGCAGGTGCACGATCTCGTCGAGCGCGGTGTCGGCGATTTCCATTTCTACACCATGAACCGCTCCGATCTCGCCTTCGCGGTGTGCCATATGATCGGCATCCGCCCGCGCAACAGCAACGGGGCCAGCGTCGCCGCCTGACCGGAAGGCCGGAAAAGCAACATCCTGAACAGAAAAGGCCGGGCATGGTGCCCGGCCTTTCCATTCGATCTGCGCTTTCAGTTTGTGGCTTCTGTATTTACTGGCCCCCTCGACCCGAAGGTCAGGGAAGGACGCCTATGATCAGAGCGCCGACGAACGCGAAAGCGGCGCAAATTATCAATGCGTTGACAGGCCTCGTAAGCCCCATGAACAGCCTCCTTCTGAAAAGCTATCCGGGGAGTCTAGAAGTATTTTGCCGGCAGACAAGGAAAAAAATCGCGCCATTGCGGCGAATTTGTGGAGCGGTTTCTGTCTAGTCTCTGTATTTGCAGGGTAAAACCAGCTTAACACTTGTGCATAAATTGTGATGGCCGCAACCGGTGGCGGGCGATATCCGGTACCATGCCGCCGGGTTCCACGGTTGCAGCCAGGGGGAAGGCGGGTGCGGGGATTCGCTTTGCGCGCGCAAACCGTTTGGAAGCGATCGCGGCCGCTTCTGAAAAAAAGCAGGATCTGCAACGGGTCGCGATCCCCCGGATTTGCTTCTTGCGCCCCCTAGCATGTCGCCCGAAAGTGGGAACCGGTTTCGGGGCAACGACATGCGTAAAAACAAGAGCTTGAAGCGCAGGGAGCTAAACTGAAAGATCGCGACACGCTTTAGAGCGTTTCCAGGAAAAGTGGAAACGCTTTTCCGGTTTGGAAACGCGACCAAACAAAGACCTGGAGGCGTTCGGCGATTCCGTGAAACCATGAACGGTTCCAGGCTTTCCTTTCACGGATATTGCTGCGCCGGAACAGGTTTCCGCTTTCGGGCGATGTGCCTCAAAGGCTGGACAGAAGATCCACCGTGGGCCAGCCATCGGCGGCAATGCCGAGACGCATCTGCTCCTGCCTGACCGCTTCGCGCGTGTTGGTGCCGAGGATGCCGTCGATATTGCCGACATCGTGATCGCGGGCCTGAAGCTTGCGCTGCAAATCCTTCATCTGCTCCATGCCGAGGCCCTGTTCGGGCGAGCGGGGATCATAGGGCGCGGCGCCATCGAGGCGGGCGGCCAGCACCGCGGCCGTCAGCGCGTAGGTGAAGGACTGGTTCCACTTCAGGTAGACCTCGAAATTGTCGTAGGTGAGGAAAGCCGGACCCTTGCGGCCCATCGGCAGGGCAAGGCCGGCGGTCTGGCCGTCGTCGGCCAGCGGGCTGCCGTCACGGCGGGTGACGCCCCACCGGTTCCACTGGGCGACGGGAAGCTTGTTGGTGCGGCTGGTCTGCTCCCACGGCAGATCGTCGGGGATGCGGACCTCCTCGATCCATGGCTGGCCGGGCGCCCAGCCGCGCGACTGAATTTTCCTGGCGGTGGTCATGATGGCGTCGGGAGCGCTATTGCGCAGGTCGACGATGCCGTCATTGTCGCCGTCGACGCCGTTGTTGAGGTAATCCGCCGGCAGGATCTGTGTCTGGCCGATTTCGCCGGCCCATGCGCCCTTCACGTCGGCGGGCAGCACACCGCGGTCGATAAGGGTCAAGAGCGGCGCCAGATGCGGACGGAAGAGCTGCGGCCGGCGGCAGTCATGCGCCAGCGTCACCAGGGCGTTGAGGGTGGGGAAATCGCCCTGCACGGCGCCGAAATCCGTTTCCAGCGCCCAGAAGGCGGTGATGACGGGGGCCGGCGCGCCATATTCCTGCTCGGCCCGGTCGAAGACGGAGGCGTATTTGCGCATGTTGGCTGCGCCGTGCTTCAGCCGGTAATCGGAGATCATCCGGCTGGAGAATTCGATGAAGGTCTGGGAAAATACGCCCTGCGACCGGTCGCGCGCCAGAACGCGGGTGTCGATGTCGGCCGCCTCCAGCGCGCGCAGGCCCGCTTCGCCAACGCCGGCGGCCCGGGCTTCCTCGCCCACGCCCTGCTTCCACGCATCGAAATCCGCGCCGCATTCCTGGGCGATGGCCGCGCCGGACAGGCTCGTCATCAGCGTGGCAAGGGCAAGAATGGGCGTGCGCATGGGGTTCCTTCCGGACTCGACAGATTTCAGAGATTTCCTCAGAGGCCGCTCTATGGCAACCGCTTATGTCGAAAAGCGGGCAGGAGCCATGGCCGGAACCATGAATGCCATTGGCTCCGGGCTGTCAACGGGTGTTCTGCTTCAGCCATTTTTGCCAGGCCGCCTGTGTTCCGTTGAACACGTTTATGTCGGCCTTGCCTCTGATGCCGGGCACGACGCCGGTGCCCGTATACTGCCAGAAGGTGAAGGGATGCGCCCCGTAACGGTTCGACGGATGGCCGGCGACGGAGCGCAGCCAGTATGGGTAGCCATGGAAGGTGGAGAGGCGGTTGTCGTCGAAGAAATCGATCGAGGTATAGATGATCGGCTTCTTGCCGTAATGGTTCTCGATGGTCTTCAGGAAAATCGACATTTCCGTGCGCACCGTCTCCGGGGAGGGGCGCAGCTTGCAGGTCGGAGACTGAGGGTTCCACTCCATGTCCAGCACCGGCGGCAGCGCGGAGGGGTCTTTCGGCACGTTCTGGATGAACCAGTGCGCCTGCTCTATGGCCGGACGGCAGAAATAATAGAAGTGATAGGCCCCGCGCGGCACGCCGGCGGCTTTGGCGTCGCGCCAGTGTTCGCTGAAATAGTCGTCCACGCGGTCGCCGCCTTCCGTGGCCTTGATGAAGGCGAAGGAGATGCCGGCGGCCTTCGCCTGCGCCCACTCGACCGAGGTCTGGTATTTGGACACGTCGGTGCCGTGCACGGCATAGTGCCATGGCGTGGTTCCCTGCCAGTCATGCGGGTTGCTGTCGCCGAAGCGCGGCGCCTTGCCGGCGACACCGGAAGGGGCAATCGTGGACGGCGCGCCGGTGGGCACCATGTCCTCAAGCGTGGTGGAGCAGGCGCCGAGCAGAGACAGTCCGAGAATGAATGCCAGTCGGCGCATTTTTAACCCCAACCCGTTTGCGGCGGCATGATGAGGCGGCCGGGCCATCCCGCAGCGCTTCCCCGTCCTGACGGAACGAACTCCCGCCGGTCATTGCCCGAACATGGTTTATATTCGGTTGATGGGGCGGCGCAGAACCGCAAATATGCGCGGATATGCGAAGAGAATCGGCGGGGCGAATCGAGAGGGAAGGCGATGGGGGTGTTCATCAGGCTCGTGAAAGCCGCCATGGGGCTCGCCGTCCTTGCAATCGCTTGCCTGTTCGCCTGGCTCTATTTCGCGCCGCCGGAGCTGATCCGGGTCGGGTCCGGCTACGCCGCCAAGATCGTCTGCTCGAACGTGTTCATCGCCGGACGGGATCCGGACGAGGTGCTGGAAGTGGATGTGCAGGCCCCCGGCCATCCGCTGCTGAAACCGATGCGGGTTTCCGTCGACCGCGCGGCGGGCACGGTCACGGCCGGGCTGCTCGGCTTCCTGGGGCAAAGCACCGCCATTGCGCGCGAGGGCATGGGGTGCGCGAACGTGCCGGACGGCGATGTGGAGCGGGCCCGGGCCGTGCAGGTGCCGCAGGCGCCGGTCGCGCCCTCTTCATCGGAGGCGCCGTGGCCCGCGGGAGAGCGGGTCGGTCAGGCTTCCGCCGAAATCGCCGCCATTCTGGGCGATGACGATCTCGCAGGTCCGGGGATGCGCGCCATCGTCGTGGTGAAGGACGGGCGGATCGTCGGCGAGCGCTACGGCGAGGGTTTTTCGGCAAGCCTGCCATTGCTTGGCTGGTCGATGTCCAAGACCGTCAACGCCGCCATCATCGGCACCCTGATCCGCGAGGGGCGGATGAGGGTGGACGCCAGCCATCTGTTTCCCGGCTGGGAAGGCGACGGGCGGGCGGGCATCACGATTGCCGACCTGATGGCCATGTCGGGCGGGCTGGTCTTCAACGAGGACTACGGCGCCGTCGCCGACGTGACGCGCATGCTCTATCTGGAGCCGGACATGGCCGGGTTCGCCGCTGCGAAGGAACAGGGCGAACCGGCGGGGAAAGCGTTTTCCTATTCGAGCGGCACATCGGTGCTTCTGTCGCGGCTGTGGCAGCAGGCGCTGGACGATCCGCAGCAGGCGCTGCAATGGCCGCGCCGCGCCCTGTTCGGGCCGCTCGGCATGTCGAGCGCGGTCATCGAGGCCGATGCAAGAGGCACCTTCGTCGGCTCATCCTACATCTATGCCACGGCGCGCGACTGGGCGCGGTTCGGCCTGTTCCTGCTCGACGACGGCGTGTGGGGCGGCAAGCCTATTCTGCCAGCCGGTTTCGTGTCGTGGATGCGCGAACCCGCGCCCGCTTCGGACGGCATCTACGGCCGGGGGCAGCTCTGGCTGGAAGCGCCCGACGGCAATGGCGCGCGGATGGGCGTCCCCGCCGACACATTCTGGCTGAAGGGGCATGACGGACAGACGGCCGCCGTCATCCCGTCGCGCCGCATGGTGGTCGTGCGCATGGCACTGACGCCGAAGGCAACCGGATACGGCTCCGAACCGCTGGTGGCCGCTCTGGCGGCGGCCCTTGCGCCGGCGGGCGGCGCACAGTGACGGGCGCGTATATGGCACGGTCGCGATAAAGCCTTCCAGGGCAGAGGCTTGCGCCTGATTTCGCAGATTTCGATTCCGGAACTTCGCGCAAAGAATCACGCTGCATGACGTGAAAGCGGGAAGGCCGGTTGCGCAAAAGCGTGTCGGGATCTTTCGGATTCGCTTTCTGCGCTTTAAGTTCTTGTTTTTATGTCGTTGCTCCGAAACCGGCTCCGATTTTTGGGCGGCATGCTTTGAGACCGCCGCCAGCGGGGCATGCCGGGCGGGGGTCGGGGAAGCGGGCGCTGTTACAGAACGAAACGCAACGTTATGAAACAGATAGCGCTTTTCGGCATTACATTCGCAACCGCCAGCAAGGCGGGGGTGTTTGTAAGGAGACTGAAACATGAAGAAGCTCGTTCTTGCATCGATTTGCGCCGTTGGCCTTTTCGGCGTCGCCGCTTGCAGTGACAGCGGCTCCGATGCGACCACCACTCAAAGCACGACGCCGCCTGCCGCCGAGAATCCGGTCGCGCCCGACGAAAGCGTTCCCGCCGCGCCTGCGCCCTCCACCGATGGCTCGACCACGCAGAGCATTACGCCGGGCATCGCGCCGGCCCCGGACGACAGCGGTTCACCGGCCGATCCTGCTATGCCCGCGCCGGCCGAATAGTTTTTCAGGCGGTTGCGGCTGCAAAGGGCCGTTGCGGTTGCAAAGGGTCGGCGTTGCCGGCCCTTTTTCGTCGGGGTCGATCGCCAGGGAGCGATATGGCAAACACCATGCTTCCCTGCGCGAGCGAAAGGCTCTAAACAGCCACCATGTCAATCTGGAACCGCATCGGCGATTTCATTCAGCGCCTTTCCTCCTCCGCGGCTCATGGCGTGGCCGATATGGTGGAGGCCGTCCGCACCCTGTTCGCCGGCGATCCGGAGCTGCGGCGCAAGGTGGCGTTTTCCGTGGCCATGATCGCGCTGTCCGCCAAGATGGCCAAGGCCGACGGCGTGGTGACGCAGGACGAGATCAGGGCCTTTCAGGAAATTTTCGAGGTGCCGCCGCAGGAAGCGCGCAACGTCGCGCGCCTCTACGATCTGGCCAGGCAGGACACCGCCGGTTTCGAGATCTATGCCCGGCAGATGGCGGGCCTGTGCGGCAATGGCGGGCCCAACTGCATGCTGCTGGAAGATATTCTCGACGGGTTGTTCCACATCGCCACGGCCGATGGCGTGCTGCATGAACGCGAGGAAGGTTTTCTGCGCCAGGTGGCGGAGATCTTCAGCATCGGCGAGGATCATTACCAGATGATCCTGTCGCGCCATGTCGAGCTCGGCACGGCCGATCCCTATGTGGTGCTCGGCATCGAGCGGGGACAGCCGCTTGCCGAGGTGAAGCGGCGCTACCGCAGGCTGGTGGCGGAAAATCATCCGGACAGGCTGATCGGCCGGGGACTTCCGCAGGAATTCGTGGCCATCGCGACGACGCGGCTGGCCGCGATCAATGCCGCCTATGAACGCATCGAGCGGAGCTTGCAGGCGGCATGAGCGGTTTCGCCCCCGATCAGGCCGGCGCGGAAGTGAGGGTCTCGCCCAATTTCGGCCCGCGGCGCGAGGGGATGCGGCCCGACATGATCGTTTTGCACTACACCGGCATGGAGAGCGGCCATGCGGCCGAGGTCCGGCTTTGTGACGCCGAGAGCGAGGTTTCCTCGCATTATCTGGTTCATGAAGACGGGCGCATCGTGCAGATGGTGCGCGAAAGCGACCGTGCCTGGCATGCCGGCAAGAGCTCATGGCAGGGCGTGAGCGACATCAATTCCACCTCGATCGGCATCGAGATCGTCAATCCCGGCCATGCGCTGGGCTATCCGCGTTTTCCGGGGCGGCAGATCGATGCCGTCATCGCCTTGTGCGCGGGGATCATGCAGCGCCACGAGGTGCGGCCGGAAAGAGTGCTGGCTCACTCCGACATCGCGCCCGGCCGCAAGGTCGATCCCGGCGAGAAATTTCCGTGGAAGCGCCTGTCCGGCGCGGGCATCGGCCATTTCGTGCCGCCATCGCCGCTCCGGCAGGGGCCCGTGCTCGAAGAAGGCGATGCCGGGCCGGAGGTGGAGACGTTGCAGTCGATGCTGGCGCTCTACGGCTATGGCGTGGAGATCACCGGCCTCTATGACGCGCAGACGCGCATCGTCGTGGAAGCCTTCCAGCGCCATTTCCGCCGCCGCATTGTCGACGGAATCGCCGATGGTTCCACCTTGAGAACACTGGAGCGGCTGCTCGCTTCCATGGCGCAAGACATTGAATAGCCTACAATAAAATATCCTTCGTAATGTCGTGTAATTTTAATTGAACGGCTTTGCCATTTTTGCTCCGGCATCCCGCGTCAGAGGAATGTCCAGGCTGATCGGGCTCCCAGGAAAATAATTCCCGGTCGAATCACATCCAGTGCGCGCGTTGTTCTTCGTGTGCCGACACTGAACAGGACAAAATGACAAAAATAACCGTTTTCACGGCGGCTGTTGCTGCCGCCATGCTTGCTATCGCCGCCGGTCCGGCGAAGGCCGATCGTTTCGATCCGCAACTGGGAGGACGCGGGCTCGTCGTGAAGAAAGCACAGAGTGCCGAAACTCCGCGCAAGGCTGCTTCCACAAAGGAAAAATCTTCCAGAGGAAAGAAGCGCCCGGCCCGGAAGCCAGGCAAGGCTGCGGGTGTTTCGGGAACCCGCTATTCCACGCTGATCAGCAAATATGCCGCCAGCTATGGCGTGCCGGTTTCGCTCGCTCACGCAGTCGTCAAGGTGGAAAGCAATTACAACCCCGGCGTGGTCGGCAGTTCCGGCGAGATCGGGCTGATGCAGATCAAGCCCTCCACCGCGCGCATGATGGGCTACAGCGGATCGTCCAAAGGGTTGTTCAACCCCGAAACCAACATCAAATACGGGATGAAGTATCTGGCCATGGCGCACAGTCTTGGCGGGGGAACCACCTGCGGCACGATCCTCAAATACAATGCAGGCCATGCCGCCCGGCGCATGAACCCGGTTTCCTCCGCCTATTGCAGCAAGGTGAAGGTGCACATGGCTTCGCTGGCGCTGTCGAGTTAACGGGGGAGAGGCTGCTTTTCTGTTGCGTTTTGGCGCCGGAACACCTTTATACGCAACTGCCAGCCGGCCGGGCGGCCGCACCAGCAGGAGCCGAAAGGCTGCGGGTGAGGAAAGTCCGGGCTCCATGGAAACACGGTGCCGGCTAACAGCCGGCGGGGGCGACCCCAGGGAAAGTGCCACAGAAAGCAAACCGCCGCGCCTCGTGCGCGGTAAGGGTGAAAGGGTGGGGTAAGAGCCCACCGCGCGACCGGCAACGGAAGCGGCACGGTAAACCCCACCGGGAGCAAAACCGAATAGGGGCGGTGCGGGGGAAACCCCGGGGGCTGTTTCCGGCCCGCCGTCCGGGTAGGTTGCGTGAGGCGTCTGGCAACAGGCGTCCAAGATGAATGGCCGCCACGTTTCCGTGCCGCAAGGCGCGGAGGCCATACAGAACCCGGCTTACAGGCCGGCTGGCATTTTTTTCGTGTTTCGCCCGCCTTTGGCCGGCCGGCGGGGTGAGAGCCCCATGCTGCGCACCAGGAAAACCCCGCCGGAGCGGGGCTGATCTGTTTCAGTTTGCATTGTGAACCGCTGGAAGCGCCATCTTCGCGCCCTTGACTGAGCCGGAGCTGCCCGCGCCCGAATTGTCGATGAGGGAGCTGCCGCGCTTGGCGCAGATGTTGGCGGCGTCGGCGTGGCTGATCTGCCGGGTGCCGTTGCCTCGTGTCCACTTGTAACCGTTTTCGCAGGTCACGCTGTATTTCCCGTCCTTGTAGTGGATCGTATAGGCATATGAGCCGGAGACGGAGGCGGCGAGGATGCCGGCGACGATGGCCAGCTTGGAAAGGGTTGCGATGGTCATGGTGTGCTCCTCCTGTTGATGACGATGACACCTTGGCGGCATGCTCATGAACCCGCTCTGAATGGCCGTTTCAGGCGGTTTTCATATCGCGGGACAGGAGGTTCGCTGGGCGCGTATGGGGATGGCGAGCGCGGCCCGGGTAAGGTTTCGTTAGGCTTAATGGATCATAAAGAAGAGTACCGCAAAACTCTCCGCCGGATGGAGATGGCGCGGTGCTCGTGCAGTGTGTTCCCGTTGACGCCCATAGAACCCCATGTTATCCCATTTGCAGATTCAAGCCTTTGTTTCGTTTCAGGGTGATGCGTTTGCCGGACGGGCGGCCGCGGCGGCTGCTCGCGCAATGCTGCGTGCCTGCGCGATGGACGGCAGGGGTCTGAACGAGGGACTGCGCCGCGGCGGCGCGGATGCGACGATGGAAAGGGGTGCGGCGGCGCAAGCGGCTGCAGCACATCATGGACCGTTTTCTGTCAAGCTCGGTGAACCGGATCGACGCCAAGGGGCGGGTATCGGTGCCTGCGCCGTTCCGCGCGGTGGTGCAAAAGCGCGGCTATTGCGAACTCTATGCGTTGAGAGGGCTCGACACGCCGGCCATGGATGTCGGCGGGCTCGACCTGCTCGACCGCTACGAGCAGCGGATCGCACAGGAAGACCCATTCCAGCGGACGGCGGACGACATGTCCTTCTTCTGCCATGGCGACGGCACGTTCCTGAAGCTGGATCAGGACGGGCGCATCGTGATGACGGATTTCATCCGCGAGCATACGGGTATCACGCAGGAGGCTGCCTTCGTCGGTCGCGGGCAGTTCTTTCAGATCTGGGAGCCGGGCCGGCTGGCGGAGCATGGCGCGAAGGTGCGCGAACGGCTTCTGAAGCTGCGGCAGGCGGCAACCGGCGCCTCCGCCCGCCCATCCACCGGGGGGGATGCGCCATGACGACCGGGTCCGATGTCTCGACACCCCATGTCCCTGTCCTTCTCGATGAAGTGATCGAGGCGCTGGCGCCTGCACCCGGCGACGTGATCGTCGACGGCACGTTCGGGGCCGGCGGCTACACGCGCGCCATTCTGGGCACGGGCGCATGGGTCGTCGCCATCGACCGCGATCCCGACGCCATCGCGGCGGGAAGGGCGCTGGAAGCGGAACATGAGGGACGCCTGC
The DNA here is from genome assembly GCA_036678505.1 of Alphaproteobacteria bacterium. Taxonomy (GTDB): domain Bacteria; phylum Pseudomonadota; class Alphaproteobacteria; order Rhizobiales; family Rhizobiaceae; genus Mesorhizobium. The sequence continues at coordinate 16,808 of JAZIHP010000011.1, forward strand.
GCCTCGTTCATGCGCCGTTTTCGGTGCTGGACGAACATGTCGAACAGGCCGACGGCGTCGTGCTGGATATCGGCGTGTCCTCCATGCAGCTCGACCAGGCCGAGCGCGGCTTCTCGTTCCGTGCCGACGGGCCGCTCGACATGCGCATGGCGCAGGCGGGGCTGAGCGCCGCCGATGTCGTCAACACCTGCAAGACGTCCGATCTGACCCGCATTTTCGGCCTGCTGGGCGAGGAGCGCCACGCCGGGCGCATTGCCCGCATGATCGGGGCGCGGCGGGAAAAGCGGCCCTTCACGCGCACGCTGGAGCTGGCCGACGCCATCGAAACGCTGGTCGGACGCTCGCCGAAGGACAAGATCCATCCCGCCACGCGGGTGTTCCAGGCGCTGCGCATCTATGTCAACGACGAGCTTGGCGAATTGTCGCGCGCGCTGGTCGCGGCCGAGCGGGCGCTGAAGCCCGGCGGGCGGCTCGTCGTCGTGACCTTCCATTCGCTCGAAGACCGCATCGTCAAGCGCTTCCTGGCCGACCGCGACGAGACGAGCGCCGGTTCGCGCCATCTGCCGCAGGTCGTGCAGCGTGCCGCCACGTTCCGGCGCGCCGGCAATGGCATCGCGCCCGGCGAGGCCGAGGTGGAGCGCAATCCGCGCGCCCGCTCGGCAAGGCTTCGGGCGGCGATACGCACCGATGCGCCGCCGCGCGGCGACGATCCTTCGGTTTTCGGGCTTCCAAGGCTTCCGGCCATTTCGGGAGAGAGGTGAGAGCATGTTCCGCACCAGCGATATCGTCCTGATAGGCGTCATGGTGGCCGCGGCGGCCATGACCTACTCGATCAAGCGCGACGCCGGCGAGCAGCTTGCGGCGGTCCGCAAGCTCCAGGCGCAGATTCGCACCGAGGAAGAAACCATCGATCTCCTGAAGGCCGACTGGAGCCTGCTCACCCAGCCTTCGCGATTGCAGCGGCTGGTGGAACGCTATCAGGACCAGCTCGGCCTGGAACAGGTCAATCCCTATCAGTTCGCGCGCATCGACAGCCTGCCGCAGCGGCCGCTCTCCATCGAGGACATCACTGCCGCCGATGCGGCCGGAATGCCGATCGATCAGACCCGGACCGGAGCCGTCGAATGATCGGCAGGATCAACCCGTTCCGGCGCAACCGCCAGCCCGGCGATGACAGTTCCATCGTGATGGACTCCGCCCGCAAGACCACCGGCGGGCGCACGCGCAACCGCGTGATCATGACCATGGCGGTCTTCTTCGGCATCTATGCCGTCATCGGCGGCCGGCTCGTCTATCTGGGCTTTCAGGACCCGGTGCCTTCGGGCGCGCCGGCAAGCCGGGTGACGGCGTCGCGGCCCGACATCGTCGACCGCAATGGCGAGGTGCTGGCGACCGACATCAAGACATCTTCGCTGTTCGCCGAGCCGCGCCATATCGTCGATGCCGACGAGGCGATCGAGAAACTGGCGACGGTTTTGCCGAATATCGATTACGAACAGACCTACAACAAGCTCAGGAGCGGCGCCGGCTTCGTGTGGCTGCAGCGCCAGCTTACCCCGCGCCAGCAGTCGGAGATCATGCAGCTCGGCATTCCCGGCATCGGCTTCCGCACGGAAACGCGGCGCTTCTATCCGGCCGGCGCGACCACGGCCTATATTGTCGGCCTCACCAATATCGACAATCAGGGCATATCCGGCCTCGAAAAATACATAGACGGGCAGGGGCTCGCCGATCTCCAGCAGAGCGGCCTTGCGCTGCCCAAGGATCTGGCGCCGGTGCGTCTGTCGGTCGATCTGCGCGTGCAGCATATCGTTCATGACGAGATCAGCTCGGCCATCGAGCGCTTCAGGGCGATCGCGGCCGGCGCCGTCGTGCTCAACGCCAAGACCGGCGAGGTCGTCGCCATGGCTTCGGTGCCGGACTTCGACCCGAACAATCCGGTCAACGCCCAGGACAAGGACCGTCTGAACCGCATGTCGGCGGGGCTCTACGAGATGGGCTCGACGGTAAAGAGCTTCACCACCGCCATGGCGCTGGATTCGGGCAAGGCCAACCTGAACTCGACCTTCGACGCCACCCGCCCCATCACCATCGGCCGCCAGACCATCCGCGACTTCCATGGCAAGGGCCGCGTGCTGACCTTGCCTGAGGTGTTCATCTATTCCTCCAATATCGGCTCGGCGCGAGAGGCCGACATCGTCGGCATCGAAGGCCATCGCGAGTTCCTGCACCGGCTCGGCATTCTCGAACGGATGAAGACCGAACTGCCGGAAGTGGCGCGGCCCGTGGAGCCGAAAGTGTGGAAGAAGGTTCATTCCATCACCGCTTCTTTTGGCCACGGCTTTACCACCACGCCCTTGCAGACGGCGGTGGGCGCCGCCGCGCTGATGAATGGCGGCTATCTGATGAACCCGACATTCCTCGCGCGCACCGTCGAGGAAGCGATGGCGGACGCCACGCGCGTGGTCAGCGAGAAGACCAGCGCGGACATGCGCTATCTCTACAATCTCAACGCCACCGCGCCCGGCGGCTCCGGGCGGCGCGCCACCGTCCCCGGCTACCGCGTCGGCGGCAAGACCGGCACCGCCGAAAAGGTGGTGAACGGGCGCTATGTCAGCGGCAAGCGCTTCAACGCCTTCCTCGCCGCCTTCCCGATGGACGACCCGCAATATATCGTGCTTTCGGTGATCGACGAACCGCAGGCTTTGCCGGGGCAGGGCGCGACCGCCGGCTTCAATGCGGCGCCGATCGTTTCCAACATTATTCGCCGTTCGGCGGCCCTTCTTGGCGTCGAGCCGGAATTTGGCCAAGAAAAGGCGGCAACGCTGGCATCCTATTGAGTGATTCCGGCGCAATCCTGCGTGATCCGAAGAGGTGATGTGAAGACTATGAGACCCGATGATCTGACCGGCATAGTGCCTCTGCACGAGGCGTTCCCCTCCGATACGGAGATTGCCGGCCTGTCGTCGGACTCCCGCGCCATCCGGCCCGGCATGCTGTTTTTCGCGCTGGCGGGCGCGAAGGCCGATGGCGCAAGCTACGCCGCCGATGCCGCCAGCCGCGGTGCGATCGCAATCGTCGCCGGAAAAGGGCGGGCCAATGGCGCGCTTGCCGTGCCGGTGGTCGAAGTCGATGATCCGCGCCGGGCGCTCGCTCTGGCGGCGGCGAAGTTTTACGGCGCGCAGCCGCAGACCATGGTGGCCGTGACCGGCACCAGCGGCAAGACTTCCGTGGCCGCCTTCACCCGCCAGATATGGGAGCATGCGGGATTTGCCGCGGCCTCCATCGGCACCACCGGCGTGGCGGCTCCCGGCCGTAACGAATACGGGTCGCTGACCACGCCCGATCCGGTTGCGCTGCACAAGCTTCTGGCCGAACTGGCCGGCGAAGGCGTGAGCCATGCCGCGATGGAAGCCTCCAGTCACGGGCTCGACCAGCACCGGCTGGACGGCGTGCGCCTTGCCGCCGCCGCCTTCACCAATCTCGGCCGCGACCATATGGATTATCACCCCACGGTCGAGGACTATCATGCGGCCAAGCTGCGCCTGTTCCGCAACCTGCTGCCGGAAGGCGCGCCCGCCATCGTCTTCGCCGACGATCCCTGGTCGCAGGCCACCATCGACGCGGCAATGGCGGCGGGCAATCGGGTGCTGACCGTTGGCCGCAAGGGCCGCTTCCTGAAACTCAACCGGGTCGAGCACGAACGGGCCAAGCAGCGGGCCGAGATCGTGCATGAGGGCGAGATCTATGAAATCGACCTGCCTCTGGCCGGCGATTTCCAGATCGCCAATGCGCTGGTTTCGGCAGGGCTTGCCATTTCGACCGGCACGTCGGCCCCGGCGGCCATGGCCGCGCTGGAGAAGCTGAAGGGCGCGCCGGGCCGCCTCGACCTGGTGGGAGCGACCGCCGCTGGCGCGCCGGTCTATGTCGATTACGCGCACAAGCCCGATGCGCTGGAAAACGTTCTGGCCTCGGTTCGGCCTTTCACCACCGGCCGCGTGATCGTGGTGTTCGGCTGCGGCGGCGACCGCGACCGCGGCAAGCGTCCGATCATGGGCGAGATCGCCACCCGTCTGGCCGATGTGACCATCGTCACCGACGACAATCCGCGCACCGAAGCGCCGGCCGAAATCCGCGCGTCCATCCTGGCGGCGGCGCCGGGCGCCATCGAGATCGGCGACCGCCGCAAGGCGATCCGCGAGGCCGTGGCCATGCTGCGGGCCGGAGATACGCTGATCGTGGCCGGCAAGGGCCACGAGGAAGGTCAGACCATCGGAGCAGAAACGCTGCCGTTCTCCGACCATGGGGAGGTGCGCGCGGCGCTGAAGGAGGTGGCGCAATGAGCTATCTCTGGACCGCCGAAGCGCTGATCGACGCCATGGGCGGGCGTCCGCTGGGCAACATGCCGGCGGGCATTCACGGCATCTCCATCGACACCCGCACCTTGCAGGCCGGCGACGCCTTCTTCGCCATCAGGGGCGAAACGATGGACGGGCATGACTTCGCCACAGCGGCGATCAAGGCGGGCGCTGCCATTCTGGTCGTCGCGGAGGGCAAGCTTCCGGCGCTCGGCCGCCTGATTGCGCCGATGATCGTCGTTCCCGATGTGCTGGCGGCGCTGGAAAATCTGGCCATGGCGGCTCGCGCGCGCTCGCGCGGCAGGATCGTCGCGGTGACCGGCTCGGTGGGCAAGACGACCACCAAGGAGGCGTTGCGCCATGTGCTGGGCTCGATCGGTTCCATCCACGCCTCCGACAAATCGTTCAACAATCACTGGGGCGTGCCGCTGACGCTGGCCCTGCTGCCGGAAGACACCGAATATGCCGTGTTCGAGATCGGCATGAACCATCCGGGCGAAATCCGGCCGCTGGTGAAGATGGTGCGCCCGCATGTGGCGTTGGTCACGCTGGTGGCGGCCGCCCATCTCGGACATTTCCATGATGTCGACGAGATCGCGGAAGCCAAGGCTGAAATCTTCGAGGGCATCGAGCCTGGCGGGGCGGCGCTGCTCAACCGCGACGATCCGCGCGCCAACATGCTGGGCAAGCTGGCGCGCGAGGCCGGCGTCGAGCATGTGGTCGGCTTCGGCGAGCATCAGCGCTCGACCTACCGGCTGATCAACTGCGTTCTCAACGCCGACCATTCGACCATGACCGCCCGGATCGGACGCCGCGAGGTGGTGGCGCGCATCGGCGCGCCCGGACGCCACATGGTGCAGAATGCGCTGGCGGTGCTGGGCGCTGCCGATCTGGTGGGCGCCGACATCGACCGCGTGGCGCTGGCGCTTGGCGATCTCCCCGCGCCGGAAGGGCGCGGCCAGCGCCATCTACTCGCCCATGGCGGCGGCTCCTTCACGCTGATCGACGAGAGCTACAACGCCAATCCGGCCTCCATGAAGGCGGCGCTCGAATTGCTGGACGCCACGCCGGTGGAGGCTGACGGCCGCCGCATCGCGGTGCTGGGCGATATGCTGGAACTGGGCGCGCATTCGGAGAAGCTGCATGCGGACCTGTCCGAACTCATCGCCGGCACCGGCATCAGCCATGTGCTGCTCGGCGGGCCGCACATGATGGCGCTGTCGGAGGTTCTGCCGAGCGATGTCGCCGTCGTTCACCGCGACAAGGCCGACGATCTGGGGCAATTGCTGATCGATACGGTGCAGCCGGGTGACGTGGTGATGGTGAAGTCGTCGAAGGGGATCGGCTTCTCAAGGATCGTTGCGGCGCTCCTGAACAGGTTTCCGGCCCACGCCGGCCAACGATGACCGGCCTTGGGGGCCGCTTGTGACGAAATCGGGCCTGACGGCCTTTGGGGACGATACGCATGCTGACGCTGCTCGTGGAATTCGCGGACCAGATAACGGTCTTCAACGTTTTCCGTTACATCACCTTCCGCACCGGCGGCGCGCTGATCACCTCGGCCCTGATCGTCTTCATCTTCGGTCCGGCCATCATCGATTCGCTGCGCCTGCGCCAGGGCAAGGGCCAGCCGATCCGCGCCGACGGGCCGCAGACCCATTTCAAGAAGGCAGGCACGCCCACCATGGGCGGGTTGATGATCCTGACGGGCATCGTCGTCTCCTCGCTCTTGTGGGCCAATCTTTCCAGCGTCTATGTGTGGGTGGTGCTGCTGGTGACGCTGGGTTTCGGCGCCATCGGCTTCTATGACGACTATCTGAAGGTGACCAAGCAGTCGCATCTCGGCTTTTCCGGAAAAGCCCGGCTGACCTTCGAATTCCTGATCGCCGGCATCGCGGCCTGGGTGATCATGCAATATGGGCAGGAGCCGTTTTCCTCCTCGCTGACCTTTCCCTTCGCCAAGGAATTCATCATCAATCTCGGCTGGTTCTTCATTCCCTTCGCCGCCTTCGTGGTGGTGGGGGCGGGCAACGCCGTCAACATCACCGACGGGCTCGACGGCCTCGCCATCGTGCCGATCATGATCGCGGCCGCATCGTTCGGCGTCATCGCCTATCTGTCGGGCAACGCCATCTTCGCGGATTATCTGCAAATCCACTTCGTGCCGGGCACCGGTGAACTGGCCGTCATTCTGGGTGCGGTGATCGGGGCAGGCCTCGGTTTCCTGTGGTTCAACGCGCCGCCTGCGGCCATCTTCATGGGCGACACCGGCTCGCTCGCCATGGGCGGCCTGATCGGCACCATCGCGGTCGCCACCAAGCACGAGATCGTGCTGGCCATCATCGGCGGCCTGTTCGTGGTCGAGATCCTGTCGGTCATCATCCAGGTCGGCTATTTCAAGATGACCGGCAAGCGCGTCTTCCTGATGGCGCCGATCCATCACCATTTCGAAAAACTCGGCTGGACCGAGAGCCAGGTGGTGATCCGCTTCTGGATCATCGCCGTCATCCTCGCCCTGATCGGGCTTTCCACCCTCAAGCTGCGGTAGGCGCCAGATGATCGCGGCCACATCCTTCGCAGGCAGGCAGGTAGCGCTCTTCGGGCTCGGGGGCTCCGGACTGGCGACGGCGCATGCGCTGGTCGCCGGCGGGGCCGACGTGCTGGCGTGGGACGACAATCCGCAAAGCGTCGATAAGGCGCAGGCGGAAGGCATCGCCACCGCCGATCTGCGCGAGATCGACTGGTCGCGGCTTGCCGCCTTCGTGCTGTCGCCCGGCGTGCCGCTGACCCATCCCAAGCCGCACTGGAGCGTGGAGCCGGCGCGCGCGGCCGGCGTCGAAATCATCGGCGACGTCGAATTGTTCGTGCGCGAGCGCAACGCGCATGCGCCCGAAGCGCCGTTCATCGCCATCACCGGCACCAACGGCAAGTCGACGACGACGGCACTGATTTCGCATATCCTGCAAGCGGCCGGACGCGACACGCAGATGGGCGGCAATATCGGCCGCGCCGTGATGACGCTCGATCCGCCGCTGCCGCCGCGGCACTATGTGGTGGAGTGTTCCTCCTACCAGATCGACCTTGCGCCCTCGCTCAATCCAAGCGCTGGCATATTGCTCAACCTGACGCCGGATCATCTCGACCGCCACGGCACCATGCAGCACTATGCCGAAATCAAGGAACGGCTGGTTGCCGGTAGCGATACGGCCATCATCGGCGTCGACGACAGTTTCTGCGTGCGGATCGCGGAGCGGCTGGAGCGGGCCGGGGCGAAGGTGGTGCGCATTTCGAAGCGCCTGCCGCTGAGCGATGGCTATTTCGCGGAAGGCGACGAGTTGTTCGGGGCCATCGGCGGCCGCCGCGCCCGCATCGCTTCGCTGGAGGGCATCGGCTCGCTGCGCGGGCAGCACAATGCGCAGAACGCGCTTGCAGCCCTTGCCGCCTGCCTCAGCGCCGGCCTGACGGCTGAGGAAATACAGGACGGTTTCAGCAGTTTCCCCGGACTTGCCCACCGCATGGAACAGGTGGCCCGCAAGGGGCATGTGCTGTTCGTCAACGATTCCAAGGCGACCAATGCGGAAGCGGCCGCACCGGCGCTGTCGAGCTTCGAGCACATCTACTGGATCGCGGGCGGCCTGCCCAAGGAAGGCGGCATAGAGTCTCTGCGGGGCCTGTTCCCGCGCATCGCCAAAGCCTATCTGATCGGCGAGGCGGCGCCCGCTTTTTCCGCGACGCTGGGCGAAGCGGTTCCTTACGAGATTTCCGGCACCCTTGCGGCGGCGGTGGACCATGCGGCGGCCGATGCCGCTGCCGGTGGGGCCGGCGAGGCCGTGGTGCTTCTGTCGCCGGCCTGCGCCAGCTTCGATCAGTTCAGGAATTTCGAATTGCGCGGCGAAGCCTTCAGGCAAGCCGTTCATGCGATTGATGGCATCGAGCCCATCGGAGGGACACGATAATGCAAAGCCGTCTCGATACCAGCCCGATCTCCAACTGGTGGTGGACCATCGACCGCTGGTTCCTTGCCGCGTTCCTGTCGCTGCTGGGCCTCGGCATCGTGTTGTCCTTCGCCGCCAGCCCGGCGGTGGCGGAGCGCATCGGCCTCGATTCCTTCCATTTCGCCACCCGCCAGATCATCTTCAGCATTCCCGCACTTGGCGTGATGCTTGCCGTATCGTTCCTGAACGCCCGCCAGATCAGGCGTCTGGCGCTCGCCATATTGTGCGTGATGCTGGTGATGATGGTGGCGGTGCTCTACATCGGCGTCGAGGTGAAGGGCGCAAGGCGCTGGCTCTCCTTCGCCGGCCTGTCGATCCAGCCGTCCGAATTTCTGAAGCCCGCCTTCGTCGTCATCTGCGCCTGGCTGTTTGCCGAGCACAAGCGCCAGCCCGAAATTCCCGGCAATCTGTTCGCCATGATCCTGCTCGGCCTCGTCCTGGCGCTTCTTCTGGCGCAGCCCGACATGGGGCAGACGCTGCTGGTGGTCGGCACATGGGGGGTGATGTTCTTCATGGCCGGCCTGTCGTGGATATGGATCATCGCGCTCGGTGGCCTTGGCGTCGCCGGCCTGTTCGCCGCCTATGAAATCTTTCCGCATGTCGCCGGCCGTATCGATCGCTTCCTGACCGGCGAGGGCGATACCTTTCAGGTCGATATGGGCCATGAAGCGCTGGTCAATGGCGGCTGGCTGGGGCTGGGACCCGGCGAGGGCACCATCAAGCGCCTCATTCCAGACAGCCATGCCGACTTCGTGTTCGCGGTCGCCGGCGAGGAGTTCGGCCTGATCACCTGCATGGCGATCGCGGCCATCTTCGCCTTCATCGTGCTGCGCGGCCTTTCGGTGTCGCTGAAGGAGCATGACGACTTCACCCGCTACGCCATCGGCGGGCTGGTGACGGTGTTCGGCCTCCAGTCAGTGATCAATATGTGCGTGAACCTGCAACTGATGCCGGCCAAGGGCATGACGCTGCCCTTCATCTCCTATGGCGGCTCCTCGCAGATCGCCATCGCCGTTTCCATGGGCATGGTTCTGGCGCTGACCCGGCGCAAGCCGCAGAAGCGCAAGCCGCTCGCCTATGGCTTCTCCAGCTCGATCCTGCCGGCGGAATAATGTCAAAGGGCACCATTCTTCTGGCTGCCGGGGGCACCGGCGGCCATCTGTTTCCGGCCGAGGCGCTGGCGCATGAACTGAAGGCGCGCGGCTGGCAGGTGCATCTGGCGACCGACGATCGCGCCCAGCGCTTCGCCGGGCAGTTTCCCGCCGATGCCGTCCACCCGATCCCTTCCGCCACCATCGGGTCCAAAAATCCGCTGGCGCTGGCGAAGACGTTCTTCAAACTGTGGCGCGGGGTGCGCGCGGCTTCCGCCGTGATCGGACGGACCAGGCCCGCGGCGGTCGTCGGCTTCGGCGGCTATCCGACCCTGCCGCCGCTTTACGCGGCCACGCGCCGCGGACGGCCGACGCTGATCCATGAGCAGAACGCGGTGATGGGGCGCGCCAACCGGGCGCTGGCGGCGCGGGTGACGGCGATTGCCGGCGGCTTCCTGCCGGAGGATGCAACTGCTTCCGGCCGCAAGACGATCGCCACCGGCAACCCGGTGCGGCCGGCCGTCATCGAGGCGGCGAAGACGCCTTATGCAGTTCCGGACGGCGATGAGCCGTTCCATCTTCTGGTGTTCGGCGGCAGCCAGGGCGCGCAGTTCTTTTCCGACGCGGTTCCGGCGGCCGTGGCGCTGTTGCCCGAGGCTTTGCGCAAACGCCTCGTCGTGACCCAGCAGGCGCGCAAGGACGATGCGGAGCGGGTGGCGCAGGCTTATGCCGAACTTGGCGTGCCGGCCGAAATCGCGCCCTTCTTCACCGACATGGCCGAGCGCATGGCGCGGGCGCAGCTGGTCATTTCGCGCTCCGGCGCGTCCACGGTCTCGGAAGTGGCGGTGATCGGCAGGCCGGCGCTTCTGGTGCCCTATCCCCATGCGCTCGATCACGATCAGGCGGCCAATGCGGCTGCCCTTGCAGCTGCGGGCGGCGCGGAGGTGCATCCGCAATCCTCGCTCGATGCCGGGCGCCTCGCCGGGCTGGTCGGCGGGCTGATGCGCGCGCCGGAGCGGCTGAAGGCAATGGCCGCGGCAGCGCGTTCGGCGGGGCGTCCGAACGCCGCGGCCTTGCTCGCCGATCTGACAGAGGCTATTGCGTCGGGCAAATCGCCCGACCAGTTCAGGAAGGAAACTCAAGCATGAAGATGCCGCAGACGATAGGCCTCGTGCATTTCATCGGCATCGGCGGCATCGGCATGAGCGGCATCGCCGAAGTGCTGCACAATCTCGGCTATCACGTGCAGGGCTCCGACCAGAACGACAGCGCCAATGTCCAGCGCCTGCGCGACAAGGGCATCGAGTGCTTCGTCGGGCACCGCGCCGAAAATATCGGCGAGGCCGAGGTTGTGGTGGTCTCGACCGCGATCCGCAACAGCAATCCCGAGATCGTGGCGGCGCGCGAGAAGCTGTTGCCGGTGGTGCGCCGGGCCGAGATGCTGGCAGAGCTGATGCGCTTCCGCAACGCCATCGCCATCGGCGGCACGCATGGCAAGACGACGACCACCTCCATGGTGGCGACGCTCCTGGAAGCGGGCGGGCTCGACCCGACCGTCATCAATGGCGGCATCATCAACGCCTATGGCACCAATGCGCGCATGGGCGGCGGCGAATGGATGGTGGTGGAGGCCGACGAGAGCGACGGCACCTTCCTCAAGCTGCCGGCCGACATCGCCGTCATCACCAATATCGATCCCGAGCATCTCGACCACTATGGCAGTTTCGACAAGGTGCGCGACGCCTTCCGCCAGTTCGTCGAGAACGTGCCGTTCTACGGCTTCGGGGTGATGTGCATCGACCATCCCGAAGTGCAGGCGCTGGTCAGCCGCATCGGCGACCGCCGCGTGATCACCTATGGCGAGAACGCGCAGGCCGACGTGCGCTTCACCAACCACCGCATGGACGGTGCGGTCTCGGTGTTCGACGTGGCGATCCGCAACCGCAAGACCGGCGAGGAGCTGGCGATCGGCGATCTTCGCCTGCCGATGCCCGGCCGTCACAATGTTTCCAACGCCACGGCGGCGATCGCCGTTGCCCATGAACTCGGCCTTTCGGCGGAGGAAATCCGCAAGGGCCTGTCGTCCTTCGGCGGCGTCAAGCGGCGCTTCACCCATACGGGCTCGTGGAACGGCGTCGAAATCTTCGACGATTACGGCCATCATCCGGTGGAGATCAAGGCGGTGCTGAAGGCGGCGCGCGACGCCACGCAGGGGCGCGTCATCGCCATTGCCCAGCCGCACCGCTTCACGCGCCTGCGCGATCTGTTCGACGATTTCGCCGTATGCTTCAACGATGCCGACACCGTCATGGTGGCCCCCGTCTATGCGGCGGGCGAGGAGGCGATCGACGGCGTTTCCAGCGCGGCGCTGGTGTCGAGGATGCGCGCCGGCGGCCATCGCGACGCCCGCCATATCGCCGACGCGGCAGCCGTGGCGCCGCTGGTGCGCGAACTGGCGAAGCCGGGCGATTTCGTCGTCTTCCTCGGCGCCGGCAACATCACGCAATGGGCCTATGCCCTGCCGCGCGAACTGGACGAGGATGCAAAATGAGCCGGGGCCGGGCACTTCTCGACAGGCTGGGCGACCGGCTTGCGGGCCTGCGTGGCCGCATCACCCCCGATGCCGGCATGGACAAGATCACATGGTTCCGCGCCGGCGGACCGGCCGACGCCCTGTTCCAGCCGGCCGACGAGGACGACCTTGCCGCTTTCCTGAAGGCGGTGCCGGAAGAAATTCCGGTGACGGTGGCGGGCGTCGGCTCCAACCTCCTGGTGCGCGACGGCGGGCTTGCGGGCTTCGTCGTCCGGCTTTCGGCAAAGGGCTTTGGTGAGGTCGAGGCGGTTTCGCCGACGCGCCTGCGCATCGGCGCGGCCCTGCCCGACAAGCGGGCGGCGGCGGCGGCGCTGGAAGCCGGCATCGGCGGTTTCCATTTCTACCACGGCATTCCCGGCGCCATCGGCGGAGCGCTGCGCATGAATGCCGGCGCCAACGGCGTGGAGACGCGCGAGCGCGTGGTGGAGGTGAGGGCGCTGGACCGCAAGGGCGCGGTCCATGTGCTTTCCAATGCCGATATGGGCTATGCCTACCGGCATTCCTCCGCGCCGAAGGACCTGATCTTCACCTGCGTCGTCATGGAAGGCTATGGCGAGGACAAGGATGTGATCCGGGCGGCGATGGACGAGGTTCAGCAGCACCGCGAGACGGTGCAGCCGATCAGGGAAAAGACCGGCGGCTCCACCTTCAGGAATCCGGAAGGCACTTCGGCCTGGAAGGAAATCGACAAGGCGGGATGCCGGGGCCTGATGATCGGCGGTGCGCAGATGTCGCCCATGCACTGCAACTTCATGATCAATACCGGTACAGCCACCGGTTATGACCTCGAAACGCTCGGCGAGACGGTGCGGGCGCGCGTTCTGGAAAATTCCGGCATACGCCTGCAATGGGAAATCCGGCGTCTGGGCGAATTCCGTCCGGGCCAGGAGGTTCAGGAGTTCCTCGGACAGTTGCTCTGAGGACTCGAAAGAGTAAATTTTCATTCAAATTCGATGAAATTGAATCTCCTGGAATCCTGAGGGCTTGTCACGGAATCAACTCTCTGATTCTTTGGCCTTAAGCGTTTCCTGATTTGAGTCGTTCGGCGCGTAGGTCGCGATCCTGTGTGGGTCGCGGTGCGGGTCCGGATTCTGAGTCGGAAAACAGAGATGAAAGCCCGCCGAGGGGATGACGGGATATGACCAGGAAGCACGTTGCCGTTCTGATGGGAGGGTTCTCGTCCGAGAGGCCGGTGTCCATTTCGTCGGGCAATGCGTGCGCCGATGCGCTTGAGGCGGAAGGCTACAGGGTCACGCGCGTCGATGTCGGTCGCGATGTCGGGGCGGTGCTGGCCGGGCTGAGGCCGGACGTCGCCTTCAATGCGCTGCATGGCCCTTATGGCGAGGACGGCCTGGTGCAGGGCGTGCTTGAATATCTGGAAATTCCCTACACCCATTCCGGCGTGCTTGCTTCCGCTCTGGCGATGAACAAGGAGCAGGCCAAGAAGGTCGCCCGCGCAGCCGGTGTTCCGGTCGCGGAATCGAGGATCGTCAATCGTTTTGCCATCGCTGGCGAGCATCCCATGACGCCGCCCTATGTGGTGAAGCCGGTGGCCGAGGGATCGAGTTTCGGCGTCGTGATCGTGAGGGAGGATCAGTCGCAGCCGCCGCGGATCGTGTCGTCGCCGGAGTGGAACTACGGTGAGAGCGTCATGGTCGAGCGCTATGTTCACGGCCGTGAGTTGACCTGCGCGGTGATGGGCGATGTGGCGCTTGGCGTGTGCGAGATCGTGCCGACGGGCCATGCCTTCTACGATTATGATTCCAAATATGTTCCCGGAGGCTCAAAACACGAAACTCCGGCAAAAATTTCACCGAATATTTACCAAAAAATACAGACACTGGCGCTGAAGGCTCATCAAGCAATCGGCTGCCGGGGCGTGTCCCGGTCTGACTTCCGTTACGACGACCGCCATTCCGAAAATGGCGAGGTCGTCTGGCTGGAGGTGAACACCCAGCCGGGCATGACGCCGACGTCTCTGGTGCCCGAGATCGCCGCGCACGCAGGGCATTCCTTCGGCGATCTGTTGAGTTGGATGGTGGAGGACGCCTCGTGTCTTCGTTGAGGTCGGAACGGATGGTCGAGGGAAGGCTGGCGGGCCTGTCGCGGCTCGCGCATCCCGTTTTGCCGCGCTGGCTGCGCCGTCCTCTGCGCGTGTTTTCAAGGCTGGGCGAGGGCGCCTATACCGCGCCGCGCTTTGCCGCGACGATCCTTTCCGGCGCGCTGTTGTCGTCCAGCGCCATTTACGGCGCCTATACCGGCGGCCAGCTTGACGGTTTCGTGCAGGGCGTGACCGCCCGCACCGGCTTTGCCGTCGATCAGATCAGGGTCGTGGGCAATCAGCACACCTCGGAGATCGACATTCTCGACCGGCTCGACCTCAATGGCTGGACCGCGCTGGTGGGGCTCGACGTGATCGAGGCGCGCGAGCGCATCTCCACATTGCCATGGGTTCAGCATGCGACCGTCCGCAAGGTCTATCCGAATACGCTGGAAGTGCGCATCGACGAGCGCGAGCCGTTCGCGATCTGGCAGCAGGGGCAGGCGCTGAGCGTCATCGAGGCGTCCGGCCGGGTGATCGCGCCGTTCACGGGCGGGCGTCTGGCGTCGCTGCCGCTGATCGTTGGCGCCGGTGCTCCGCAGGCTGCGCCGTCGCTGATTGCGCGGGTCGCGCAGGTTCCCGAACTGGCTGGCCGCGTGAAAGGCTATGTGCGCATCGGCGAACGCCGCTGGGATCTCCATCTCGGCAATGGCGTGAAGATCAAGCTTCCCGAACTCGGTGTCGATGCGGCCCTTGAGCGGCTTGCCCGGCTGGACCGCGAGCAGGGGCTGCTGGGGCGCGATATCGTGGCCGTCGATCTGCGCATCTCCGACAGGGTTGCGCTCGAACTTTCGCCGGATGCTTCCAGCGCGCGTCTGGCCGCGCTGAAAGGTGCGAAGGGTGGCGCGCGCAAGGCGGGGAGCAGCATATGAACTGGCTGCGTAAAAATGGCGATGCATCGTCGCGGCGCTCGGGCATCCTGACGGTTCTCGATGTCGGCTCCAGCAAGGTCTGCTGCGTGGTCGCGAAGCTGAAGCCGTATGAGGACGGCAATCTGCTGCGCGGGCGCACCCATCGCATTCAGGTGATCGGCATCGGTCATCAGAAGTCGCAGGGCATGAAGTCGGGCGTGGTCATCGATCTGGAGCGTGCGGAACACGCCATCCGGCTGGCGGTGGACTCGGCCGAGCGCATGGCGGGGCTGACGGTCGATTCCCTGATCGTCAACATGACCGCCGGCCGGCTGAAGAGCGATATTTTCTCCGCCACCGTCAATCTCGGCGGGCATGAGGTGGACGAGAGCGACATCAAGCGCGTGCTGGCCGCGGGCGCGCGGCAGGCGTTGCGCTCGGAGCGCGAGGTGGTTCATTCGCTGCCGGTCGGGTTTTCGCTGGATGCCGAGCGCGGCGTGCGCGATCCGCGCGGCATGGTCGGCGATACGCTGGGCGTCGACATGCATGTGCTGACCGGCGACGCGGCGCCCCTGCGCAACATCGAGCTGGCCATCAACCGCTCGCATCTGTCGGTCGAGCGCATGGTGGCGACGCCTTATGCAAGCGGCCTTGCGGCGCTGGTGGACGACGAGCTGGAAATGGGCGCGGCCTGCATCGACATGGGCGGCGGCACCACCACCATCTCGATCTTCTCGGAAGGCAATTTCGTGCATGGCGACGCCATTCCCGTCGGCGGCAACCATGTGACGCTGGATCTGGCCAAGGGCCTTTCCACCACCATCGAGGCGGCGGAGCGGCTCAAGGTCATGCACGGCTCGGCTTTGCCGGGCAGTGCCGACGACCGCGATCTGGTCACCATTCATCCGATCGGCGGCGACCACGGCGCGCCGATGCAGATTCCGCGCTCGGTGATGACCCGCATCATCCGCGCCCGCGTCGAGGAGACGCTGGAAATGCTGCGCGACCGCATCGGCAAATCAGGCTATGGCAGCGCCATCGGCAAGCGAATCGTTTTGACGGGCGGAGCCAGCCAGCTGGCGGGCCTCCCGGAAGCGGCGCGCCGCATTCTGGGACGGAATGTGCGCACCGGGCGCCCGCTGGGCGTTGCGGGGCTGCCCGAGGCAGCCAAGGGGCCGGCATTCTCCACAGTGGTTGGACTTCTGATCTACCCGCAGGTGGCGAATTTCGAGAGCCGCCCGTCGAAGGGGATTGCCGGTTTCAGGATGACCGGCACCGACGGGCGCCTGTATCGCGTAAGTCAGTGGTTGAGAGACAGTTTTTAGAGTTTGACGGGGACAGCCCCATACACGGCCGCTACGGCGAAGCGGCGGGAAAGGCAAAAGGACGAGGACAATGGCAATCAATCTGCAAAAGCCGGACATCACCGAGCTGAAGCCCCGCATCACCGTGTTCGGTGTCGGCGGCGGCGGCGGCAACGCTGTCAACAACATGATCACCGCCGGTTTGCGCGGCGTCGAATTCGTGGTGGCGAACACCGACGCACAGGCGCTCACCATGTCGAAGGCCGAACGCCTCATCCAGCTTGGCGCGCATGTCACGGAAGGTCTGGGCGCCGGCTCGCAGCCTGAAGTCGGCCGCGCTGCCGCCGAGGAGTGCATCGACGAGATCAACGACCATCTGTCCCACACGCATATGTGCTTCGTCACCGCCGGCATGGGCGGCGGCACCGGCACGGGAGCGGCTCCGGTCGTCGCCCGCGCCGCCCGCGAAAAGGGCATCCTGACCGTCGGCGTCGTCACCAAGCCGTTCCATTTCGAGGGCCAGCGCCGCATGAAGACGGCAGACCTCGGCATCGAGGAGTTGCAGAAGTCCGTCGACACGCTGATCGTCATCCCGAACCAGAACCTGTTCCGTCTGGCCAACGACAAGACCACCTTCGCCGATGCCTTCGCCATGGCCGACCAGGTGCTCTATTCGGGCGTTGCCTGCATCACCGACCTGATGGTCAAGGAAGGCCTGATCAATCTCGACTTCGCCGACGTGCGTTCGGTGATGCGCGAGATGGGCAAGGCCATGATGGGCACGGGCGAAGCTTCGGGCGAGGGCCGCGCCATGGCCGCCGCCGAGGCCGCTATCGCCAACCCGCTGCTGGATGAAACCTCCATGCGCGGCGCGCGCGGCCTGCTGATCTCGATCACCGGCGGCAGGGACCTTACCCTGTTCGAGGTGGACGAGGCCGCAACCCGTATCCGCGAAGAGGTCGACCAGGACGCCAACATCATTCTGGGCGCGACCTTCGACGAGGAGCTGGAAGGCGTCATACGCGTGTCGGTCGTCGCCACGGGCATCGACAAGTCGGCCGAGGATATGGCTGCCGCGCCGATCGCCATTCGTCCGGCACAGGCGCCGAAGCCGGTCATCCGTCCGGCCGCTGCGGAAGCCCGTCCTGCCGCGCACCCCGCGCCGCAGCCGGCCCCCGTTCAGGAACCGCGCGCCGCCGATCCGGTCGCCGAGGCGTTCCAGATGGCCGAGCAGAACGCCGCCGCCCTGTCGAACAATGCAGGGTCTCACAATGCGGGTCAGAGTGCGGATGGCTTTCGCCCCCAGAGCCAGCTCTTCCAGCAGCCCCAGCCTCACCAGCCTGTTCAGCAGTTCCAGCAGCCGGTCGTAACCCAGCAGGCCGCCCTGCATATGCAGCCAGCAGCGCAGCCGGCCCGACCCGCGCCGCAGCTGCGTGAGATGCACCAGCCGGCTCCGCAGCGCATGCCGCGCGTCGAGGATTTTCCGCCGGTCGTGCGTGCCGAAGTGGAAGCCAAGAAGAACCCGGTCGACCATGAGGATCGCGGGCCGATGGGTCTTCTCAAGCGCCTGACCAACGGCCTGACGCGCCGCGAGGAAGAGCCCGCGGCCCGTCTGCAACCGGCGCAGCCGCGCGAGCCGAAGCTGCGTCAGGCCGCGCCGGAAGCGCGCCGCGCGCCGGGCCACGACCCGCAGCTCTACGCGCCGCGCCGTGGCCAGCTCGACGACCAGGGCCGTCTCGTCGCCCAGCCGCGCGTCGCCCACGATGACGATCAGCTGGAGATTCCGGCCTTCCTGCGCCGTCAGGCAAACTGACCGGCCAGAACCTGATCGCGATTTCAAAAAAAGACAGCCGGGCGACCGGCTGTCCTTTTTTATCTCGTTGGAAAACAGATATTTATCGTGGACCGGCGGGTGACCTTTCCGGTTACATGAGGTAAAAAAGCGTGATTTGGATGAAGCGAGGCGCGTCACTATCTTCGCCGGCAGCATAGTTTGCGCGGCCTGCGGGTTGGGGGAATTGCCTTCTTGCCGTATCTGAAACGTCGTTGGCCAGTGGTTGAGTCAACGGGACGAGCGGGCATACGGGGATCGTTTTGAACGATTATCAGACCACCATAAAATCGCGCATAAGCCTTGCAGGCACGGGCGTACACAGCGGCAAGCCGGTTTCGGTGACATTCGTTCCCTCCGATGCGGATACGGGGATCGTTTTCCATTTTGCCGGCGGCCGCGAGCCCGGCAAGGAATTGCGCGCTCTGGTTTCCGAAGTTGGCGCGACCGATCTCTCGACCATGATCGGCAGCCCCGGGGGCGCGCATGTCGCGACCGTCGAGCATCTGATGGCCGCCATGCTCGGCCTGGGGATCGACAATCTCGTCATCGAGGTCGAGGGCAATGAAATTCCCATTCTCGATGGCAGCGCCGCGATGTTCGTGGCGGCGATCGACGGGGTCGGCATCGAGACGCAGGCGGTGAAGCGCCGCTTCATCCGCGTGCTGAAGGATGTGCGTATCGAGAACGGGGCATCGTGGGCTGAATTCCGCCCCCATACGGGAACGCGCTTCGAGGTCGAGATCGATTTCGAGAGCCGCGCCATCGGCCGCCAGCAATTCGCCATCGATCTGAACGGTGAATCGTTCCGCAACGAGGTGGCGCGGGCGCGCACCTTCGGCTTCCTCAAGGATGTCGAGCGTCTGTGGGCCGCGGGCTATGCGCTCGGCTCGTCGCTGGAGAATTCCGTCGTCATCGGTCATGACAACCGGGTCATCAACATGGGCGGCCTGCGCTATCCGGACGAATTCGTGCGCCACAAGACGCTGGACGCCATGGGCGATCTGGCGCTGGCCGGTGCGCGCTTCATCGGCTGCTTCCGCTCCTATCGCGGCGGGCACAGGCTGAATGCGGCCGCTTTGCGGCGGCTGCTTTCGGACCGCGGCGCGTTCGAGATCGTCGAGACGACCCGGCATGAGCATGGCCGCATCGCTGAAATCAGCGCCGTCAGCGGTCCGGTCTTCGCACCCTGGATGATCTGAGCGCTTGAGCGGCTCCGGCTCTGTTCATCAACCCGTTTTGCCCGTATATGCGGGGAAGGGCGGGCTTGCCATAAAAATGTGCGATTGGCGGCGGATAGCGTTGCCGCGCCTGGCGATTATGGTCTATGGCTGCTCGCTGACCGAGGAAACGGCGCCGAAAGGGCGAAACCCAATCATGTTGTTCAAACGGGCTGATCGATCGATGGCAACACTGAAGAGGCCTGTGAGCCGGGCTGTGGTGGCCTTGTCGATCGTTGCCGCTCCGCTGATGCTGGCCGGCTGTTCCGCCTCGGGCAAGGACCTCGACCTGTCCACCTATGTGGAGCAGACGGAGCCGGCGGATGTGCTCTACAATCAGGGCCTTGCCAATCTCAATGCCGGCCGCCTCGGCGAAGCGGCCAAGAAGTTCACCGCCGTCGACCGTCAGCATCCCTATTCGGAATATGCCCGCAAGGCGATGGTGATGGGTGCCTTCACCAATTACCGCCAGGGCAACTACGACGACGCCATCCAGATGTCGCAGAGATATCTCAATCTCTATCCGACGTCCGATGACGCCGATTACGCCGTCTACATTGCCGGCCTCAGCTATTTCCGCCAGATCCGCGACGTGACGCAGGATCAGAAGGAAGCGCGCCAGACCGTGCAGACCATGCAGGAGCTGGTCAATCGCTGGCCGGATTCGCAATATGCGGAAGATGCCCGCACCAAGATCCGCTTCGCCAACGACCAGCTCGCCGGCAAGGAGATGCAGGTCGGCCGCTATTATCTGGAGCGGCGCGAATATCTGGCGTCGATCAAGCGCTTCCGCACCGTGATCGAGCAATATTCCAACACCCGCCATATCGAAGAGGCGCTGGCGCGTCTGGTCGAGGCCTATTATGCGATGGGGCTGACCGACGAGGCGCAGACGGCGGCGGCCGTTCTCGGCCAGAACTATCCGAGCAGCCAGTGGTACAAGGATTCCTACAAGCTGCTGCAAAGCGGTGGCCTGACACCGCGTGAGAATGCCGGCTCGTGGATATCCAAGGCCGGGAAGCTGATTACCGGCTGAAGGCTGCCATGCTCTCCAGACTGTCGATCCGAGATATCGTACTGATCGAGAAGCTGGACATAGACTTTGCTTCGGGTCTTTCCGTACTGACCGGAGAGACAGGTGCCGGCAAGTCCATCCTGCTCGATGCGCTTTCTCTTGCGCTCGGCGCGCGCGGCGATGCCTCGCTGGTGCGCCACGGTGCTGCGCAGGGGCAGGTGACGGCCGTGTTCGACGTTCCGCGCAACCATCCCGCGCGCGATATCCTTTCCGAAAACGCCATAGACGACGATGGCGACATCATCTTGCGCCGCATCCAGACCGCCGACGGGCGCACGCGCGTCTTCGTCAACGATCAGCCGGCCAGCGTGGCGCTGATGCGCACCATCGGCCATGCGCTGGTGGAAATCCATGGCCAGCATGACGAGCGCGCGCTGGTCGACGCCAGCGCTCATCGTGAAGTGCTCGATGCCTTTGGCGGCCATGCAGGCACGGCGCGGGAAACGGCCCGGACATGGCGCGTCTGGCGCGGCGCCGAACAGGAGCTTTCGCGTCACAAGGCGCGCGTCGAAGCGGCGGCCCGCGAAGCGGATTATCTGAGGGCGGCCGTCGCCGAACTCGTGCAGCTCGATCCGCAACCCGGCGAGGAAGACGAGCTTGCCGCCCTGCGCACGGACATGATGCGCGCGGAAAAGATCGCGTCCGAGATCGGCGATGCGCAGGACGTTCTCTCCGGCCCGTCCTCGCCCTTGCCGCAACTGGCAAGCCTGCTGCGCCGCCTGCAACGCAAGGCGGCGGAAGTGCCCGGCCTGCTCGACGATGTGGTGACGTCGCTGGATGAGGCGATGCTTTGCCTCGATGCCGCGCAATCCGGTGTCGAAGCGGCGCTGCGGGCCACGGAATATGATCCGCAGCGGCTGGAGCAGGCGGAGGAGCGGCTGTTTGCGCTGCGCGCCGCCGGGCGCAAGCACAATGTGCAGGTCGATGATCTTGCCCGGCTGCGCGACGCCATGTCTGCCGATCTGGCCGATCTCGATGCCGGCGAAGAGCGGCTGGGCATTCTGGAAAGCCAGGCGAAGCAGGCGCGCGACCTTTATGACCAGAGCGCCGCCCATCTTTCCGATCTGCGTCAGGCGGCGGCCGGGGGGCTGCGCGACGCGGTGATGGCCGAACTGCCGGAACTCAAGCTCGAACGCGCCGAATTCATCGTGCAAATGTCGAGCGAACCCGACAGCCGCATGGAAGAGGGCATCGACCAGATCGAGTTCTGGGTGCGCACCAACCCCGGCACGCGCCCCGGCCCGATGATGAAGGTGGCTTCCGGCGGCGAGCTGTCGCGCTTCCTTTTGGCGCTCAAGGTGGCGCTGGCCGACCGTGGTTCGGCGCCGACGCTGGTGTTCGACGAGATCGACACGGGCGTGGGCGGCGCGGTGGCCGATGCCATCGGCCAGCGTCTGGCCCGGCTGGCGCAGGGCGGCGTGCAGGTGCTCTCCGTCACCCATGCGCCGCAGGTGGCGGCGCGGGCGTCCACGCATTTCCTGATCTCCAAATCGGGCGGCACCGACCGTGTCGCCACCGGCATCGTGGCCATGGATATCGATGCCCGGCAGGAGGAGATCGCGCGCATGCTGGCCGGTGCGACCATTACCGAAGAAGCAAGGGCGGCGGCCGAGCGGCTTCTGCGCGAGAACACCGCTGCGGCGATCTGAATTGTCGATGGCGCATCGGAAGGGCCGATGACCGGCTTCCGGCTTTCGGTTCGATGCACCGGGCCGGGTCGTTCTGTCCACAATTGACAAGACGATTCAGGAGAGAGGCGCATGCGCCTGTTTCCGTTCGGCTTTGCGCGCGCTACATACTTCATCTTCGCGCAAACCAACATGCCGCCCATGAGAGATTTCGCCATGTCTGAGAAACCCGTCGATCTGCTGACCCAAAGCGAGGCCGCCGCCGAGCTGGAGCGGCTGGTAAAGGAGATCGCGGAGCATGACCGGCGCTATTATGCGGAAGACGCGCCGACGGTTTCGGACGCCGACTATGATGCGCTGCGCATTCGCAACGCGGCAATAGAGGCCCGTTTCCCGGAGCTGGTGCGCGAGGATTCGCCGTCCCTGAAAGTCGGCGCCGCGCCTTCGGGCGCGTTCGGCAAGGTGGTTCACGCCGTGCCGATGCTGTCGCTCGACAATGTGTTTTCAGATGAGGACGTGCGCGATTTCGTGACCAGCGTGCGGCGCTTTCTGGCGCTGCCGGCGAACCGCGAACTGGTGTTTACCGCCGAGCCCAAGATCGACGGGCTTTCGATGTCGCTGCGCTATGAAAACCGGCGCCTGGCGACGGCGGCGACGCGCGGCGACGGCACCACGGGCGAGAATGTGACGGCCAATATCCGCACCATTGCCGAGGTTCCCGAAACGCTGCCGGCGGATGCGCCGGACGTGGTGGAGGTGCGCGGCGAGGTTTACATGCGCCGCGACGATTTCTTCGAACTGAACCGGCGCATGGCCGAGACCGGTCGCGTCTTCGCCAATCCGCGCAATTCCGCTGCCGGCAGCCTGCGCCAGCTCGACCCGGAAGTGACGCGCCAGCGACCGCTGCGCTTCTTCGCCTATGCGTGGGGGGATGCGTCGGCGCCGCTTGGCGACACGCAATATGAGGTGGTGAAGCGATTTGGCGACTGGGGCTTTCAGGTCAACGACCTGATGTCGCGCTGCGACACTATCGAGGCGATGCTGGAGCACTATCACCGCATCGAGGCCGGGCGGGCCGAAATTCCCTACGATATCGACGGCGTCGTCTACAAGGTGGACCGGCTCGATCTTCAGGAGCGGCTGGGCTTCCGCTCGCGCAGCCCGCGCTGGGCCACCGCGCACAAATTCGCCGCCGAAAAGGCGATGACGGTGCTGAACGGCATCGACATTCAGGTGGGGCGCACGGGGGCGATGACCCCGGTCGCGCGGCTGGAGCCGGTGACGGTGGGCGGCGTGGTCGTCACCAACGCCACCATGCACAATGAGGATTACATCCGGGGCATCGGCAATAGCGGCCAGCCGATCCGCGAAGGCCGCGACATCCGCATCGGCGATACGGTGATCATCCAGCGGGCCGGCGACGTCATCCCGCAGATCGTCGACGTGGTGCTGGAGAAGCGTCCCGCACATGCGGTTCCTTATGAATTTCCGCACATATGCCCCGCCTGCGGCAGCCATGCCGTGCGCGAGGAAGGGGAGGTGGTGCGGCGTTGCACCGGCGGTCTGATCTGCCCGGCACAGGCCGTGGAGCGGCTGCGCCATTTCGTGTCGCGCAATGCCTTCGACATCGAGGGGCTGGGCGAAAAGCAGATCGAATTCTTCTTCCAGTCCGCCGACCCCGCACTTCAGGTGCGCTCGCCCGCCGATATTTTCACGCTGAAGGAACGCCAGCGCGATTCGCTGACCAAGCTGGAGAATGTCGAGGGTTTTGGCGCCGTTTCGGTGAAGAAGCTGTTCGCGGCCATCGATGACCGCCGCCGGGTGGAGTTTTCACGCTTCCTGTTCGCGCTTGGCATCCGGCATGTGGGGGAGACCAATGCGAAACGCTTCGCCCGCCATTTCCTGTCGTTTGCGGCGTTCCGCAAAGTGGCGGAGGAGGCCGTGGTGCCGGAAGGCAAGGGCGATGCGGGCAATTCCGCCTGGCAGGAACTGAACAACATCAACGGCATCGGCTCCATCGTTGCCGGTGCGGTGGTGGAGTTCTTCAGCGAGGATCACAACCGGCAGGTGCTCGATGCCCTGCTGAAGGAAGTGACGCCGGTGGACGAGGAGCCGGTCGGCGCGACGGATTCGCCGGTGGCCGGCAAGACGGTGGTGTTCACCGGCGCGCTGGAAAAGATGTCGCGCGACGAGGCCAAGGCGATGGCCGAAAAGCTGGGCGCCAAGGTTTCGGGTTCCGTATCGAAGAAGACCGATCTGGTGGTGGCGGGGCCGGGTGCGGGGTCCAAGCTCAGGCAGGCGACGGAACTCGGCATCGAGGTGATCGACGAGGACGCGTGGTTCGCACGCGTGGGCAGGGGGTAGAACTCTCGCCTCTCATCCGCTTTTTCCAGAGCCGTTCATGGTTTCACGGAATCGCCGAACGGCTCCAGGTCTTTGTTTCATCGCGTTTGCGAACCGGAAAAGTGTTTCCACTTTTCCTGGAAACGCTCCAATCGGCTGGCTCAGGCGAATTCATGTGACAGCACCCGGCCGGCTGGATAAAGCATGTCGCCCGAAAGCGGGAACCGGTTTCGGGACAACGACATGCGTAAACACAAGAATTTAAAGCGCAGGGAGCGAAACTGAAAGATCGCGATACGCTTTAGACAAATCCTTTTCCGGGAGTGGTCCATGACAGGGCAGGCAGCGGGCGAGCGCTCGATCATCAGCGAATATTGGCATGGCGTACGCTTCGGGCTTCCGGTCTGCATCGCGGTGACGCCCTTCGGCCTGCTGTTCGGCACGCTCGCGGTGGAAAACGGCCTTTCGGTTTTCGAAGCCTTCTTCATGAGCGCGGCCGTGTTCGGCGGAGCCAGCCAGATGGTCGGTATCGAGCTGTTCGGCCAGAAGGTCGCGCCGTGGCTGATCGCTTTCTCCATTTTCGCGGTGAATTTTCGCCATGTGCTTTATTCGGCCGCCTTCGGGCGTCATATGGCCGGCTGGCCGCGCATGCAGCAGGCGATCGCCTTCTTCCTGCTGACCGATGCGCAATACGCACTGGCGGAAAGCCAGATGCAGGCCGGGCGCAAGCTTACCTTCGCGCGCTATATGGGGGCGGGTTTCACCGGCTATCTGGTGTGGGTCGGCACGACCGTGCTTGGCGCCATATTCGGCAAGCTCATTCCCGATACCGGCGCCATCGGCGCGGATTTTCTGCTGCCGATCTATTTTCTGGGGCTGATGATGGATTTTCGCAAACGGCCGCTATGGCTGCCGGTGGTGGCTGTCAGCGCCGTGGCATCGATTGTGGCCTTTCGCTTCGTCGGTTCGCCATGGCACGTTCTGCTGGGCGCAATGGCGGGCGTCGCGCTGGCCGTCATCCTGCCGCCGTCGCGCAGCGGCATTGACGTAACGCCGGCACAGCCCGTGGAGAATCAGGCATGAGCAGCGCTTTCTGGGTCATTCTGGCCGGCGGTATCGCCACCTATCTGACGCGCATTGGCGGGCATCTGGTGATTTCGCGGCTGGAGCGCATTCCGCCGCGCGTCGAAGCCGGTCTCAACGCGGTTCCGGCGGCGGTGCTGACCACGCTGGTGGCGCCTGCCGTGCTGACCGCGGGTCCGGCCGAATGGCTGGCGCTGATCGTGGCGGGGCTGGTGGCGCTGCGCGGCGGGCTGCTCGGCATGTTCATGGCGGGGGCGGCGATGCTGCTCATCGCCCGCCATTTCATGGCCTGATCTTACGGGCCGGGCGATCTTACGGGTCAAGCGGCGCGCAGGCCTGTTCCAGCCAGGCCAGCGCCTCACCGTCGACCATGGGGCCGATCTCGGCCAGAACGCGGGCGTGATAGGCGTCGAGCCAGTGCCGCTCGCCGGCGGACAGCAGGCCGGATACGATCATGCGCCGGTCGAAGGGGGCCAGCGTCAGCGTCTCGAAGCCGTGCATGGCGATGTCGCCGCCTTCGATCGGGACGGCCTTTTCGACCACGATCAGGTTTTCCAGCCGGACGCCATAGGCGCCCTCCTTGTAATAGCCGGGCTCGTTGGAAAGGATCATGCCCTCCAGCAGCTTCTCCATGCCGGTCCTGGCGATGCGCTGCGGCCCCTCGTGCACGGCGAGATAGGAGCCGACGCCATGGCCGGTTCCGTGGGCGTAGTCGAGCCCGTGCGCCCACAGCGCCACGCGGGCGATGGCATCGATATCCGCGCCGCGCGTGCCTGCCGGAAAGCGCAGGGTGGAAATGCCGATCAGGCCCTTCAGCACCAGCGTGTAGCGCTGGCGCATTTCTTCCGTGGGGCGGCCGATGGGGACGGTGCGGGTGATGTCGGTGGTGCCGTCCTGATATTGCGCGCCGGAATCGAGCAGGAACAATTCGCCGTCGCCGAGCTTGCGGTTGGTGGCGCGCGAGACGCGGTAGTGAATGACCGCGCCGTTCGGGCCGGAGCCGGAAATGGTCTCGAAGGAAACGTCGCGCAGCGGCATCTGCGTTTCCTCGCCCGCCTGCCGGCGAAAATTCTCCAGCGCCTCGACGGCCCGGATCTCGTCGGTCGCACCCGGTTTCTGGCGGTCGAGCCAGCACAGCATGCGCGTGATCGCCGCCCCGTCGCGGCGATGGGCGGCGCGGCTGCCTTCCAGCTCGGCGCGGTTCTTGGTGGCGCGCGGGATGCGGGCCGGATCGGCGGCCGCGACCACCGCGCCGCCACTGGCCTCGACCAGCATGCGCAGCTTCTCGGCCGCCAGAACCGGATCGAGCGCGATGCGCGCGCCCTTCCTGGCGAGTTCCGCGACGGCGGGCTCGAAGGCATCGGGCTGGCGGGGGTCGGCAAGCTGGGTGAGATAGGCCTCGACCTCGCGCGAGAATTTGGCCTTGTCCATGAACAGTTGGTGCGAGCCGTCGGCCGCCAGAATGGCGAAGCCGAGCGCCAGCGGCGTGTGGGGCACGTCATTGCCGCGAATGTTGAAGGCCCAGGCGATGGAGGAGGGGTCGGTGAGAACGGCATGGGTCGCGCCGCCTGATTCGATGGCGGCCGCCAGCCGCGCCAGCTTGTCCTTCGCCAGTTCGCCGGCGAAGGCGAGGGGCTGGATTTCCACCGGGGTGACGGGCGCTGCCGGCTGGTCTTCCCAGACGGCATCGACCGGATTTTCCTCCAGCGGCACCAGCTCGACGCCGGCTTTTTTCGCCGCCGCCTTCAGCGTGTCGATCTCGCCGGTGGTGTGCAGCCACGGGTCGAAGCCAAGGCGGGCGCCGGATTTCAAATTCTGGCCGATCCATGCCGCCGGCGGATTGTCGACGAGGCTGTCATAGCTGAAAATGGCCGGATCGGTTTCCTTGCGGACCTGCAAGGTGTAGCGGCCATCGACGAAGATGACGGCGCTGTCGGCCAGCACCAGCGCTACGCCGGCCGAGCCGGAAAAGCCGGTCAGCCATTTCAGCCGGGCGGCGCGCGCCGGCACATATTCGCCCTGATGCTCGTCGGCGCGGGGCACGAGAAAGCCGTCGATGCCGTTTTCGGCCAGCCATGCCCGCAAAGCGGCAACGCGCGGCGAGGCAAGCGAGGGATCGCTGGACGAATCGAACGACTGGAACATGTCAGGACTTCCCGGAAATGAAATTTTCGGGAATCTAGCTCCCCCGCGCCATGCTGACAATGCGCCAGCAGGCAGGGCGAGGGTGACTCACGCGGCAGGCTTGAGATGGATGGTGACCCAGCCTTCGCGGTGCAGGGTTGCGATGTGGGCAAATCCCGCGGCGACATAGGCGTCGACCACCGCGTCATGCTGGCGGTCCAGAATGCCGGACAGGACCAGCGAGCCGCCGGGGCGCATATGGGCGGCCATCTGCGGGGCGATTTCGATCAGCGGGCCGGCCAGAATATTGGCGACGATCAGCGCGAAGGGGCCGCGTTCGGCGAAAGCCGGATGGTCGAAGCCCGTCGCCGTCACGGCCTCGACATGATCGGCAACGCCGTTGAGCTTCACATTTTCCGCCGCGACTTCCGTTGCGACCGGATCGATGTCGGTGGCCAGAACCGGGATGCCCGCCAGTTTCGCCAGCGCGATGGCGAGAACCGCGCTGCCGGTTCCGAGGTCGAGCGCGTTGGCTGGCTGTTCGGCGGCCACCACCTGTTCCAGCATTTCCAGGCAGCCGGCGGTGGTGCCATGGTGGCCGGTGCCGAAGGCGAGGCCGGCCTCGATCTCGATGGCGATGTCGCCTGCCTGGCGCTGGTCGCGGTCATGCGCGCCATGAACGAAGAAGCGGCCGGCCCGCACCGGCTGCAACCCTTCCAGCGAGCGGGTGACCCAATCGATGTCGGGCAATTCCTCGCGACCGATTTGGGGATCGGCGGAGAGGGAAGAGAGGACGGCGCGCAGGCGGGTTTCGGCCTCGTCGATGTCGCCATCGGCGTAGAGCGAAACCTCGTGGATATCGCGATCCTCATCGACTTCCAGAACGGCAATCGGCCAGCCATCGTCCTCGAAAGCGGTTTCGAGGCTGGCGAAAATGCGCTCGGCCTCGTCCTTCGAGGTGGTGAAGTGGAGGCGCGTCTGGGTCATGAGGTCGGGAACCTGTTGGTGTCAGCTGCCGGCGGCCAGGCGCTTCAGCTTTGCCTTCGCCGCATCGGGGCTTTCGCCATAGGCGATGGTGCCGAAAAAGTCACCAGCCGAGTTGAGCAGCAGCACGGAAGCGGTGTGGTCGATGGTGTAGTCGCCATCCTCGGTCGGAACCTTCTTCCAGAAAATGCCGAACGATTTCGCCATCGCGGCAACCTTGTCCGGTTCGCCGGTGATGCCCACGATGCGATCGGAGAAGTTGCCGATGTAGGTGTTCATGATCTGTGGCGTGTCGCGTTCGGGATCGACGGAAACGAAATAGGCGCGCACATTGGAGGCTTCGTCGCCCAGTTCGTTCAGATAGCCGGCCATTTCATAAAGGGTGGTTGGGCACACTTCCGGGCAATGGGTGAAGCCGAAGAACACGATGCTCGGCTGTCCGCGAAAAGCCTGCTCGGTAATCGTCTGGCCCGTCTGGTCGGTCAGCGTGAAGGGCGCGCCGTAGGGCTCGCCGCTATGGCGCTGGTTGTACCAGTTGAAGATCACGAAACCGATGCCGGCGGCAATGAGGACGAGAAGGCCGACGAGAATCTTGCGCATGGGAGCTTGGTCCGCTTTCAGGCGGCGCGGGGCCGCATCGGTGAACAGATGACCCGTTCTAACGGCCGGGCGCACAGTGTCAAAGTGGGCCCATTGCCGCAAGTCCGGGGCGGTCACGTCATCGTGCTTGCAAAGCGGGCGGCCGCACCCCAGTTTTCAGGAAATTCCTGCCCATATGGAGACAGATGTGCGCAAGATCATAGCCTGCCTGACAGCCGCCGCAGCCATTGCCGCAAGTGCCGCTTCCGCTCACGCCGAGCAGGTTGGCAAGATCGGCGTCGACTGGTTCGGCAACGACATCAAGATCGAGGCGGTGACCGATCCCAAGGTGGAGGGCGTGACCTGCCATCTGGCCTATTTCGACCGTGGCGTGATCGACCGGCTGCAAAAGGGCAACTGGTTCGAGGACCCGTCGAATGCGGCGCTGTCCTGCCAGCAGACCGGGCCGATCAGGATCGCCGACATCGACCTCGGCAAAAGCGGCGAAGAGGTGTTTCGCCAGTCGATCAGCCTGATCTGGAAGAAGCAGGTGGTGCGCCGCATCTATGACAAGGCCAATGACACGCTGATCTATCTGGCCCATTCGCAGCAGGTGCAGGACGGCTCGGCCAAGATGGCGATCACCACCATTCCGCTGTATGGCCAGCAGGTGGAGTGGACAAAGGGCAGGCCGCAATGAGGGGCAGGGCCCGCGCAGGCTTGCCGAAGGGCGGGGAGCGTCGTACAGCCGCCCGATGGACGAGCCGCAAAACCCCGAGACGCAAAACCCCGAGCCGCAAAACCCCGAGCCGCAAAACCCCGGGCCGCAAAACCCTGAACCGCAAAATCCTGTGCCGCGCGATGCGCAGCCGCGCATCCATCCCTCCGCGGAGCTGAAAGGCTGCCGGCTGGAGCCCTATGTGGCGATCGGCGAGCGGGTGGTGCTGCGCGAGGTGACGGTGGGCGCCTTCACCTATTTCGAGCGTCATGCCGAAGCGATCTACGCGACGCTCGGAAAATTCTGCTCGGTCGCCGCCAACACGCGCATCAATGCGCTGGAGCATCCGATCGAGCGCATCACCCAGCACAAGGTCAGCTACCGGCCGAACGAGTATTTCCGCTATCTCGGCGTCGATGGCGGTTTTCGCGAGCGCCGGCAGGCAAGGCATGTCAGCATTGGCCATGATGTGTGGATCGGGCACGGCGCGGTGATCCTGCCCGGCGTGAGCGTGGGCAATGGCGCGGTGATCGGGGCAAATGCAGTGGTGACGCGCGATGTGGAGCCCTATGCGATCATGGCCGGATCGCCGGCGCGGCGGCTTCGCGCCCGTTTTGCGCCGGAGATCGCCGCGCGCATCGAAAGGCTGGCGTGGTGGGACTGGCCGGCCGAAAGGATCGGCCGCGCGGTTCGCGACATGCAGGCCATGTCGGTCGAGGATTTTCTAGGACGCTGGGAAGACCCGCAGAGCTGACTTCGCCTCCGCGCCGGTAACCATGACCCTTAACGTAAAGCATTAGCGTTAAGATCCGGTTTATGAGTTGCGGCTGTAAATAGATGCAATCTTCAGTTGTGTTTCTTTCCAAAATTCATATCCTGACATCGGAGGTATTCATCTGAGGCGCAAGGACAAACGGAACAACAACAGGAGCGTGTCATGAACAAGTTCACCGTTATTCTTGCAACCGCAGTCGTTTCTTTCACCGCAGTCAGCGCCCAGGCCGGCGGATGGGGTTCCAAAGGCAACAGCAACAATTCCAGCGGCGGCCTGATCAATGTGGCGCCGGCCGTGGCGCTCGGCGACATCAAGCTGCTCAACGGCCTGTCGATCCTCAACAAGTCGCCGATCCTGTCCGGCAATAACACCGTGCTCGGCAATGGCATACTGAGCGGCATCGGGCTCGGCATTCTGGGCGTCGGGGCAGGCTCGGCCAGTTCGCCGGTGGGCATTGCCGGCGGCGGCAACAGCTACACCGACAACAGCGGCAACAACTACAACAGCGGCAACGGCAATTCGTCCTATTCCGTGAAGAAGCGCCGCTGATTCAACAAGTCGGATGCCCGGGTCCGACGGCGGGCAGGAGGGGTTCGCGTCCTTCCTGCCCGCACTTTGTCCGAGAGCGGCTGAAAATTCGGAACACCGATGCCGCTCCGGCGGTCGAGATGGCGAGAGCTCTATCCGCGCCCGAAAACGGGGGCCGGTTCCGGGCGCGGACATGTAAAAAAACAGGAACTTAGCGCAAGGAACGAACCTGAAGGATCGCGACGCGCTTTATATCTGCGCCCGCAGCCCGAGGAAAATATCCGTGGTGCGCTCGCTTATGTCGCGAATGGTCTTGAAGGTTTTCGTAACGTCGACCCGAAAAACAGCGCTGAGCGGCTTGCTGAGCGCATAGCTGGCCTCGGCATAGAGGCCGCCGCCGCGTTCCTCGTTTTCCATGAGCAGGTTCTGCTTCACCTCGCGATAGATGCCGGCAGACAGGTTGAGGCGCTCGGTGGCTTTCCAGCCGAGCTCGGCTTCAGCGCGATGAAGCCAGGAGGCGAGCGGATCGTCGCTGTCGCCGGTCTCGTAGCGGCCGAACCAGCTGCCGCGCAATTCGAAATCCCGCGGCAGGGGCATTGCGGCCTTCAACTGCCATGCGGGCCTGACTTCCGAATAGATGCCGTGCGCGCCGCGCAGGGTTTCCGCGCCCAATGCCAGCCCAACCGTCATTCCCGCTTCGGTGCGCATTTCCATCTGGCCTTGCGCGCCGTAAAGGGCATAGGACAGCGCCACCGGCGGCGCGCCGAGCTTTTCGACGGAGGCAAGCAGCGCCGAAAGCGATCCGCCGACGGCGAACGAGCCGATCGTGCGCATGACGCGCGCGGCGAGCCTGACCTTGCTGGCATCGGGGTCGAGCCGCGCCGGCCCGATGATGCCTTCCTCGAAATGCGTGCGGCCTGTGGTTTCGAAAACATTCGACGCGTCGATGACCAGCGCGGTGGCTTCATCCAGTGCGATGCCGGCCTGCACCTGTGCAGCCGCGACCTGCTTCAGCGCCCTTGTGCCGATGACGACGGGGCCGACCTCCAGATGGTCCCCCTTGCCGAGCGCCGAATAAGTCAGCGTGCCGCGAAGCTCCAGTGCAGCCGAAACGCGCCGGAAAGCATGTGCCGAGAGAGCGATGCTGCGATCGTCCTCGATCACGATGCGGTCATGTCGCGTAAGCTGGAACTCGGCCGCGATGCCGGCATTCGCCTCGTCGTCGCCGATTTCCCGACGCAGCGATCCGCGCAGCAACGTGTACCAGTCGGCCACGGCGAATTCGCTGCCCAGCGCATTGCTGGTCCAGTGGCGTTCGAGTGCTGCGGAAATTTTCGGGCCTGACTGATCCGCCAGCGCGGGGCGGCAGAGGAAAAGAACCGGAAAAGCAAGGGCCAGCACGGCGGTCGAAACCGTAAGAGGCAAATGCCGCCTGCGTTCCAGCCTTTTTTCCATTCCGCTTCTCCCGGTGCCGGGACCCCTTCCGCCGTGCGGGGGTGGCGAGGCGGAAGGGGCCGGAGGTTCCGCTGAAGCGGAAGGAGCAGGTATCATCGCCTGCATGAAAACTGTGGCTCAATAACCATAAGATGTTATTTATCATAAATACAATCTGAAGTCGCATAAAGTTGCGCGCGCGCATGGGTGCGGAACCCTTCGCCGGCATGGCGGTTGTTTCGTCATGCGAGGACCGGACATGCTGGAAAAATCCTTCACCAGGGCCGCCAATGCCGTTGCCTATATCACCGGCATGCCGCTGACTTTCATCCTGTGCGTCACCGTGGTCGTCATCTGGGCGTCGAGCGGCCCGTTGTTCGGTTTTTCCGATACGTGGCAGCTCATCATCAACACCGGCACGACCATCGTCACCTTTCTCATGGTGTTTCTCATCCAGAACACGCAAAACAGGGATGGCGCGGCCATGCAGGCGAAGCTGGATGAGCTTATCCGCATCAGCAAGGCCAGCAACCACTTCATCGGCATCGAACATCTGACCGAAACCGAGGTCGAGAAAATCCGGAAGACCTGCGAGCGGGCGGTGAACCGCCGGGGCGGACGGGGGCGGAAGAAGGACGTGCTGCGGGCCGGAGATTGACCTTTGCGTTCAGGCAGGCATGCTTGCCGGCAACAGGAGGGGAGTGCCGTGGCCGACTGGATCGAAATCCTGCGCAAACAGACCGAGATCGGCGACCGGATGGCGCGTGAAGTGCCGGGAATCCTCCAGAACCCGCATGTCAGCGAAGCGCAGTTGAGCGCGTTGTTCGGCGAACTCGACAGGCAGGCCGAGTTCGTCGAGGGCCTGCGCGAGACGCTGGAGAAATTCGGTCACGATTTTTCCGTGATCGAAGCGGCGGAAAAACTTGAAGAACGCTTCGACGACCTCGCCGCATCCGCCGCCGAAAAGCTCAAGGCGATGAGGGGGCAGGCATGAGAGGCGGCTGAAGCGCCGTTGGAGCATCGGGGGCGTCAGGCCGCGGTGACGAAGCTGTCCAGCACTTTTTTCTGGCCGGCGCGGTCGAAATCGATGGTCAGCTTGTTGCCTTCGACCGCCGAGACATTGCCGTTGCCGAACTTCATGTGGAAGACGCGGTCGCCGACGCTGAAAGCCGATGGCGTGTCGGCAACCGATTTCGCCACCAGTTCGCCCTCGATGGTGCGGCTTTTGACCGAGCCGCGCCCCGCGCCAAAACCGGAATCGGCCTCGCCATAGCCGATGCGCTCGACCGCATGGCCGGAGCGCGTGCCCCAGTTGCGGCTCGTGGCTTCGGTGCGGTTCTGGCGGGCGCGCTGCCAGCCGGGCGTCGCATAGGCGCTGGAGAAAGCGCCGCCCTGATCGCCGCCCTTGGCATATCCGCCGGCGGGCGAGCCGACATTGTCGAAACGCGACGCGCCATAGGGGTTGCCGTAGCCACCGAAACCCGGGCCGCCTTCCTTCACCTCGACATGGGCTTCGGGCAGTTCGTCGAGGAAGCGGGAGGGGATCGTCGATTGCCACAGGCCGTGGATGCGGCGGTTGGAGACGAACCAGATGTGCAGGTTGCGCTTGGCGCGCGTCAGCCCGACATAGGCAAGGCGGCGCTCTTCCTCCAGGCCGGAACGGCCGCCTTCATCGAGCGCGCGCTGGTGCGGGAACAGGCCTTCCTCCCAGCCGGGCAGGAATACGGTCTCGAACTCAAGCCCCTTGGCCGAGTGGAGGGTCATCAGCGAAACGGCGTCGAGGTCCTCGTTCTTGTCGGCGTCCATCACCAGCGCAACATGTTCGAGGAAGGCGCGCAGGGATTCGTAGTCCTCCATGGAGCGGATCAGCTCCTTGAGGTTGTCGAGCCGTGTCGGCGCATCGGCCGAACGGTCGTTCTTCCACATGTCGGTGTAGCCGCTTTCCTCAAGTATGGTTTCGGCCAGCTCCGTATGCGGGGTGGTTTCCAGAAGATCCTGCCAGCGGGCGAAATTGGCGGCGACCTCGCGCAGCGCCGCGCGCGGCTTGGGCTTCAGCTCGTCGCTTTCGGCAAGCGTGGCGGCCGCCTGCAACATCGGCACGCCGAGCGCGCGGGCCGTGTCGTGCACCTGACGGATGGCGGCTTCGCCAAGGCCCCGCTTCGGCACGTTGACGATGCGCTCGAAGGCGAGATCGTCGCCCGGATTGGCCACGACGCGCATATAGGCCATGGCGTCGCGGATTTCCTGCCGCTCATAGAAGCGCGGGCCGCCGATGACGCGGTAGTTCAGGCCGATCTCGATGAAACGGTCCTCGAAGGAGCGCATCTGGAAGGAGGCGCGCACCAGAATGGCGATGTCGTTGAGCGCATGGCTGTTGCGCTGGAGCGCCTCGATTTCCTCGCCGATGGCGCGGGCTTCCTCGTCGGAATCCCAGGCTGCATGGACGTTGACCTTCGGATCGTCGGGATCGGCGCTGTCGGTGAACAGTGTCTTGCCGAGCCGGCCTTCATTGTGGGTGATGAGATGGGCGGCGGCGCCAAGGATATGGGCGGTGGAGCGGTAATTGCGCTCCAGCCGGATGACGGTCGCGCCCGGAAAATCCTTCTCGAAGCGCAGGATGTTGTCCACTTCCGCGCCGCGCCAGCCATAGATCGACTGGTCGTCGTCGCCGACGCAACAGATGTTGACTTTGTTTTCGCTTACGGGCCGCACCGCCGCCTGCGGCGGCTGGCCCTCCGCTGGGGCGGGCGAAACGTCGCCCGGCGCGCCGTCGC
Organism: Alphaproteobacteria bacterium; assembly: GCA_036678505.1. Lineage (GTDB taxonomy): Bacteria > Pseudomonadota > Alphaproteobacteria > Rhizobiales > Rhizobiaceae > Mesorhizobium. Next base: position 52,197 of record JAZIHP010000011.1, read on the forward strand.
GCGCTCGGCCTTCGGCCGGGTTGGCCGAACTGGAAGCGCTGGCGCGCGGGCGCTGGGCCAGCAGGCGCAGCCACATATATTGGGCGGTGTTGGTGTCCTGATACTCGTCCACCAATATGTAGCGGAAGCGCTTGTGGTATTCGGCCAGAATGTCGTGATGGGCGCGAAAAATGCGGATCGGGTGCAGGAGCAGGTCGCCGAAGTCGCAGGCGTTCAGCGTCGTCAGCCGGTCCTGATAGGCGCGGTAAAGCTCGCGGCCGCGCCCGTTGCCGAAGGAGCGGGCATCGCCTTCGGGAATTTCCTCGGGGCCAAGGCCCTTGTTCTTCCAGCCGTCGATCATCTGGGCAAAGGTGCGCGGCGCCCAGCGCTTGTCGTCCAGACCTTCGGCCTGAACGAGTTGCTTGATGAGACGGATGACGTCGTCGGTGTCGAGAATGCTGAAATCGGAACGCAGGCCCGCCAGTTCGGCGTGGCGGCGCAATATCTTGACGCCGATGGAGTGGAACGTGCCGAGCCACGGCATGCCCTCGACCGCCTCGCCGACCAGCAGGCCGATGCGCTGCTTCATCTCGCGCGCGGCCTTGTTGGTGAAGGTCACGGCAAGGATCTGCGAGGGAAAGGCGCGGCCTGTGGCGAGAATATGGGCAATGCGGGTGGTGAGCACCCGGGTCTTGCCGGTTCCGGCTCCTGCCAGAACCAGCACCGGCCCTTCGGTGGTTTCCACCGCCTGCCGCTGTTCGGGATTGAGCCCCTTGAGATAGTCGGGGGGGCCGTTCTGCGCCTGCCGCGCGGCCATGGCGCGCGCGGCTATGCCGGAAGGCGCGCCGGCGCTGCCGGAGGCAGCCGGAGGTCTTGCGCCCGGTTCATCGAAGAAGGGCATATCGTCGGAAAAGCCGGACATTGTTCCCGAATGTAGTGATTCGGCCCCGAAAGACCAGAAGTGTCGCCGTTTTGTTCTGTTTTCAGAGCATGGCTTATCCCTGTCGGTACGCCGCTGCAAGGAAAGCCTGTTGATGGAGGGAACATTGCGCCCCCGGCGTCATTATCCCTGATTACCCGTTCGCACTGAGACTCGAAGTTGGGGATCAGCTTTGGCCATCATCATCACATCATTGTTATTCGCATTGTTCGGGGTCTGGCTTGGCGCGGGCGGCGCCTGGCTCATAGCGCTTGGCGGCAGCTGGTATTATGCCGTTGCCGGCGTCGTATTCCTGATCGCGGCATGGTTGCTCTACCGCAGAAGCACGGCCGCGCTCTGGCTTTATGCCGCTTTCCTGCTGGCTACGCTCGTCTGGGCGGTATGGGAGACGGGTTTCGACTGGTGGTCGCTCGGCGCGCGCGGCGGCCTGCTCGTGGTGCTGGGCATCTGGCTGCTGACGCCGTTTATCCGGCGCGGGCTTTCCGGCGCGGATGGCCGCGCGCCCCTGATCCTCGTGGTGCTGGCGTCGCTCGGCGTCGCCGGCTATTCCATGACCACCGACCCCTACGACATTTCCGGAACCCTGCCGGCGGACAAGGTGACGCCCGATGGTTCGCTGGGCGCAAGCTTTCCGGCGGGTGAATGGCGTTTTTATGGGCGCAGCCCCTATGGCCAGCGCTATTCGCCGCTGGATCAGATCACGGTCGAAAACGTCGACAAGCTCGAACTGGCCTGGACCTATCGGACCGGCGACGTGCGCGGGCCCGGCGACGTCACCGAAACGACCTATCAGGTGACGCCGCTCAAGATCGGCGACAGTCTCTACATCTGCACGCCGCACAATCTCGCCATTGCCGTGGATGCGGCGACAGGCAAGGAAAAATGGCGCTTCGATCCGAAGATCGGCCCGGAAAACCAGCGCCAGCACCAGACCTGCCGCGGCGTTTCCTATTACCAGGATGCATCGATCGCAGCCGGCGAAGCGTGCGCGGAGCGGGTCTATCTTCCGACCTCCGATGCGCGCCTCATCGCTCTCGACGCGGCCACCGGCCAGATCTGTCCGTCATTCGGCAATGCCGGCACCGTGGACCTGATGGAGCACATGCCGCACCCGAAGGCGGGCTATTATTATTCGACCTCGGCCCCGCTCATCGCGCGCGACAAGATCATCGTCGGCGGCGCGGTCAACGACAATTACTCCACGCAAGAGCCGTCCGGCGTGATCAGGGCCTTCGATGCGCGCTCCGGCGAGGTCGTGTGGGCATGGGATTCGGGCAATCCCGAGCGCACCGAACCGCTCGGCGCTGGCCAGACCTATACGGCGAACTCACCCAATATGTGGTCGACAGCCAGCGCCGACGAGGAGCTGGGGCTGGTCTATGTGCCGCTCGGCAACCAGACCCCGGACCAGCTCGGCATGGGCCGCAGCGAGCATGTCGAAAAATACTCCTCTTCCATTACGGCGCTCGATCTCGACACCGGCAGGGTGCGCTGGGTGCGCCAGACCGTCCATCACGACCTGTGGGACATGGACGTGCCGGCGCAGCCCTCGCTCATCGACCTGACCACGGATGCGGGGACGGTCAGGGCGCTGGTCGGCCCGACCAAGCAGGGCGACATCTATGTGCTGAACCGGGAAACCGGCGAGCCGGTCATTCCCGTCAACGAGGCGCCGGCTCCCGGTGGCGCTATCGAAGGCGATTTCACCGCGCCGACGCAGCCCGTGTCCGGCCTGACCTTCATGCCGAAGCCGCTGACGGGCGCGGATATGTGGGGCGTCAGCCCGTTCGACCAGATGGCTTGCCGCATCGAGTTCGCCAGATTGCGCTACGAGGGCCGCTACACGCCGCCTTCGGTGCAGGGAACGCTCGTCTATCCGGGCAATTTCGGCACCTTCAACTGGGGCGGAGTGGCCGTCGATCCGGTCCGGCAGGTGATGTTCGGCATGCCGACCTATCTGGCCTTCAAGGCGCGGCTGGTTCCGCGCGACCAGGTGCCGCCCGCCGATGCGGAGGCGCGCGGCAGCGAGCAGGGCCTCAACCGCAACGAAGGCGCGCCCTATGCCGTGATCATGGGGCCGTTCCTGTCGCCGCTCGGCATTCCCTGCCAGTCGCCGCCATGGGGTTATGTGGCGGGCGCGGATCTGCGCACCGGCAAGACCGCCTACAAGCATCGCAACGGCACGGTCTACGACATGACGCCGCTGCCGCTGCCCTTCAAGGTCGGCGTGCCGGGTATCGGCGGGCCGATCATCACCGCCGGCGGCGTCGCCTTTCTTGGCGCGGCGGTGGACGATTATCTGCGCGCCTATGACCTTACCAGCGGCAAGCAGTTGTGGAAGGCGCGGCTGCCGGCAGGCGGACAATCGACGCCGATGACCTATACGAGCGAAGACGGGCGGCAGTTCGTCGTCATCGTGGCCGGCGGTCACGGCTCGATCGGAACGAAGGCGGGCGATTACGTCATGGCCTGGACATTGCCGAAGCGGTAGCCGCCCAAACGGCGCGGGGAAGCGGCAAAACCGTTTCCTTAAATCCACACCCGCCGGCTTGCCGAAGGAGCAGGGGCAGTTTGCCCTTGCCCCTTCCGCGCGCTCGGTTAAATCTGTAGACGAAAGGCCGTTCCGGAATCGTCCCGGACCGGCAGGCGGTTGCAGGGAATGAATGATGGACGATAATTTCGACAAGGCCGGCATTGCGGTCATCATCGTGTTCGGCGCGCTGCTTCTCGGCGGGCTGATGGCGGCCAATCTGGTCGTCGGCGACCGGAACGGCTTCCTGCTGGCGCTGGGCGCGGCTTTTTCCGCCTATATCGCCGGCTATGCGGTGCTTTTCGATCTTCCGCGCGTCTACGCGTTCCTGATCGTGGTTGCGGCAGCCCTGGGCGTTGCCTCCACAATCGCATACGCTTTCTGACATTTTGAATCCGAAGCGCGATAAAATAAAAATCTGGAGCCGTTCGGCGATTCCGTGAAACCATGAACGGCCTAAAGCGCGTCGCGATCTTTCAGATCAGCTCCCTGCGCTTCAAGCTCTTGTTTTTACGCATGTCGCCCGAAACCGGTTCCCGCTTTCGGGCGACATGCTTTAAGCTTCTGATCTGAAATAGCTTCTGATCTGGAATTTTTCAGGGGTCTGAAAGTCTTTCGGCGGGCTTTCAGGCGTAGCCCCGGCGCGAGCGGGCCTGCTTGAGGATGGCGCGCCAGCGCACCATGTCGAAGGGGATGGGCTGGCCCTTCGCCGAAATCTCGAAAATGCGGTTGTCGACATTGCGCAGCGAACGCCAGAAGTCGTAATCCGACACACGCGGATCGGCGGCCAGCCTTTCGGCTTCCACTTTCACGCTGCGTATGGCGCCGGCATTTTCAGCCGATGGCGGCAGGTTGTTCTGCGTAGGCATTCAGCCTGATTGGCCGTTGCCGCGATTCGTTGCAACGGAGCAGGCGGCCTATCCACCTTTATCATTTCTTAAGGTTAATATCGGCGCTGCCGCGCCTGCGGATGCCTATCGTGCGCCCCGCGCGCTCGGGCCGGGGGAGGCGGCGGTGGGCAGCCTGAAACGCCGCCACTTTCGCTGCCGCATCGTCCGGAAAGGGGGCGACGCGCGGGCCGTCCATGTTCACATGCAGCGACATGCTTTCCGACGTCGCCGCCAGCCAGCCATCGGCATGGCGGATTTCCTGATAGGCATGCAGGCGCTTTTCGTCGGAGTCCAGCAACTGGAAGCTGACCTTCACCCGGCTGCCCAGATGCAGTTCGCGCACGTAGCAGACATGAATTTCGGAGGTGTAGATGGTGTGCCCGCGTTCCGCGGCATAGGCGGAACCGATGCCGAGCAGGTCGAGCACTTCTTCCGCCCCGCGATCGAACAGCACATTGTAATAGGCCATGTTCAGATGGCCGTTATAGTCGATCCAGTTTTTCTCGATCTCTATGATCGCGGAGACGAAGGGTGAGGAAAGGGACATGAAAGGTCCTTGCGCTGCTGGACAAATCGGCGTGAAAGGCAGATCACCAAGTATATTTGCGGGCCATGCCAAACAGCAAGCCGACGGCCTGCCTGTCCTGATCAAGGAGAAACCATGGCTCTGGGCGATATGATTGCGGTGGAACGCAACGAACGAGGCATCGCGCAGGTGCTGGAGATTCTGCGCAACGCATTTGGCGAGCGCTTCCAGATCGGCCAGTCCGTCCGCGAGCAGCATGGCCACACCACCACCTATCTGCCGAATCAGATGCCGGATGGCGTCGTGTTCCCCGAAAATACCGAAGAGGTGCAGACGATCGTGCGGGCCTGCGCAGCCCACCGCGTGCCCCTGATCCCGTTCGGAACCGGAACCTCGCTGGAAGGGCATGTCAACGCACCGGGCGGCGGTATTTCGCTGGATACATCGCGCATGAACCGCATTCTGGCCGTTCACGCCGAGGATCTCGATTGCGTGGTGGAACCGGGCGTCACGCGCGAGGAACTCAATCGTCATCTGCGCGATACCGGCCTGTTCTTTCCCATCGACCCCGGCGCCAATGCCTCGCTCGGCGGCATGGCCTCGACGCGCGCCTCCGGCACCAATGCGGTGCGCTATGGCACCATGCGCGAGGCGGTGCTCTCGCTCAGGGCGGTTATGGCCGATGGCGAGGTGGTGCGCACGGCTGGCCGCGCGCGCAAAAGCTCGGCCGGATACGATCTCACCCGGCTGCTCGTCGGCGCGGAAGGCACGCTCGGCGTCATCACCGAGCTGACGCTTCGCCTGCACGGCATTCCGCAGGCGATCTCGGGCGGCGTGTGCCCGTTCCCGACTTTGGAAGCGGCCTGCCAGGCGGTGATCGCCACCATCCAGATGGGCATTCCCGTTGCGCGGATCGAGCTGGTCAATGCGCTTCAGATGAGGGCCATCAACACCTATTCGAAGCTCGATTATCCCGAAAGCCCCTGCCTGTTCCTCGAATTCCACGGCAGCGATGCAGGCGTGGCGGAACAGGCCGGGCTGTTCGCCATGATCGCGGAGGAACAGCAGGGCGGCCCCTTCATGTGGACCACGGTGGCGGAAGAGCGCACCAGGCTGTGGAAGGCCCGCCATGAGGCTTACTGGGCGTCCTTCACGCTGCGGCCGGGAGCAAAGGGGTTGTCCACCGATGTGTGCGTGCCGATTTCGAGGCTTGCCGAATGCGTGGCCGAAACCGAGGCCGACATCGAGGCCAACGGGCTCGTGGCTCCCATCGTCGGCCATGCCGGCGACGGCAATTTCCACACGCTGGTTCTGATGGACCCCGAAAACCGCGACGAGGTGGCGCAGGTGGAGGCCTTCGTCGCCCGTCTCAACGAGCGCGCCATCGCCATGGAGGGAACCTGCACCGGCGAACACGGCATCGGGCAGGGGAAATCCGGCTTCATGCGCCGCGAGCATGGCCATGGCGTCGATGTCATGCGCGCCATCAAGCAGGCGCTCGATCCTGACGATATCTTCAATCCGGGCAAGATGATCGCGGGACGGGGCGGCGAATGAGCGAATGCGGCATTGCCTCTTTATCGTCACCGATATCGGGATAGGATCGCTCCGGGCCCGGGATTTGCAGTGAGGACATGCTCGCACGACTGTTCGTGATCATCGGCGGATTGGTGGTGCTGGTGCTGCTTGCAGCGCTGGCGGCGCCGCCCTTCATCGACTGGACCGGCTATCGCGCCGCGTTCGAGCGGGAAGCCAGCACCGTTCTTGGCCGCAAGGTGACGGTGCGCGGCGACGCCAGGGCGCGATTGCTGCCGTTTCCGTCGGTGACGTTCACCGATGTGGTCGTCTCAAGCGGCGCGGCCGGCCGGCCGGCGATGACCGTGGACACCTTTTCCATGGATGCCGAACTCGCGCCGTTCCTGCGTGGCGAGGTCCTGATCTTCGACATGCGGCTGGAGCGGCCGAGAGCCGCGATCACCGTCGCCGATGACGGGACGGTCGACTGGGCGATGCGGCCATCCTCGCCTTTCGATGCGAGCCAGATCGCGATCGAGAAGCTCACCGTCACCGATGGCGCGGTGGAACTGCGGCATGGCCCGGGCGAACGGGTCCACACCGTTTCGGGCATCGAGGCCACGGTCTCGGCAAAGTCGCTGCTTGGCCCGTGGCGCGTGGACGGCAACCTCGCTTTCGACGGATTGCCGGCGGAAATTTCCGTGACCACGGGACGTGCCGGCGAGGATGGCCGGATGCGGCTGCGGCTGAGGGCGCGGCCGCAGGATTATGCCGCGACCATCGAAAGCGACGGCAATGCGCGCATCAGGAGTGGCGTCATCACCTATGCCGGCCAGTTCAGGCTGAGCGAGGACGCAGCCCAGCCGGCGCCGCTGAGGGGCGCCGGTGGCGAGACGGTTTTTGCCGCTCCGGCAAAGGCCGTGCCCGGCTATCGCGCCAGCGGCACCTTCCAGCTCGATCATGCCCGGCTTTCCATCGACGAATTCCGTTTCGAGACGGGACCTGTGGACAGTCCCTATTCCGCTGACGGAACGGCCTCGCTCGATTTCGGCGGGGAGCCGCGCTTCCGCGTCGAGGCATCGGGGGCGCAGGTTCAGTTCGACGAGGCGGTGCCGGGCCAAACCGGCGCCGCGCCGACCGCGCAGGCGCGGATTGCCGGGCTGGAAAAGGCGCTGCGCCGCCTGCCTCATCCCACGATACCCGGTTCCGTCGAAGTGCAGCTGCCGGCAGTGGTGGCGGGCGACACGACCATCCGCGACGTTCATGTCTCCGCCGAGCCCGCAGAAGGCGGCTGGACGGTTCATTCGCTGGCCGCGACCTTGCCCGGCCGCACCGCATTCGAGGCCAGCGGCCTGCTCGCCACCGGCGATGCCGTCGGCTTCCGGGGCACGATGTTGCTCGCCATCGCCCAGCCGTCGGGATTTGCCGCATGGCTGGCCAGCGATGTGGACGACGCGGTTCGCCGTCTTCCGGCGGCGGGGTTCAGCGCGAATGTCGATCTGACCCGTTCCCGGCAAAAATTCAGCGATCTCGAACTGGTGCTGGGCGGCGCCAAATTCGCGGGCACGATCGAGGCGGCGCAGCCGGGCGATGCGCGCTCCTCGATGACGCTGGCGCTGCGGGGCGGGGCGCTGGACATCGAGAGCCTTTCGGCCTTCGCTTCCATCTTTGTCAGCACCGGCGGCGACAATCGCTTTACCGGACAGGATCTGGATTTCGACCTGAAGGCGGGACCGGTGGAGGCGTGGGGGCTTTCGGCGGAAAAGGCCGACACAGCGCTTCGCCTGCGCGGCGATGTGCTGGAGGTGGACCGGCTGGCGCTGAGCGGGCTTGCCGGGGCTTCCCTCAGCGCGACCGGCCGCCTTTCCGGTTTTCCGGAAAAGCTGGCGGGAAAAGTCGATGTTTCGGTGGTGGCGGTCGATCTGGCGCCGCTGGTGGAAGCGCTGGCGGGCAATCGCGGCGACAGCTCCGCGGTCACAGGGACTGCGATCATGGGGCCTGCAACCATGGGGCCTGCAACCATGGGGTCTGCGATCATTGGGCCTGCGATCACCGGACTGGCACAGCGGGCGCGCGCCTATCCCGGCCTGCTGGAAGATGCGCGCATCGATACGGTGATGAGCGCGGCCGGCGAAGATGAGGGCCACAGAAGCCTCGCCGTTTCGGCGCAGGGGACCGCCGGCGGATCGGCGTTTTCGGCCAGCCTCTCCCTGAAAACGACGGCGGGCGATGTGCTGCTTTCGCCGCTGTCGCTCAGCCTTGGCATCCGCAACGACGATGCGACGGCGCTGATGGCGCTGGCGGGCCTGCCCGCCTTGCCGCTCGGGCTGACGGGGCCGGGCGTTGCCGACATTTCGGCCAATGGCAGCCTGCGCGATGGCATGGCCGCCACGGCCCTCTTCACCGGCGAGGATTTCCGGCTTTCCTTCGACGGCGCCGTATCGGCGGACGATCGGGGAGACGGCCACGGCCTGGCCATAAAGGGCGGCGCCAGCGTCGAAGCCGCCGATATCGAGCCATGGCTGATGACGGCCGGCGTGGCGCTGCCCGGCATGGGCGTGGGAACGTCGCTGACGCTGGGGGCGGAGGCCGATTACGGCAGCAATGTCCTTATCCTGAAGGGGCTTTCCGGCGCCATCAACGAGACCGCCGTTTCGGGAGACATCAACGCCGGGATGAAGGGCGGCAAGCCCAGCCTGACCGGCGAGGTCAGGCTGGATGAGCTTTATCTCGATCCTTTCGTCGCGATGCTGGCGGGCGAGGATGCGCTTGCGCCTGACGCCGGCGGGTGGCCGACGGCGGCGTTTGCCCCGGCCGCGCACACGCCGGCATATATCGATATGGACGTTTCCGCTGCCGCGCTCATGGCCGGGCCCATGGCGACGGCCTATGACGCGTCGATGTCGCTGAAACTGGACGACGACGGGCTGAGGGTTTCCGATCTGCGCGGCCGGTTGCTCGGCGGCGCGCTGAGCGGGATGTTCGAAATCAGAAACTCCGCCGGAACCGGGTTGCTCAATGCCCAGATGGCGGTTTCCGATGCGGATCTCGCAGCGCTCCTGCCAGGGGCAGGGCTTACCGGCCGCAGCGATCTTTCGGCTGCCGTCTCGACCAGCGGCAAGTCCGTGGATGGCATGATGACGTCGCTGTCCGGCTCCGGCACGGCTTCGCTGAAGGGACTTGCCATTGCCGGGCTCAACCCCGATGGGCTTGGCGCTTTTCTGAAAGCTGCGGATGCGGCGGGCCGGGACATGGATGCGCGCCGCACGGCGGAGTTCGCCGGCCCCATTGCGAGGCAAGGCAGCTTTGCTGCCAGGGATGCCGATGTCGCCTTCACGCTGGCGAACGGCATTCTGCGCGCGCCGCCGCTCAGGCTCGTATCGCAGACATCGGAGATTTCAGCCGATGTGAGCGCCAATCTCGCCGCCGGCACGGCGCATGTTCAGGGTTCGATCGCTTATGATGCGGGCGAGGACGCGCTGGTCGGCTCCGATCCGACGCTGAATTTCACCGTCGAGGGCGCTTTTGACGACATGACAGCCAGCTTCGACAGCGCGCCGCTGGCCCAGTACCTGACGCAGCGCGCGCTGGAGCATGAGCAGCAGCGGGTGGAGGCGATGCAGTCCGTCCTGCTGGAAAAGCAGCGCCTGCGCCGCGAAGTGCGCTATTACGCCGACTTGCAGGCACGCCGGGAGCGCGCGGCGGAAGAGGAGCGCCTGCGGCAGGAGGCTCTGCGTAAAAAGGCCGAGGAAGAGAAAAGGGCGAAAGAGGAAGCCGAACGCGCCGCGCAAGCCGCAAGGGTGCGGGCCGAGCAGGCGGCCCGCGAGGCGGAAGCCGAGCGCATCCGCCGCGAGACAGAGGGCAGGAAGGAGAAGCCGGTTCCGCAGCCTGCGCCAGCGGCGCCCGGGGCCGGCGATAACGAGCCTGCCCGGCCGCGGGGCGAGCCGTTCAGCCTGCAAAACCTGCTGGATTCACTGGAAGGCCAATAGAGCGTTTTGCAGCCAGGTGGACTCGCTTAAGGTCGCATAAATGCGGCTGAAGCGTTTCCAGGAAAAGTGGAAACGCTTTTCCGGTTCGCAAACGCGACAAACAAAGACCTGGAGCCGTTCGGCGATCCCGTGAAACCTTGAACGGCTCCAAGACAAGCAGGTAGAGCGGTAGGAGCGAATCTGAAAGATCGCGACGCGCTTTAGGCCCGTTGCGAAACGACATGCCCGCTTTTGCGCATTACCGGCTTTGGCCGCGTGCGGTCCTGACCCGGTCCAGGACATAAAGGCGCAGTGCCGAGGACAGGTTGGATGTGCGGGACCGCTCGGTGTCGATTTCCGCAACCAGCGCGGCAGGCGTCATCCCGCGCTCCGCGGCAATGGCAACGAGTTCGTCATAAAAGGGCTCTTCCAGCGAATAGCTCGTTCGGTGGCCGTTTATGGTGACGGAACGTTTTTTCACCGGCGTCATGGCTGCCTCCCGCGCTCTCAGTCCGGTTTTGGAGACCGGGCTGTGCGAAGATGCGCGTCGAGGCCAGCGCGGGATTTTTCTTCCGCCTTGCGGTCGCGTTCCCGCTCCGCTTTCGTTCTGCCGTGCAGGGCGCGGTTCTGCGCCGCGGCAAGCTCGCTGTCGTGCCGCGCCTTCCGCTTGCGCACCTGACGCAGGTTGACGATCCCGGCCATCGGCAAGCCTTGCCTATTTCTTGCGGAATGCGTCGAGCGAAACGACCTCGGCGCCCTTGGCGGGGGCAGGGTCTTCCAGCGCCTCGTCCTTTTTCGCCTGTGCGGATTTCTTGGCGGCCGCGGGCTTCGCCCTGACGGGCGCGGGGGCGGGCTTGTCTTCCTGCTCCTGTTC
>JAZIHP010000012.1:0-62068 GCA_036678505.1 Alphaproteobacteria bacterium
CCGCGACAGGATCATCTCGATAGGGCGCGGGCGCAGAAAAGCGGACCGCCCATGAGCGTTTCGGGGAACACTAGCGCGCAGGCCACAATCACGGCGTGCGCCGCCAGCGATGCCGGTGATGATCCGTCCGTCCGCGCCGCCTCTCCACCTGCGTCGACGACGCGGCCTGACCTGCCCCGTTTCGCCGCAGCCCTTCAGATATCCGCCTCGCTTCTGTGGATACCGCAGGCGGCAGCTATCGCCTTCGCCATTGGAAACATCGCCGATGGCGCACCTGCGCAGGCGGCGATACTGCCGGCTCTCTGCGTCTTCGTCATCGGTATTCTGCGCGCAGCGCTCGAGCGTGCCGGCGCCACCCGCGCCTATGATGCCGCCCGCGCCCACCTCTCTACCATGCGCGCGCGCGCCGCCGCCGCCGTTGCGACACGTTCTCCCCTCGATGCCTTACGGCCTTCCTCCGGCCTCGTCGCCAGCACGCTCACCGAGCAGGCCGACGCCATCGTTCCCTATCTGGCAAGGTTTCAGCCGCTGCGCATCAGCGCCGCTGTTGTACCACCGATCATTCTAGGCTTCGTATTCGTCTTTTCGTGGGTCGCCGCCCTCGCCTTGCTGATGGCAGCGCCCGTCATACCCATCTTTATGGCGCTGATCGGCTGGCAGGCGAAAGCGGCCAGCGAAAGGCAGCTTACCCGTATGGGTAACATGAACGCCTTCCTTCTCGATCGGCTGCGCGGACTCGCCACCATCCGCGCCTTCGATGCGGTGGATAGTACCGCCCTCCGGCTGCGCGCAAACGCAGAAGAACTGCGAACCTCCACCATGGCGGTGCTACGCGTCGCGTTCCTGTCGTCGGCGGTTCTGGAACTGTTCGCTGCGCTCGGCGTGGCGCTGGTGGCGGTCTATGTCGGGTTTCATTTTCTGGGAGAACTGAACTTCGGTGCTTGGGGCGGAAAGCTGACGCTGGCGCAGGGTCTCTTCGTCCTGCTGCTCGCGCCCGCCTTCTTCGAGCCGCTACGTGATCTCTCGTCCGTCTGGCACGACCGCGCCGCCGGGCAAGCAGGACTGGAGGCGCTCGACCGCATTACGCGGGGCGGAACGAAAATCGTTGGCGGCCCGGAAAGTACAGCCGTCGAAGTCTCCGGTGCACTTTCGGTGTGGATCGACGGCCTCACCTTCCGCCATGCCGAATCGGCGAACGCGACCTTAAGCGATTTCGCCCTATCCATCGACCCCGGCGAACATGTCGCGGTGATGGCCCCTAGCGGTGGCGGAAAATCCACCTTGCTGGCGCTTGTCGCGGGCCTTTCGTCGCCCGATAACGGCATCGTCCGGCTTGGCGGCGAACCGATGAACCATGCCAGTGCCGCTCACCTGCGTGCTCGCATCGCATGGCTCGGCCAGCCCCCGCATATCTTTTCCGGCACGCTCCGCAGCAACATCACACTCGGGCGACCAGGCATCGGCAGGAGGGACGTCGCCCACGCCACGGAAGCCGCCCATATCGCACACCTTGCCGCGCAACGTGGCCATGCGATGATCGGCGAGAACGGAGCCGGCCTGTCGGGCGGCGAGACTTTGCGGCTGGCGCTAGCGCGTGCGGCTGTGGGCATCCGGCCCGGCCTGATCCTTGTGGACGAGCCGACCGCTCATCTCGATTCTGTCACAGCCACTGAAATTACCGACCGCCTGCTGGCCATCGCGGAAGGGACAACACTGGTCGTCGCCACCCACGATCCCGCGCTTGCGGCCCGCATGGACCGCGTGGTCATGCTGCCCGCTCCTGCGCAGCTTGAGGTTCTGGCATGAGCCGTCTCTCCGCCCTACGCCCCGTGCTCGCCCTGTTCTGGGCCGGTGACCGCCGCATGCTCGTCTATGGCACCCTGCTGTCTTTCACCACAGCACTTGCCGGCATTGCTTTGCTCGGGCTGTCCGGCTGGTTCATCGCCGCAACGTCGATCGCAGGCCTCACTCTCATCACGGCGCTCACTTTCGACGTGTTCATGCCGTCCGCCGGCATCCGCCTTCTTGCCATAGGCCGCACCGCCTCGCGCTACGGCGAAAGGCTTGTCACCCACGACGCCACGCTAGGCGTGCTGGCTCACCTGCGCGAGCACGTGTTTCGCGGGTTCGCCCGTGCCGACGCAGCACGTGGTCTGGCCGCCAACCCGTCACGGCTCCTGTTTCGGCTCACCATCGATATCGACGCCCTCGATTCGCTTTACCTGCGGGTGCTGGCGCCCGTGCTCGTCGCAGCCGGCGCAGCCCTGGCCATCGCAGCCGCGCTCGTTTTCGTCCACCCCTTGCTCGGCCTTTCCTCCGCCATCGTCCTGCTGGCCGCGGGCCTTGGTATTCCGTTTCTCGCCTCTCGCCGCGCTGCAGCATTCGCCCGCCTCCGCGCCCACGCGTTAGAGGCCCTGCGGTCGCGCTCCATCGACCTCGTGCGGGGACAGGCCGACCTTGCCATGACGAATCGTCTTGGCGCGCAGGTTCGTGCCATCGAAGCCGCAGACATTCGTCTGGCCCAAGCCGACCGCGCGCTTAATCGTGCCGAGGCCGGTGCGGGCTTCGGTCTCGGCATTCTATCCGCAGCCCTGCTCGCCGGCGTCTTGCTTGCAGCCGCCTTCCTTGCCGAAGCCGGCACCATCGGCGTACCAATCGCCACTTTTGCCGTGCTGCTGGCGCTTGCCAGCCTGGAACCCTTCGCGCTCCTGCGCCGCGGCGCGGTCGAGTTCGGCCGCACACTTCAGGCGGCAACGCGCCTCGGCCCGCGCCTGACGAACCGCTCAGACCCACCTAAGCTCGGCCGTTCCGCAGCACATGGCATGGCGATCAGGCTGGAGTCTGTAAGCGTCGGCCATCCCGGCGCGGCGCGTTCGGTCCTGTCCGACATTTCCGTCGCCATCCGCCCCGGCGAACGCATCGCACTGGTGGGTGCGAGCGGAGTTGGCAAATCCACGCTTCTATCGCTGTTAGCCGGAGAACTGAACGCTTCAAGCGGCAATCTCACTGTCCATCCCTGTGGCCTGCTCACCCAGCGCACTGAGCTTTTCCGCGACACGCTGCGTGGCAATCTCGCGCTCGCCCGCCCCGGCGCATCCGATACCGAAATGATAGCGGCGCTCGAAGCTGCGGGTCTGGCAAGCTATGTCGCATCTCTGCCCGGCGGTCTCGACACGATACTCGGCGAGGGCGGTGCCGGGCTTTCCGCTGGTCAGGCGCGCCGTCTGGCGCTTGCTCGCCTGCTGTTGCGCGATGCGGCCCTCTGGCTGCTCGACGAGCCGACAGAAGGCCTCGACGGTAACACTGCACGTGACGTGGTCGCGCGCCTCGATGAACGCGCCACCGGCCGCATCCTGGTCGTCGCCACCCACACACGCCGCGAGGCGTCGCTTGCCGACCGTATCCTCGTGCTGCGTGACGGCCGCATCGCCGCCGACGTTGCCCGCGGCACACCCGCCTTTGACATGGAACTCAGCCAGCTGAGGCCCGATTGACATGACCCACCGGAGCCAGAAATGGAACTGAACATCGTCGACCTGTCGCGACTGCAATTCGCCATCACCGCGCTGTACCACTTCCTTTTCGTGCCGCTCACCATCGGCCTGTCGATCCTGATGGCGATAATGGAGACGGTCTACGTCATGACCGGCCGTGACATATGGCGCCAGATGACCAAGTTCTGGGGCACCCTGTTCGGTATCAACTTCGTGCTCGGTGTCGCCACCGGCATCGTGATGGAGTTCCAGTTCGGCATGAACTGGAGCTACTACAGCCACTATGTCGGCGATATATTCGGCGCGCCGCTGGCCATCGAAGGCCTGATGGCCTTCTTCCTTGAAGCCACCTTCGTCGGCCTGTTCTTCTTCGGATGGGACAAGCTGTCGAAGCTCGGACACCTCGCCGCGACATGGGCCGTGGCGCTCGGCTCCAACTTTTCCGCCCTGTGGATCCTCATTGCTAACGGATGGATGCAGAACCCGGTCGGATCCGTCTTCAACCCGCAGACCATGCGCATGGAGGTGGAGGACTTCTACGCCGTACTTTTCAACCCCGTTGCGCAGGCCAAGTTCGTTCACACCGTGTCGGCGGGCTATGTCGTTGCATCCATTTTCGTTCTGGGCGTCTCGGCGTGGTATCTGCTGAAGGGCCGACACATCGCGCTCGCCAAGCGCTCGATGACCGTCGCGGCTTCGTTCGGACTGGCCTCGTCGCTATCGGTCGTGGTGCTGGGCGACGAAAGCGGGTATCTCTCCACCGAACACCAGAAGATGAAGCTCGCGGCCATCGAGGCGATGTGGCACACTGAGCCGGCCCCGGCCGCCTTCACAATCGTCGGCCTGCCCGATCAGGCCGAGCGTAAGACTTATTACTCCGTCCAGGTTCCATGGGTCATGGGCCTGATTGGCACCCGCTCGCTGACAACGGAAATTCCCGGTATCCACGAACTAGTCGAACTGGCCGAGATGCGGATCCGGCAGGGCATCATGGCTTTTGATGCACTCCAGTCGATCCGAGAGGCCGGCAGCAGCGCGGCCATACCCGCCGACGTCGCTGACCGTTTTGAGGATACCGGCCACTATCTCGGCTACGCGCTGCTGTTGCGGCCCTACCTCGATGACCCGCGCGAGGCGACGGATGAACAGATCACCCAGGCTGCGTGGGATACGGTTCCCAATGTTCCGACGTTGTTCTGGTCCTTCCGGATCATGGTCGGGCTCGGGATGTTCTTCATCGTCCTCACGGCCACCTTCTTCTACCTGTCGGCGCGCCACCAGCTCGATCGCTATCCGTGGCTGTTGAAAGTCGCCGTCTTCTCGATCCCGCTGCCGTGGATTGCAGCCGAGGCGGGGTGGATCGTCGCCGAGGTCGGGCGCCAGCCATGGGTGATCGAGGGCGTTCTGCCAACGGCCGCCGCCGTCTCCGATCTGGGCGCGACGACAGTGCTGTTCACCATCGCCGGCTTCGCGGCCATCTACACCGTGCTGTTCATCATCGAGATGACGCTGATGCTCGCCGCGATCCGCAAAGGCCCCGAAGAAGACCACGAGCCGGAGCAGAAACTCCTGGCCGAAGCGCTCAAACCCGCGGAGTGACCATCATGATCCTGCACGAACTCATCGACTACGAGACCCTGCGCCTGATCTGGTGGATGCTGCTGGGCATCCTCATCATCGGCTTCGCTGTGATGGACGGCTTCGACCTCGGCACCCAGACGTTGCTGCCCTTCGTGGCACGCACCGATATGGAGCGCCGCGTCGTCATCAACGCCGTCGGCCCGGTCTGGGAAGGCAATCAGGTCTGGCTCATCCTCGGCGGCGGCGCGATCTTCGCCGCATGGCCGCCGCTCTATGCGGTGTCTTTCTCCGGCTTCTATCTCGCGATGTTCGCCATCCTCGCCGCTCTCATCCTGCGCCCGGTCGGCTTCAAGTACCGGTCGAAGCGCGACAGCCAGCGCTGGCGTGACGGCTGGGACTGGGCGCTCTTCGTGGGCGGGATCGTGCCGGCGCTTATCTTCGGCATCGCCGTCGGCAACGTGCTTCAGGGCGTGCCTTTCCGGCTCGGTCCCGATCTGCGCATCTTCTATGACGGCACCACCCTGTTCGAACTGCTCAACCCGTTCGCGCTGCTCTGCGGCCTGCTCTCCGTCGTCATGCTGACGATGCACGGCGCGTCGTGGCTGGTGCTCAAGACCAGCGGCGCAGTCGCCGACCGCGCCCGTCGCTTCGGCACATTCGCCGCGACGGGCACGATCATTTTGTTCGCGCTCGGTGGCCTTTGGGTCGCAACCGGCATCGATGGTTTCCGTTTCGTCTCGGAGGTCGTCACCGACGGCCCATCCAACCCGCTCACCAAGACGGTCGAGCAGGGTGCCGGTTTCTGGTTCACCAACTACACCGCCCATCCATGGATGATTGCCGCACCCGCCCTCGGCTTTGCCGGCGCGCTGCTGGCGCTGGGGTTCCTGGCTCTGCGCCGCGAATTGCTGACGCTGCTGTCGAGCGGCCTGTCGGTGCTCGGAATCATCGCCACTGTCGGTCTGGCGATGTTTCCTTTCATCCTACCCTCCTCGATAGACCCGCGCTCCAGCCTCACTGTCTGGGACGCCTCGTCCAGCCACCTGACGCTGTTCATCATGCTGCTCTCGACAGGAATCTTTCTGCCGATCATCGCGCTCTACACCACGTGGGTCTACCGCGTGCTGTGGGGGAAGGTGGACGAAAAGCAGATCATCGACGGCTCCGGCCACGCCTATTGAGGCGCATCGGGCCGAAAAGCGGGAAACCGATTTTCGGTTGAACCCGATACGCAAGCAAAAGAAAGGAGAACCATCATGTGGTATTTCGCCTGGCTGCTCGGCCTGCCGCTCGCCGCTGCCTTCGCCGTCCTTAACGCCATGTGGTACGAATTGATGGAAGACAATGAGAAATAGGATGCATCGTCTTGAACGACTTTACCAGTCAGCGCCGATTAAGTCCCGGCGGAATTATGAGGAAATATGCGCAGTGCGAAAGCGCACAACCTAGAGATATCTAGCAAGCGGTATAATGATGCCCAACATGATCGGCTGGTGCAGCAGGTAGATTGTCAAACTGTGCCGGCCCATACAGGCCAGCGCGTTGCCGGGCCGACCGACCGGCACGAGGCGGTCGAGCGCGTATTCTTTCCCTTTGTCGACCAGAACTTTTGCGCCGGACATACCGATGAAAGTAATGCCAACCCACGGGAAGATCGGCACGAAATCGTTGCTCGGCGGAACGCTTTGCGCAAATCCGATCCAGGCAAGCCATCGTGTGTCAAAGAGTTCCGACTGCCATAAGGAAGGAGCCGCCAGCATGGCAAGGCCAAAAGCAAGACTTAGCCACCAAGGCGTGCGCTGGAATAATGTACCAACTAAGGTCGCAACGGCAATCGCATGCAAGATGCCAAAGTAAATGAACGTTGCTGGAAAGGCATACCATGTAACCAGTGTAATGGCCGCGGCCGCGACGCCAATTTTCGCAAGGCGACGCAGATAGGCACTCGGCCGGAACGGAGAGCGAGAGGATAAGGCAAGGCTGATCCCGACCAGCATCATGAAGCTTCCGGCTAGAACACGCCCAAAGCCGAGCCAGAGTGGATGGTATGCGACACCTGAAATGAAACCAGTAAATTCGAGGTCCCACACAAAGTGGAACAGCACTACGCCGGCAATTGCCAGACCGCGCCACGCATCGACCATATAAACACGGGCTATTGTCTCGATATCGCTTCTCCTCTCCGCAAAAACATTTTGTAAGAGCTCATCCCGCTAGAGGGTCAAGATGTCGCTGCTTCAGCGCATTGACCCTCTAGCGGGATGAGCTTGTATACGCGGGCATGGAATTCGAGATCTCAAATATCGGCGTGGTGGCGGCGATCGCTGCCGGTGCCATTTCCTTCCTGTCGCCCTGCGTGCTTCCGCTGGTGCCGGGCTATGTGTCGTTTATAGCCGGCAACTCCACCCGGGCTGAACGCAGCGATCCGGACAACAAAATGTCCGTCGCCTGGCTGAGTATATGTTTCATCCTTGGTTTCTCGACGGTGTTCGTCGTACTGGGAGCTGGAGCCACCGCCCTTGGCCAGTCGCTTCGCGCCTACAGTTACGAAGCCGGCATCATCGGCGGTGTCATTGTCACAATCTTCGGCCTTTTCACCACCGGGCTTCTGCGGCTGCCCATGCTGCAAAGGGACGTCCGCTACCACGGCAGCCTGTTAACGGGCGGGCCGACAGGCGCATATCTGCTTGGTCTGGCATTTGCGTTCGGCTGGACGCCTTGCATCGGCCCTATTCTCGGAGCGATACTGACAGTCAGCGCTGTGTCGGCAACGGCACTGGATGGTGTCGCGCTCCTGGCTCTCTACTCTCTCGGGCTGGGAATACCTTTCTTTCTGGCCGCGCTTTTCACAGATCGACTGATTGCATTCCTTCCCAGCCTACGTAAGACCGGGCGAGCGCTGCAGGTGACCGCTGGCGTCATCATGATCATCATGGGCCTTGCCATGGTGAGCGGCTACATGACCTGGTTCGCATTCTGGCTGCTGGAGAAGTTTCCGGTTTTCGGGTCAATAGGCTGAAAATCTGTCAATCGCGCGAACCTCGAAAGTTTAGACCGGCCCGGATCGACGAAGGGCTCCGCGGGGATCGACCTGAACGGTCACATGATCGATCGCGTAGCGCTCCTTCAGCCAGGCCGTTATTACAGACGGCAACTGAAGCGGATCGCCATCCATTGCCGGCGTGACATGGACCGTCGCGACTACAGTGTCGTCCGTCAGCGTCCACGCGTGAAAGTGCCCTGCCTCCTCGACGAGCGGCAACTTGCTGAGTTCCAGTTCAACGTTGCGGGCATCCAGCCCGCGAGGCACCGCCTGCAGAAGCACCCGGATCGACTCGCTCACCAGAGTCCAGGCTGAACGAACGACAAGCAGCGCCACCAGAACCGAAAGGATCGGATCGAGCACCGTCCAACCCGTCAGCATAATGCCGATGGCGGCAGCGATGGCTCCCACAGATCCCAGTAGATCGCCGACGACATGGAGGAAGGCTCCGCGAAGGTTACTATCACCTTGGGAGCCGCGCACGAGAATCCAGGCTCCCCCCAGATTGACCAGTAACCCTATAGTTGCGACAATGAGCATGGGACCCGCGAGAATTTCGATAGGCTGGTTGATCCGGCCAACAGCTTCCCACGCGATCCAGGCAACCAGAAGAAGCAGACTCGCCCCGTTTGCGAGCGCGGCAAGGACGCGCACGCGGTGGAATCCGTAGGTCCGGCTATTGTCCGGAGGCCGCCTCGCTACCCGATAGGCAATGAGCGCAAGAAGTAGTGCTGCCGCGTCCGACACCATGTGACCGGAGTCCGCGATCAGTGCGAGCGAACCGGAGAGCCAACCGCCGATTGCCTGCACAGCGGCGTAACCGGCAGTGAAGATGAAGACGAGCCGAATACGCCGCTCATTGCCGGCTGCCACTGCCGTTCCGTGATCATGCCCGTCATTCGCCCCGTGGATTTGCGAATTCATTCTCCAGGTCCCCTCCAGGGTCTCACTTCCGGTTGGAAGTTAAATTC
This sequence comes from Alphaproteobacteria bacterium, assembly GCA_036678505.1. Classification (GTDB taxonomy): domain Bacteria; phylum Pseudomonadota; class Alphaproteobacteria; order Rhizobiales; family Rhizobiaceae; genus Mesorhizobium. Next base: position 9,090 of record JAZIHP010000012.1, read on the forward strand.
GGCTTCAACCGGGGATGATACTCATCTGAACTGTATATAACGCGAACGTTCCGCGCGCAGACTCGTCCTACTGAATTCTATGCGGTCTCTTAGACCGTCAGAAACGGAACGCGGATGCCAAAAACACTCGCAAGCAATGTAAAATTAAGTGCGAGAACGATCGTGGCGCCGACGAACGCAAGCCATTTCGTGGCCGGCCGCATGGCGTAACTACCCATCAGATCCCGTCGCGAGGTGAAAATGATCAAAGCGATCATCGGCACGGGTAGGGCAATCGACAAAACGACCTGGCTCATCACCAATGCCTGGGTCGGATTGACTCCCATGGCAACGACCACAAAGGCGGGCAGCATTGTCACGAGGCGTCGGAGCCATATCGGGACATGGAAATGCAGAAAGCCCTGCATGATTGTTTGGCCCGCCATGGTGCCGACCACGGAACTCGAAACGCCCGAGGTAATCAGGGAAACGAGAAACACGGAAGCGGCTGCAGTACCGAGCAGGGGTGTCAGCATATGGTAGGCGGTCTCGATCTCGGCGACGTCGCTGTTGCCTTGATGAAAGGCGCTTGCGGCCATGATAACCATCGCCATATTCACCATGCCTGCGATGGCGAGGGCAACCACAACCTCAATGTTGGAGTAACGCAGTACCTTGCGGCGATCATTCTCGTCCCGGATCCGGACGCGGGACTGAGTGAGGCTCGAATGCAGGTAGATGGCGTGCGGCATCACCGTAGCGCCGATGATTCCCACTGCGATGGTCAATGCAGCTGCGTCCGGAAGCTGTGGCGTGATCAGACCTGTGGCGGCCTCTGTCCAGTCGACAGGGGCTATCACCAGTTCGATAAGGTAACAAAGGCCGATGATCGCGACCATCGAGCCGATGATAAGTTCCATCGGCCTGAAACCATGCTTCTCGAAGATCAGGATGCCATACGTCACTATGGCCGTGACCCACATGCCCCAGAATATGGGAAGGTCGAAGAGCAGCGCCAGACCGATGGCGCCACCGAGAAACTCCGCCAGATCCGTCGCCATGGCCGCCACTTCGCTGATCGCCCACATCACCCACACCACTGGCGCCGGGAACCTGTCACGCGACATTTCGGCAAGGTTCTTGCCTGTCACGATGCCGAGGCGGGCGGACAATGCCTGGAAAAGCATGGCGATAAGGTTTGCCAGAAGCACGACCCAGAGCAACTGGTACCCATAGCCGGCGCCGGCCTGGATGTTGGTTGCGAAATTGCCCGGATCGACATAGGCGATTGAGGCGATCACTGCCGGTCCGACAAAAAGGAGGCGGCTGGTAAAGCCGCGCCGCTCACCGGATAGTACCGCAGCCATCCCGTGGCGCGTGCGCTCTGTATCGTACATGAGGGTATATCCTGATGCGGTTGCAACTGGATTTATAGCCTATGCTATATTATGTGCAATAGGGTAATGATAAGTGCGATGCATGGTCCGGGCGGTCCGTTTGCTAATTCGCGGAAACAATTATACCCTTGGCTAACTTTGAGCCTTGCGCCCATCTCTCCGAGCACGCGAATAACTGGTACAGATGACTAAGCCCAACAACTCACCGCCCCGTCCGGCCCAGCACGCACGCCGCTTCGCACATGTCCGGGAATGTCAGGCAAGCGCGCTTATCGAAGACTACGTCGAGATGATCGGCGACCTGATTGAAATCAATGGAGAGGCGAGAATTGCTGACATCGCCGCGCGAATGGGCGTGGCGCAACCTACCGCAACCAAGGCCGTCGCGAGACTGAAACGGCAAGGTTTGGCGACGTCGCGTCCCTATCGCGGAATCTTCCTGACCGAGGAAGGCAAGCAGCTTGCCGACCGGGTGCGGTCACGCCACCTCATCGTCGTTCAGTTCCTGGTTGCCCTCGGAGTGCCGGAGGAAACAGCGGAGATTGACGGCGAAGGCATCGAGCATCACGTGTCGGAACACACTCTGGCAGCGTTCGAGAAGTTCCTGGGAGTGGCCGAACTTTAGCTTTGCGTCACACCCTCCAGCCAACCGCAAGCCTCCGGGACAGCCTGCCTCAACCTCGCGGGCGAAGGATGCGGATTAAGACGCTGTCACGCATCACGGCATGAATGATTGCCGCGCCGATATGAAGGACGAGCATCGCAAGAATCAGATTCGCACCGAAGACGTGAAGCGGCGCGATGGAGAAAGTGACGTAGCTCGCGATGAAGCCGATGGCTGCCTGTCCCAGGAGCACGGCGTAGAAGCCCAGGTGAAGGAGCCGGGCCGCCGCCGCCGTGGGGCTTTCCCGCTTCAGATCCGGCACGATCCCATGAGAGCGCCACCGCAGGAACAGCCGCAGCACCATGAGCCCCCCGATCGCCATTCCGGACCAGTTGTGCACCGAGTGAAGCAGCAGGTCGGTCGGGTCCGGCTGAAGTCCGGCATGCACGGCGTCGTGCGTCCGCCCGATGCTTCCGCCCGTCTGGTACTGGACGAGCACGAGGGCCGCGACGAGCCAGTGCAGGACAATCTGAATGAGCGAGTAGCCGGGTTTCATAGTCGGGTTCTAGCGAAAACGCGTTGAAATCGAATGAACGGAAAGCGCGATCGCATATTCGGCGCCGGGTTCCGGCCGAGACGCGATCAATCGTGCGATTGCAAGTCTCGGGCGGGGCACGAAAGCGCCCCGCCCGGTGTTTCAGGCCGAGACCGCGAACTCGGTCATCATGCCGGTTTCCAGATGCGGCATATGATGGCAGTGCAGCATCCAGCGCGCCGCCTCGCCGGCGTCGAACGCAATCGTGATCATCGCCATCGGCGGCACATAGACCGTGTCGCGCCGCGCGCCCGAGATGCGCTGGCCGTTCACGCCGACGACCTGGAATGTGTGGCCGTGCAGGTGCATCGGATGGCCCATCATCGACATGTTGTGGAACATGATCTCGACCCGCTCGCCCGAGCGCGCGGTGACGGGATTGTGCTCGCCCCAGACCCTGCCGTCGATGGTCCAGCGATAGGGCTGCATCGTGCCGCCCAGCATGACCATGGGGCTGCGCTGCGTCTCGCGTTCCGGCAGCGGCACCAGCGCGACGAGACGCGTTTCCTGCGACAGGTCGGTGTCGAAGGCGGGGGCCTCTTCATCGGCCAGCGCGGACAGCCGGGGAACTGCCGCCCCCGGGGCGGCAAGGACGAGGCCTGTTCTCTCCCGCGCGCCTTCGCGCAGCGCGAGGATTGGCCAGGTGCCCGTACTGTCGAGATCGAGCTCGAGATCGAGCCTCTGCCCCATCGCGATGCCGAACCGCGAGCCGGTCAGGGGCTGGACGCCTTGGCCGTCGACCGCGACCAGCCGCGCCTCGACCTGCCCGGTGTCGATCCAGAACACCGTGGCCGCGGCCGCGTTCACGATGCGCAGCCGCACGTGGCCATTGCGCTCGACGCGGATGACGTCGGGATCGGAAAGCGTCCGGTCATTTGTCAGATAGGCGTCCCAGTCATAATCGTTCAGGTCCATCTCCATGCCGGCCATTCCGTTCACGGCCATGCCGCTATCGCCCTGCATCCCTTGCATCATCTCATGGTTCATGCCGCCGTCATCCATGTCGCTCTGGCCGGAAGGCGGATGACCTTGGGTGATTTCCTCCATGACTTCGGCCGGCGACTTGAAGGCGAAATCGTGCAGGAACATCACCACCTCCTGCCGGTCGGCGCTGGCGTCCGCCTCGCTGCGGACGATGAGCGGGGCGGCCAGAAGGCGCATTTCGTGCAAGGGGATGTGGGCGTGCATCCAGTAGGTGCCGGGAATGGTGGCAAAATCGTAACCGCGGGTCTCGCCGGGCGCCAGCTTGGGCATGGGCATATCCGGAACGCCGTCCTGTTCGTTGGGCGGGATCTGTCCGTGCCAGTGGATCAGCGTGGCCTCCGGCAGATCGTTGGTAAGGTCGACGCGGAAGCGCTGGCCGGGGTCGAGCACGAGACCCTGTCCCGATGGCCCCTCAAGGCCCCATACGGTCGCGGCGCGTCCGTCGATATCGAGAACGCGGGACGCGGCCCGTAGGCGGGTGGCCGGCGCTTGCGCGAAGCCCGGCCGGGTGAAGGAAGTTGCCGCAAGTGCAGCGGCGCTCGCGGCGAGAAAGCCGCGTCTGGACATCATGGTCATGATAGTCTCCAAGGGGAAGCCGTCCGGCTCCCCGTCTCTGAATTGAAAATTGGTCCGTTCGGGGTGTCGCCACTCCGGTCGGTGAAAGATTCAGAGGAGACGCGGCTTGGGAGGTCGTTCCGTCAGCATCGGCTCGATGCCTTGCAACAAGCGCAGGGCTCGCGGCGCCGGAACCGATCGGGTCACGCGATGTGTATCGCCCTCGCCGGTGATGCCATGGAAGACCTGCAAGCCGGCGCAGATCCACGCACAGGAGGCTGCATCACGGGAGCAATCCGTTTGATCGGCGCAACCATGGCCATCCGCCATTCCGTCGGGTTCACTCGTCATGCCTGTCATGTGGGCCGCCGGCATGTTGGCCATCGGCGCCTGATAGGCGCGCGCCAGCGTCGGGGCGATCCCGATCGTCAGGACGGTAATGAGTACGAGTATCAGGCGCATGATCGGCAAAAGATTACGCTATTGGACCAGGATGTCCATGCGACATGATCTGCCGGTTCCAGATGATCGGTGCCCTGAGCCGGAAATGACTGCCCTCACTGATCGAGGCGCTCATTGATCCGCTCCATGATCTGGATTTCGGAACGCTGAGCCTCGACGATCTCATCACAGAGCGCGACAAGTTCAGCATCGCGCAGATCAGCTTCACGGCACATCAGGATAGCGCCGGAATGATGCGGGATCATCGACGCGATGAACTGGCGGTCGTCGATCAGCGCCTGGGCGCGGGTCGCGCCGAAGGATACGACAGTGAGCGCCAGGAACGCTACATGAAGGGCGATGTTGAGCCGCTTGCGGGGGAACATGCCCGGCATGGTCGCCAGCATGAAGATGCCCATCGGTGCCCACATGGTGATGGCCATGTAGAGCATGTTGAGATTGTTGCGGAAATCCCGCAACCCGTCGATCATCGTGAACATGACGACGTACATGACGATCAGGCCGAGCGCCATGTTGGTCCAGAACATCAGATAGGGATGGTCGCCGGAGCCGTGGTTCTGGTGACCGGAATGCGAGGACTGCGCCATATCGGTATTCCTTTCCTCAGTGGCCGAGGCCGACGCCGACCGGCTTGAACAGCATCCAGACGGCCATGCCGACCATCATCAGGTTTTCCGTCAGCGACACGAAGCCCAGCGGCACGTTGCTGTCGCCGCCGACGCAGGCGCATTTGAGTTCGCGCTTATCGATGTAAACCGCCTTGAAGACCGAGCCCGCGCCGATCACGCCGATGAAGAGCGCGACGGGAATGGACAACCACACCAACGCCCCGGCGATCATGAGAATGCCGGCGAGCGCCTCGGCGAACGGATAGATATATGAATATCGCACCCAGCGCTGCGCCAGGAGGTCGCAGTTGAGGAACATAGTGGCGAAGCCTTCCACGTCCTTGAGCTTTTGCAGAGCGAGGAGACACATGGAGATGGCGATGAACCACTCAGCCGCCTCGACGGTAATCAGGCTGCCGAGCGCCGCCCAACTCGCGGCGAGCGCCATGAGCGCCGCCATCGAGAACAACGCGGCCACGCGCGTATAGGTCTTTGCGTCCTTGTCCCTCACCTCCTTGCCGAAGAAGGCGAGAAGATCGTCATAGCCGCCGATCCGCTTCCCATCGATGAAGGTCTGCGGCGTCGTCTCTACGCCGTGCTCTGCCTTGAAGGCGTCGATCTCGGCGCGCGAGGTCAGTTCGTGATCCTCGACCTCGTAGCCTTCGCGCCTGAGCAGATCGAGCGATTTCAGACCCCATGGACAGGTGTACTCCGCCGTCACCATCCGGTGGAGTTCGGCGTGTTTTCCAGATGCCATTCACCGTTCCTTCGATATTCGGCACCTTTTGCCCTGACGCGCTCTTGCGTAGATGCAATCCTGCCGCCATGGATAAACCGCAAAGCCGGCCTGGGAGTTCCATGTGCGATCGGTCCCGGCGGGCTGATGGCAGCCTCCCCGCCATACAAGGCGCAGAGTGCGGGGCGAGGGAGCAGCCCCTTGGTGCTAAGGTGAACCGGGTTGGGCGCGTGCGGAGCGCGTTCTTTACCGTAGCAGATCGTCTGACCGAAGATCTGGCACTCTCAAGACGATCCGGGCATCTTGGTCGGTCTGCAGTCCTGCCACACTGGCATCATCGCAGGCTATGCGGTCGAGGGGCACGTTCCGGCCGGTGAGTGCTGCGCTTGATCGTCGAACGCCCCTCGGTGGCGGGGATCGCCGTGCCGGGCATCCACTCGGTTCGCCCGGCATGGAGATGGGCCAGCGGCGCGATCCCTACGACGTGATCCTGTTCGGCCCGGCTGGTCGCTCGGTCATCGCCCACTACTAGATCAGGATGAAGGCGATGGGAGGGGTCCCGAACGGTCCATCTCACGATGGCCAGCCACAGTTCATGCGGCCGGATCCAGTGCGGGCGCGTGGACAGGACGGTTGCGCTTGAAACGGTACAGATCCTTGTCGGTGCTCACGAGCATATCCTTGAACGACATTCCCGACCGACAGCGCTGCTGGCTGATGGTCATCGATAACGCATAGTCGCCAAGTCCGCTCCGTTTCCGGAATTCCTGCATCGTCTCTTCGTTGACACGCCGGCGCAGCGTGTCGAAATTCTTGCCGTCGATACGTGCGACGAACGCGCAGAACTCGTCACCGCCAATGCGGGCGATCAGTGCGTCATCCCCGAGAACGCGCATCAAGGCAATGGATGCCGTAAGCACGGCCTCGTCTCCCACGCTGTGGCCGTATCGATCATTGATCTGCTTCAGGTAGTCGATATCGGCGAGTATGAAGGTGCCTCCCACACCGATAGACTGCGCAAGCTCGAACTGTTCGATAAAGCTGCGCCGGTTGAGCAAGCCCGTCAGCGGATCCGTCATGGCGCGCCGGCTCAGTTCCGCGTTCTTCTGAAGCATTTCCCGATAGGAGCGATTCAGCTGCTCGAATCGAGTGAAAATCAGGAGGCTGATCGGAATCCCGACTGCAAACGGCAGAATCAGCCTCACCGCGATGGTGATCGCGTCAGCTTCAGCACCAACGAGCCAACGGGCCCCCGTCGAGATCGATATCGTCAGGCAGGCCGCAGCCAGTGTCGTAATCGCTGTTCTTCGAACCACATAGCCTGTTGATTTCCGCTGAGAGCTGACCCGGGATTTTCGCCGAGAAGTGACCCGCCTTCATGTATGGTTTGGGTCTTAGGTTTTGGTCAAGGGGCGGCTTTCTCCTTCTTGCTCGTTGCGGCCTGTGCTGAGCTGTTCTTGAAGCGGAAGCTGTCGTTTCCGGTTTCCAAGATGTGGCAATGATGGGTGAGGCGATCGAGCAGCGCCGTCGTCATCTTGGCATCACCGAAGACGGTCGCCCATTCGCTGAAGCTGAGGTTGGTGGTGATGACGACGCTGGTGCGCTCGTAGAGCGTGCTCAGTAGATGGAACAACAGCGCCCCGCCTGACGCGCTGAAGGGCAGATATCCGAGTTCATCGAGGATGACGAGATCGGAATGGGCGAGCCGGTTGGCGATCTGGCCGGCCTTGCCTTGGGCCTTCTCCTGCTCGAGCGTGTTGACAAGCTCGACGGTGGAGAAGAAGCGCACACGCTTGCGGTGATGCTCGACCGCCTGCACGCCAAGGGCGGTGGCGACGTGGGTCTTTCCGGTGCCAGGGCCGCCGACAAGCACGACATTGTTGGCATCGCCCATGAACTCGCATCGATGGAGCTGACGCACGAGGGCTTCATTGATCTCGCTGCTGGCGAAGTCGAAGCCTGCCAGGTCGCGATAGACCGGGAAGCGTGCACTCTTGAGCTGATAGGCCACGGATCTGACCTCTCGCTCGGCCATCTCGGCCTTCAGCAGCTGCGACAGGATCGGGATGGCGGCCTCGAAGGCGGGAGAAGCCTGCTCGGTGAGCTCGGCGACGGCCTGCGCCATGCCGTGCATCTTGAGGCTCCGGAGCATGATGACGATGGCGCCGCTGGCGGGATCATGACGCATGACGCACCTCCCGAACCTGGCGCAGCGCATCGTAGCGCTCGACATTGGCCTGTGGCTCCTTGACTAGGCTCAGCGCCTGCGGCGCATCCACGACGGGTGCCGTGATCGGCTTGCCGTCGACCAGCCGATGCAGGAGATTAAGGATATGGACCTTGGTCGGCACGCCAGCCTGCAGGGCCATCTCCACTGCCGTCAGCACGACCTGCTCGTCATGTTGCAGGACAAGCGACAGGATCTCGACCATCTCGCGGTCGCCGCCGGGCTTCCTGAGCAGGTGCTGCTGCAGCCGTTTGAAGGCTTCGGGGAGTTCAGTAAAGGGAGCGCCGTTGCGCAGAGCACCGGGCTTGCGCTGGATGACCGCCAGATAGTGACGCCAGTCGTAGACGGTGCGACCGGGGCCGTCATGCGACCGCTCGATGATGCGGCGGTGCTCGCACACGATCTGCCCCTCCGCGGCAACCACAATCCGCTCCGGATAGACCCGGAGGCTAACCGGCCGGTTGGCAAAGGACGCCGGCACGCTGTAGCGGTTGCGCTCCAAATGGACGAGGCAGGTCGGAGAGACCCGCTTGGTGTATTCGACGAAGCCGTCGAAGAGGCGTGGCATGGGCATCAGGAACCGTGCTTCCTCGGCCCGGATGTCTTCGATCGTGCCGGGTCGGAGGCCATGGGGAATCTGTTGCCACAGCTCCCGACACCGCTGCTCCAGCCAGTCGTTTAGGGCCTCCAGCGATGGAAAGCGCGGCATTGGCTGCCATAGCCGGTGACGCGCATCCTGGACGTTCTTCTCGACCTGTCCCTTCTCCCAGCCCGAAGCCGGATTGCAGAACTCGGTCTCGAACAGATAATGGCTGGCCATGGCCGAGAAGCGGGCATTGACCTGCCGCTCCTTGCCGCGGCCGATCCTGTCGACCGCCGTGCGCATGTTGTCGTAGATCCCGCGCCGGGGAACGCCGCCCAGAACCCGGAAGGCGTGGTTGTGGGCGTCGAACAGCATCTCGTGCGTTTGCAGCGGATAGGCCCGCACGATGAAGGCACGGCTGTAGCTGAGCTTGAAGTGCGCCACCTGAAGTTTGGTGCGCTCGCCGCCGATGACCGCCCAGTCTTCCGACCAGTCGAACTGGAAGGCCTCCCCGGGCTCGAACGCCAGCGGCACGAAGGTGCCGCGCCCGCTCGTTTGCATCTGACGCTGGCGCTCTTCCTTCCAGGTCCGCGCAAAGGCGGCGACACGACCATATGAGCCCTCATAGCCGAGGCTCATTAGATCGGCGTGCAACTGCTTGATCGTACGCTTCTGCTTGCGCGGCCTGTTTGCTTCCGTCCTCAGCCAGGCAGACAGCCGCTCGGCATAGGCATCAAGCTTGCTCGGCCGCTCCGGCGCCTTGAAGCGGGGCTCGACCTCACCTGATCGCAGGTATTTGCGGATCGTATTCCGCGACAGTCCCGTGCGCCGTGCAATCTCCCGGATCGAATGTCCATCTCGCAGATGCCAGCGTCGGATAACGCTCAGTAACGCCATGTCTATCACTCCAAAGTCCCCTGCAATCAACCAGCAGGGGTGGGTTCAAACATGGGTCACTTCTCAATGGAAAAATCCCTCAATCCCGGGTCAGCTCTCAGCGGAAATCAACAACAAACCATGCCTTGAGGTCGGCCAGGCCCATGCCGCTGTTCCGGCGCTTCTCATGATTCCAATCCACGCTGTCCACCGGATTGTCAGCGGGGAGATCGCGATTGGTCTTGCGAGCGTGATTGTAGATTGCACGAAATGTTCGCATACTCCCATTCGCGATATAAGGGCCGTTCTTTTCGGAGATGGCGTCGTGCTTGGTCGCAACCTGAGCGGGGTCTTCACCGAGTTGGATTAACGGCGTGTCCAGCCAATCTTCAAATACCCTCTCTACGTGGTCGCGATAGCTTTCGATTGTACGTTCGCTTCGGTTCTTTCGCTCCATGGCAAGTCGATAGCGCTTCCATGCCTCTCGCAGAGTGATTCCAGCCGACTTTAGATCTTCACCCGTAGCCTCGTCTGCTTTCAGGTCAGCGATCGTCGATGCCTTGGCCACGCGCTCATTGGACTTAGGATGCAGTCCACGGCTGATCTGGACGAGATACTCCTTTGCAATTGCACGCGCGGCGCGCGTGGAGAGTTCAGTCGTATCTCCAATCGCCAGTCGGAGAGTAGAAGCGCGCTTGCCCTGCTCACGAAGATCTCCCTGAATCATGAAGGTCTTTTTCTTGATACCCACCAAGAGAAAGAAGCCCTTGAGATCAGTGTCACGGACAATGTAGCGCCCCTTATCGGGTGCCGGGAGCCGGACGATTGCTTTGTCATTGAGTTGGATACGGAGGGTCGCCATAGCTACAGCCTCGCAATTTGAAACGGTTTTTGAAACGGTTTTCGCAAATCGGGTGATCTGAAGGGATATCTTCGACACGGTGCGTGATTATACGATAATTATCTGATTTTCAATATATTATCTTATCCCATGCAAAGTTAGGAGGGCAGGCGGATACTATGGCGAACGGATAGATTTGAACTACGAATCTGGGGGTCAGAGGTTCGAATCCTTTCGGGCGCGCCATTTTTTCTCAATAAAATCAATGACTTAACGGAACGGTCGTCAAGCCGCCGCTCGGCGTAAGATACAAAATAAACACTGAATAAGCACCGGGGCCTGAATCGCTCGCCTTGCATGGTTGGCATTTGATTGGCCGGATCGTCGCTGGATACCTCAAAGGAGCGCGGTGAGGGCCGGCAGGAACGGCACAATCAGAGTCATGTGATCTGCCGCGAGCCCGATGAAGCGTTGATATGCAGCGGCGTAGCCTGCCGTTCCTTGCGTCTGTTCCATCTCCCGCACGGCTTCGACCAAGACCGTGCCTCGCTCTCCCGGCACGCTCCGCTCGATAGCGGCTACTATCTCCGAGAAGAGAGCACCATGATTCACCGTGTTTTTAGAATTGTCGGTTGAACCAATGTTCACCCGGGCGTTATCTCCGCTCACTGTGATGTTCATATGCCCGCCTTGGCCGTGCGGAAACGAGCCTTTACGTCGCACATCAATCTGGAAGTGCGCTGGAATACTATGGAATTTTTCCATGAACTTCGGGTCGATTACCTCGAACACCTCGTCTGCGCCATTGGGGAGTCGGCGGCGGATTTCGTCCCCGGGGAAAACGAGCAAGCTGCCATCGAACACGGTGACCTGCTTACCGGAGAAGATTCCTCGTCCGGTGGCGCGCACCTCTCCTTCGGGCGAAACTACCTCGAAACCGCTGTGCGGCATGTCGCTGAATGGGTTCATGTAGTTCCTCCCAGCCTTCCCGGCATGTTGAAAAAACTGTCAGGGTGCGCCCGGCACCAGAAGCCGCAGATCGCCCAAGAAGCTTTCAAGCGTCACAATGTCCGTTCGGATGCTGGCCGGGAACTTCGCAATGAGCGGTTCCGGCACGACAAGTTGCACGTTGGCCTGCGTCATCTCGCGGAACTGCGCTTCGGACACGCCTTCCTGCAAGGTCAGCAGGTGCTTCACCGAAATTCGGTCGGCCTCGTTGATGACCTGCCGCCAGCGGTCGCGGCATGTGGTCTTGGCGGCTAGCATCCGAAGCCGGGACTCCGGAAAGCTCGGATCACGATAGGCAGCCTGCGACGGGAACAGGAAATCCGGCCGCTTGCCGGGTTCCGATTGCGGGCCGTGCTGAAAATCCACGCCCTCGCGGAACTGCTCCTCGATCAAGATTTCCCGCGTGTGTAGTTCCAGAGACCTGCCCGAGCGCGCCTTGCGTCGTTGCAATACCGTCTGCGCCCGGGAAATGAAATCATCCAAGGTCGTGAAGCCCGCCCGGATTGCGGGAAGTTCCACCGCCTCCTCGACGCTGCGAAAGATTTCAAACTCGCATTCGCGCCGCCGCAGAAGCCGTTTATCGGGTGGCGTGCCATGCTCGGGCCGAAGCTCCACCGTCTTGCGCACGATGTCCGCGCCGGTCGGGAACCGCGCCAGCCACGCGGGCGGAATCACGGCCGGTTCGAGCCAGCACCGCGCAGGACCCGCCGCGAAGGGCGGAAACAGCCCGGGTTGTTCGGGGGACCACATGATGAAGCGTCCGGGTTCTACCGGCCCGAACCGCTCCTCGGCAATATCCTCCTCGACTCCGCTGCGGCATACCCATACATGGCAGCGCATCGCCGCGCCGTTTTCGTCAAGCGGGAAGGCAAAAATGGTCAGCGCGCCCGTGCTCTCCGGGTCCAGAAGCGCCGAGGCACCGCCGCCGAAATTGGTCAGCCGGGTTTCATCCCTGCCGTTTGGCTGCCCCTCGGAACGCTTGGAGTTGTAATAAATCGCCCGTACCTGCCGCACGTCCATGTGCGAATCTACCGCCAGTTCAAACCAGTGATCCGGGTTCTTCTCGTCTGTCCGGTTGATCGCGGGGAATATACGGAACAGGAACTCTTTCGGGATATAGGGGCCAGCCTGATGCGCCCGGTTGGCGAGGGTGTCATTACCGGAGAGCCGCTTGACGCAAAGCGCGATGCCAGGTGCGCAGAACTCGCCAAGCCATTCAGTCAGATCAGAAACCGCCATTTGCCCCTCCCGCAATCGTCTCCCGCGCCGGGCCATTCACAAGCCATTCCGCCGCACGGTCAAGCACCGCCTCAACCGGCAGCCGCTCCCGCCCCTTGAGGGCGCATTCCCAGATCGTCAGCACCCGCCAGCCATCGGCCGCAAGCGCGCCCTCTGCTACCGCATCTCGGGCCGTATTGCCCTCGATCTTCGCGCGCCAGAACTCTTGCCGCGTGGCGGGCAGCCGGAACAGGTGGCAGCCGTGCCCGTGCCAGAAGCAACCATGCATGAAGATCACCGCCCGGCGGCCCGGGAAAACCAGATCGGGCGATCCCGGCAAGCGCCGGACGTGCAGCCGGAACCGGAAGCCCCGGGCATGAAGCCCCTGCCGCAGGATCATCTCCGGCCGCGTGTCCTTCCCCCGGATGCCTGCCATCATCCTGCTTCGGGTAGCGGCATCCACAACGTCAGCCAACGAGGGGTAACGGCCTCTGCATGGGCGCAACGTCCTGCGGGGCCTCGGCCGTGATCCACGGCAGCATGTGACGGGCCACTGCCTTGATCACCGGGACCGCGACCGAATTGCCGAACTGCTTGTAAGCCTGTGTGTCTGAAACCGGAATTTTGAACGCGGCCTTTCCCGGCTTGTCGAAGCCCATCAGGCGGGCACATTCGCGCGGCGTCAGGCGGCGCGGGTTCTGCCCTTCGCCCCGGTCGATCAGGATTTCCGAACCATCCTTGTAGTAGCGGGCGGAAAGCGTGCGGGCCACGTCACCCGGCCCGACGAGGCCGAAACCAAAGCCGTTGCCCGCCGCTCGGTGCTTCGCTGCATAATCTTGCAGGTAGCGCCAGAGGTGATCGGTCAGCACATACTTCTGGTTCACCTTGCCATCCGGGCAGGTAAAGGGCCGCTCGGGCGTCTCTGTGCCATTTTCGGGGTGCAGGATGGTCTTGAGCTTCGGCCCGTTCAGCGGCGAGGGCACGTCCAGATCGTCAAAGGTGAACTCGCACTCCTCGCGGAAACCCGCGATCAGGATGCGCTCCCGGTGCTGCGGCACATAGCCCTTGGCATTGATGACGCGTGGCGTAGGGACGTAATAGCCGAGCTTCCGCAACCGCCCCATGATCACCCTGAACGTGTTGCCGCGATCATGGTTCACGAGGTTCTTCACGTTCTCAAGCAGGAACGCCTTCGGCCGGTGCTCGGCGATAATCCGCACCACGTCGAAGAAGAGTGTGCCCTGCGTCTCGTCCGCGAAGCCATGCGCCCGGCCGAGGGCGTTCTTCTTCGACACGCCCGCGATGCTGAACGGTTGGCAGGGGAACCCGGCAAGCAGCAGGTCGTGTTCCGGGATGTCCTTCGCCTCGATCTTGGTGATGTCCCCGGCAATTTCGTGATCATCATGTGGAAAGTTGGCGGTGTAGGTCTGTTTCGCAAAACGATCCCATTCCGAGGTAAAGACGCACTTGCCGCCGAGCGGTTCAAAGCCCCGGCGAATCCCGCCGATCCCGGCGAAAAGGTCGATGAAGCGGAATGCAGGTACCTTGGGCTCTGTAGCGCCGCGCCCGCGCACGAGGTCTTCCAGTACAGTAAGGGCAGCTTGGCGGGGTGCCGCCTCCCCGCGCTCCCAACGATACAGGGTAGCGGGGGAATAACCCACGAGAGGAGCAAGGGCCTCTACCGCTATGCCTGCCCGTTCACGGAGGCGGGAAAAGTCGGAACGGGTTTCATCAAGCATGGCGCACCTCTAGGTCAATTTCTGTCATTCTTGTAGCATCTGACACAGGAAAACAAGAACAAAAACAGAATATCCACTCCGCACGGCTGAACCGACATGACATCCGGTTAACACTCGCGGGTGCGGGCTGGACGCGACACGGGCGGAAAAGGTGCCGGGCTCCGCGTCCCTCACGCCGGGAAGGACCCGGGCATGCACGGCGGGGGAGTATGCAGATCAGCGAGACGGCCGGGCCTCGGAGGTACGCCACGCCAGATCGGCCAGCCATACCTCGGCCAGCGCCCTGCGGCGGGCTTCGACGGTCGGGGCATCGCGCATGGTCTGCATCTCGACTCGCAAGGCAGCGATCTCGGCTTGCAGGGCTGCTACTTCGGCCGGATCGACCGCAGGGGCGGAAGGCTTGCCTCGGGCTTCCACGGGTTTCTGCATGGGCGCTGCCGCCTTTGTCGGGTGCGGGGCAGCCTGTGTCGGTCGCAAGGTTGCTTGACGCCTCGGCCGGGCTATGGGGTCGAAGGCTCGCAGGTCAAACGAGGTAAGATTAGTCGGGTCGTGCATGGCGGTTTCTCCTTGTTGAATCATAGCGGAAAGGCGGCTTCGGTCGACGATGAACGCCCGGCCGGGCCGCCCTCGCATATTGGCGAATCCATCTGAACGGATCGGGCGCGCCGGGCTGATCGGTATCGGGCTTGAGGGCGGCAGAAGTGATCTCGGGCAGGTCAGCAGACGGCCGACCGATACCGCGAGGAAACGGGCACCGCCAAGCCGTTCTCCCAAGCGGTGGGCTGCAAAAGATGTGGCATACCTGCCACCGGAGAGTCGACGCGAGGCGTGGGGCGGTCAGCCGAGCCGGTGTGCTGCCGGTTGTCTGGAATCGATGTGCCAACGGTTGACGGTCGCTCCGGGTCCTTCCGGCCGGGGCCGTCCTCCGGGGGGTGCGCGGAGCCCCGGTTCTCGATAGATTTCGGACTCCCCATAGCCCATCTTTTCGGGTTCCACGCCGAGGAGGGACGCAAGGGGACGCATTTGACCGGGAAATATATTGGCTCCAAGGAAATCTCCTTCGCGGGGATTTATGGAAAAACCTTCCCAATGCGTCCCCATGCGTCCCCACCACCCTTTTTTGCCGTATTGGATTTCATGGTGATTCAGATCAACCGCGCAAAATCGTCCGCGTCATCGTCGAAATCTTCCCGCAAACACTCGCGCAGACGGAAGCCCATGAACCTGCGGCCCTGTTTGCGGCTCGGATCGCGGTTCACACCTCGCGAAGACATTGCGCGAGAAAATGTCATAGCGGTGCCCGCGTTCGCGCCGAGCGAGCGGCAAAATTCCTCGTAATCCCGGAATGCCTCGGCCACCGGCACCCGCATATGCTGGTCGCGTTGCGTCCGCGCCGTGATCCATTGTCCGAGCAAATCCGTTTCCTCCCGGTAGGTTTCCACCTCGCCTCGGATCGAGCGCGGCACCCGCAACCCGCCGCGCGCCCATGTCACCACACCGGCCACGGCCCAATTCAGAACCCCGGAAAGCTCTGCCGCGATAATCTGCCGGTCCAGATCGGGCACTCGGCTTTTCGCTGGAATCTGCGTGGTGAAGGGGATCGGGACGCAGCGCCGCCAGAAGCCGTCGCCCGCGTCCAGCGAGCCCGGAAGGTGATTAGTCCGAATCCAGAGCTTCGCGGTGGGCATGAAGTCGAATGCCTCCTTGTGCAGCAGGCGGGCGGACATGCGTTCGCGCGAGGCAAGTTCCTTCATTCGGCTGCTATCCCACAGATCGCCGACTCCGGTCTCGTTCACGAGGGCGAGCCGCAGGCCGGGCAAACGGGCGACCATGCGGTGCGCCTCGTTCTCGTGCTTCTGTCGCGTGACGAGCGCCGCGCCAAAGCTGCCAGCGAACTCGCCAAGCATGGCGGCGATGACGTTGGCGAAGACGGATTTTCCGTTCGCCCCGGTGCCATGCGCGAGGAAAAACACCTCCTCGTCAACGCTGCCGGTCAGCGTATAGCCAACGGCCCGCTGCACGAAAGCCTGCACTTCCGGGTCGGGAATCACGGTTTTGAGGAACCGTTCCCAAACCGGCGCGCGGGCCGCAGGATCGAACGCGGCTCCGGCCAGCTTCAACACAAGGTCCTGCGGCCTCGCCTGCCGCAACATGCCGTTGTGCAGGTCAAGAATGCCATTCCGGCATGTCAAGGCGAAGGGGTCCGCATCGAACTCGGCCGGGCTGGCAACGTGCATCCCGGGTTCGGATTGCGCCATTTCCACCATGCGCGCGAGGGCGGCCGCGCTGCCGTGTAAAGCCATTGCCTTCGCCATGCGCCCCTTGGCGAGCCCACCCGGATCACGCCGCGCCTCCTGTGCGACACGGGAAACGATTGTCGCCGAGGTTGCCTTCGCATCGCGCATCACGTCTTCGGCTGTCTGTGCCGCCCATCTTGCCCCGGACCATTCGAGCCATTGGCGGGTTGCCGAGACATAGAGTCGGCAGCCCCGGATGCGATCCGCATGGGCGGCACCGTTGGCAATATCGCCAAACTCGGCCAGCCGATCCGCTGCCGCTCGCTCCGCATTTTCGGCCTCCTCCTCGTCGGACGGGATGTCATCAAAGGCGGCGAGAAGACGTTCGCGCTCGGCCTCCGCCCGAGGGTCGGTCCAGCCATCGCGCCGGGCATAGAAAAGGATTGTGCCCGCACCCGCGCGCGGATCGTGGATCGAGTCCCAGACGCGCGCGAACTCGTCTGGGTCGGGATCACCCCCGGACCACGCGGCGGACCATACCTCCGCCGCTTCTCGTCCCTCTTCGCCAAGGGCATTCCGCGTGGCGGCGATGACTTTCACCCATTCGTGCCGTCCAAAACGAAAATCGTTCCGAATAGCGGTCAAGGCCGAGAACAGCACCTCGGGCGGCACCTCACCATCTTCGGCCCATGCTGGAAGCATTTCCCCATCAACCGGGGTAGCGTCAGGTTCGGGCCACACCTCTGCCGCGCTGCCGCCGATCCATTCTGAAAGAAACTCCGCGCCGGGCGCATGTCGCGGCAGAAAGAACAGGCGGGCGGGGTCCATCGCCGCAGGATCGGCAGCGAGCCCGAGCCGTTCCGCCAGACCGGCGAGTCCGGCTCTGTAGGCGCGCGCGGCCGTGCGAATGTCGTAATAGTCCGCCGCCCGCCACGGCCGGGCCGGGAACAGGATCACCCGCACCTTCGGGTGCTCGGGCCGATGACTGTGCGAGGTATGCAGGATTGCGGCCAGACCTGCCGCCCGGATGTGTTCGGTGATTTCCGCAACCGGCTGGCCGGAATCGAGGTCCAGCACCGCAACCTGTACCTTCTCGGCCGCCGCACCGCTCCGGCGATTGCCGGTGAATGTCGCGGGCATCCAGCACTGCCCGGACTTCTCGCCTTCCTGATGATCGAGAAGGAAAGCCCGGAAATCAGCTAGTGACAACACCTGCCGCCGGACCTCGGCAGAGGTCTCCGAACGGCCGAGCGAAAACGCGATTTCCGCGGGGAATGAAACAGAATGAAACCCGATGAGGTCCGCATCTTCTTGATTTATAATGGTTCTCATGCGATCCTCACGGCATCCCAATAGTGGGATATTGCGTTAACAGTTTCATCTTCTGCGGCGGCCCGGGGTGCCATCTCCCGGGCCGTTTCATTGCGCCGAACCGCGTTCGATCAAGGTCGGATCAACATCGAAGCCAAAACGAAGGCGAAGCTCGCCGCCCTCGTTCGCCCTCTGGATCACGCAGGGCGCTTCAAACGCTGCCGCTATGCCAACAAGCCGGGCGATCTCGCTCCGTGCCTCGGCCTCGTCACGCGCAAAGGACCGGGCATCGGCGCGCGGGATTCCCTGATCGATCAGTTGCCGAGCCCGGGCCTTCTCCCATTGTCGCCATGCAGGCGGAAGCCGCGCCGTGGTCATCACCGCGACTCCCGCGCCCGAGCAACCGCCGCCTCGGCCTCCTCGCTTCCGGCGGTCGCGGCGGCCCGGTTGCGGATCAACATTGCCCCCGTAGCTGGATCGGCGGTGAACGCCTCGCCGGGCAGGATCGGGGCGGACTCCGTGCGGAAAATCGGGGTGCCGTTCTCGTCAACGTCGCCGGTGGCAACTTGGGCCGAGTCCTTTTGCCCGAGGATTTGGCCCAGGGCGATCAGGTTCATGGTCATGGTGTTACCTTCCTGCGTGATGAGTTTCGGTGGGGATTTCGAGGAGCCCCCGGTTTCGCCAGATGTATGCGCGGTCGAATCCGTGCGGCGTGGCGAACGAGAAGAGCGGAACGGCGGTCGGATCAGCGGCCCAAAGCGCCCGGGCCTCGGCAGCATCGCGGAATCGAGCCGAGAAGCCACCGCGCCCCGGCCCGAGTGGGGCGTCAACCGGGCACCAGTAGCCGCCTTCCTGTGCCGCGTGCCACGGCCTGACACCCTGTACCGCAAGTCCGGCCAACGCTGCCGCCAGAGGAGTTTCAGCGGACAAGACGGCAGTTGCGAGCGCCGCGAGCTTGTCGGAAAGGCGGGCCGGTTCGGCAACGCCCTCGGCGATCAATCGAGCCTCAAGCTCCGGGGACTCCCTCACAATTTCACCCTTTCCGCGTGAAACCACGGGATGCCGGACGATTGGCCCGCCATCTTTCCGGTGTCCCTCCAAGATAGCGATTTCGCCGATCTGGTAGGTCGTGAACTGTCTGATTTTGATGGTCATTCGGAACCTCCATTCATTTTCGCCGCAAGCGCGAACGCGCCGCGTTCAATTCCTTCGACCCATCCATCCGGCGCGAACCGCGCAGGCATTGCCGCGACCAGTGCGGAAACAAGGGGACGTGGCTGCCAGAGGTCGGCGGGCGGGTGCCGTGCCGGATCGAACGCGAACCGCCGTCCCGTCAGGGCTTCGCGCGCAAGATCGGTTGCAAGAAGGCGGGCCAGCGCGAGCCCGAGAGCATCAACAGCCGCCAGCACCTGAAGGTGCTCCGCATCCCGTTCCGCCCGGAACGCGGTCAAGGCTGCATTCACAACGTCCCGCTCGGCCTCGGCGAGCGCGCGTTCCTTCGCCGGAATCTCAGCCCGCGCCAATTCGGCCCCCCGCCGCGAAGCGGCGGACTCGCGCGCGGAATTGGTGCCCGGCTCGGTTTTTCGCGGGGCGGGTTTCCTGCCCTCGACCATCGCCACCGCATCGGCATCGGCAGCGGCGGCACGTTCAGCTTCAGCACGAGCATCAGCCTCGGCAGCCCGCCCATCCAGATCGGCAACGCGTTGGTGTCTGGCCGTGATTTCAGCGTGAATGCGGTCGCGGTCCGCGATAGCGGCGCTCAGACTGCCGCGAGCAATCATTGGCTCGCCTCCCGACCCGCCGCCCACGCCTCCAAATCGGAGACGCGATAGCGAACGGCACGCCCGATCCGCACAAAGGGCGGCGCGTCGGAAATGCGGTAGAAGCGATATTTTTCGAGGGTTGAGAGGGAAAGGCCGAGCCTGCGCGCGGCCTCGGCAGTATCAACAAAAATCGGTTCGACGGGCATGGCCGGAGCTCCTTTCAGGGATCATCCGGAGAACATGCGCGCCCTCGTCACAAAATGATGCATCTCGGCCGGAGCCCGTGCCAAACGCGCGGCCGGTGCCAAAATCAGGCGCTGCCCTCTTTCAGCCATGTGGCGACACGCTTCCGCACCGTGTCGAACAGTAGGATTTCGCCCTCAGGCGCATCCTCACCTACGATTGCGCGCATGGCCTTTGCCACCTCTTCGGCGATCTTACCTTGATGCGGCCGCCCGCCTTTCGTCCGCAACCCTGCGAAGCCCGAGTCACGGGCTGCAATGAAGGCCGCACGGCCAGCGTCGTTCAACAGCTTCACCGCGTCTTCCGTTTCATGCTGTCCCCTGCGGCGCTTCCTTTGTGCTTCACGCGCGCGGGCTTCCTGCCACGGAATCCCCAAGCCCTTGCGCCGGACGCGATCAATCCAGCGCGAGGGCGGGGCGGTTTTCAGGCCGAGGCCGATCAGCAGCCCCATGTGCTCCTCTGCCGTAACCCGCAACTGCATCGCCTCGTGCCTATCCCGAGGAAATGAATGAAAGCCATAGAAGGCAAGGGCACCGGGCAGAAGCGCCCAACCGGCGGCATCGGCGTCCGCGCTTGCTTCGGGATCAATCCCGGCGAGGATGCACACCCCTTCCGGCCACGGCAGCGGGCCAACCGGATTGCGTGTACCAGACCAAAGCAGCCTTTCGAGCCATCCTTGCAGCCGTGCCATTGCGTTTCCTTCACGCGAAAGCAGCGGGCTTGGCTCTCCGGACAAGGCGGCAATGAGATCATCTTCGGTCACGCCCGACGCCTCCGGGCTTCAAGATCGATAATTTTGCCATCGCCATGCAGCGCGCCCGCAATCGTCTCGGCCGTGGCATTGGCTGCGCGCCGGAGCGGATCATTTGCAAGGTGGGCATAGCGTTGCGTCGTCTTCACGTCGGCATGGCCGAGCAACCCGCCGAGCAACGGCAGCCCGACGCCGCCGCCAACCGCGAAGCTGGCGAATGAGTGCCGAAGATCGTGAATGCGCAAACCGGAAAGATCAGCCCGACGCGTCACGAGCGCCCACGGCTTTTTCAGGTCTTGGCGCGGTTGTTCCTCGGCCGTGCCAGCGCTTTCACTCGCAATAACGAAGCTCCCCACGCGGGGCAGACTTTCTAGAATTTCCACCGCCGGAGCCGACAAGAATACGGTCTTCCGGCCGGTCTTGCTGTCGGGCAGGAAGAGCGCTTCCCGTTCAAGATCAACGTCCGCCCACCGGAGATTCAGGATTTCCCGCAACCGCGCGCCCGTGAAGATCAAGAGGCGGAACGCGGCCACAACATGCGGCGTCAGCACCGTTGCCCGGTTCTTCTTCGGGACGTGCTTCGCGTTCGGCTTGGATTCGTCAATTTGCCACGGGATGCCCGTCGTTTCGGCTTCGTGCAACGCGGCCCCAAGGCGCGCCAGTTCCTCGCTTGTCAAATAGCGCTCGCGCGCTTGCTCGCGGAACTTCTCGATCCCCACCGCCGGGTTGCGGTGCCCATCGGGTAGCAAGCCCGTATCGGCCGCCCAATTGAAGGCCGCCGACACAAGCGCAAGCACGCGATTGGCGACATAGGTCCCGCCCCGTGATATTTCCCGCGAAGCGCGCGGCTTCGCCTCGGCCTTACGCTTCTTCCGTTCTTTGGTGGCAACGGCCTCGTGCAGTCGGGCCACGTCCTGCTTTGTCACGGCGAGCGCCCGCTTGGTGCCGAGTGCCGGAATAATGTGCGTATTGATAATCTGCCGGTAGAGCGCGGCCGTGCTCTCCTTGCGCTTGGAATCAACGTGCCGCCGAAGCCAAGCATCCATGATTTCTTGCACTGACTCGGCCTTCCGCTCTTCGGCGCGCTCGGCAGCGGGATCGGCACCAAGCCGCACCTTCGCGAGCATGGTCTTGGCCGTATCGCGTGCCTTCTCGGCGGACATAGCATCATTCACGGGACCGAGCGTCACGCGGCGGGTAGAAGCTCCCCGGCCGCCAGCGCCCGCCCGATATTGTACGATCCATGTTTTGCTTCCGGACGGCTGCGCAAGCAGCCCGAAGCCGGAAAGGTCTTCATCCCAATAGAACGTTGGCCGCTCCGGCCTCTGGATTGCAGCCACCGTGCGGCGGCCAATCTTGATTGTCGGCATTGGCTTCCCATGTCTCCCGCCCTCGGCGCTTATTTTTCAGCTCTGATAAGCACCCGATAAGCACCACACGCTGAAGACTGAAGATAGAGGAAGAAAGGAAAAGTGGCAATATGCAAACAAAATCAGCCTGTTAATGAAAGGCAAAGAACGTTGATGAAAGCCAGTGAAACGCTAAAAACAAGACTACGAATCTGGGGGTCAGAGGTTCGAATCCTTTCGGGCGCGCCATTTCAATACAGAACTATGAACGCCGCCGTTTCTACGCTGGAAGCCGCGACCAGCGTTCGCAGCAGTTCCGGCTTCGATCCCATGATGCGAACCTCGTCGTCGGCGACCTCGACGCGCTGCGCCAGCGCGCGCGGATGGTCGCGGCGGTAGCCGCCATCGTCGCGCCGTCTCCGGCTACGAGTCGCGGGCGAACGTCTTTGGCCTGTCGGGGCTGACGGCAAGGTTGCGGGGGCTGGAGCGCGTGACGACATTGGAATCGTGAGAACGCAGTCATCACGAAAGGATGTCCGTTGCGCGGGAAGACTTCTCCTTGCAAACTGCCCGCGCGCTTGTGCAGGATTGCCTGATAGGCGGCGGAACGGTACCAGGCGCTCGCGGTTTCCCGGTCAGGAAAGGCGATGACGATCAAGTCGCCTGAAGCTGAGCGGGCGGTGTTAAAGCATTTTGCAGCCGCATCGATGCCGGTATGTTGCAGGCCGGTCTTCAGTCGCTGCCTGCGAAAGCCGGCGGCATTGGCATGCCGGCAATTCCTCCGGTTGATCCTGCTATGGTGCCTGTCAGTTCGTTCACCGGAATATGGCAGCGGATGAGGCCGTTGTCCGTAACCTGAACGGGTGGCGGCGTATCCGCGCAAATGTCGCCGATCTGCCGGGGACAGCGGCCGGCGAGGGGACAGCCGATGCCCGGCATGGCCTTCGATGCCGGCATCGCCGGCGGGCGGGAGACGTAGTCATCCTTCCGCAGGCTCGGCGCCGCTTCGAGCAGCATTTCGGTATAGGGATGAAGAGGCGTGGTGAGCAGCGTTGCGGTGTCGCTCGTCTGCATGAGTTCGCCGCGATAAAGCACCGCTACCCGGTCGGCGAGTTGCTGCACGACTGCAAGATCGTGCGAGATGAAAAGCATCGCCACCGCATGCTTTTCCTTGAGGGACCTCAGCAGTTCGACGATGCGCGCCTGGACCGAAACGTCGAGCGCGGAGAGAATTTCGTCGCAGATCAGCAGCTTCGGCCTGACCAGCAGCGCGCGCGCGATGGCGATGCGCTGGCGTTCGCCGCCCGAGAGCTGCTCTGGAAAACGGTCGAGATAGCCCGCGTGCAGGCCGACATTCTCCAGCACCGCTTCGAGCGCCTTTTCGTCAGCCTCGATGCCGAAGTGGCGCAGCGGGCGTCCAAGGATCGTCCGTATCCGATGGCGCGGGTTCAGCGAGGCGTCGGGATTCTGGAAGATATACTGGATTTGGCGCAATTGCTCGACCGAGCGGTTTTTCAGCGTCGAGGCGAGTGGCGCGCCGTCGAGGTCGATCTGGCCTGCCAGGGGCGGCAGGCGGCCGCTGATCGCCCGCGCGATCGTCGATTTGCCGCTGCCCGATTCGCCAACGAGCGCGACCACTTCCCCCGCACGCAGATCCAGCCCGATATCGCGCACGACAGGTGGAGTTGCCCGGCCGAGCAGTTTGTCGAAGACGTTCGGTTTTCGATATGAAAGGTTCAGGCCGGCAATCGCGAACAGGCGTTCAGGCCTGGCGGTGGCGTCTGCATCATCTCCTGCAAGCGCCGCCGGCGTTTGCGGCGCCGGTATCTCCCGCCATCTCATGCAGGCGACGGACCGGGCGTCTGCGATCGGTTCGAGAACTTGCGGCGTGGTGCGGCAGGCCGGATTTGCGAAGTCGCAGCGCGGTTCAAACTTGCAGCCGGTCGATATCTGGTCGCGACGCAGCACGCCGCGCAGGCCGCTTCCCTGCCTGGCGGTTCCGTCCATTGTCGGGATGGAGGCGATCAGGCCGCGGGAATAGGGGTGCGCCGGGGCGGAAAGGAGCTTGTCACAGGCCGCGATCTCGACGAGCTGGCCGGCATACATGACGCCCACGCGGTCGGCGATCTGGGCAAGGAGCGCGAGATCGTGCGTCACATAGAGCATCGCCATGCCGATGCGGCTTCTGAGGTCGCAGAGCAGCTGGACGATCTGCCGCTGGGTCGTGACATCGAGGCCGGTTGTCGGCTCGTCGAGCACCAGCAGGTCGGGATTGCAGGAGACCGCCATGGCGATCGCCGCCCGTTGCTGTTGGCCGCCGGAAAGTTCGTGCGGATAACGGTGGCTGACATCCGGCAGGCCGACCAGCGCCAGAAGCTCCGCGATGCGGTGCTTCATCGTCATGCCGTCCGGCAGGGCGCGGTGCGTTGCGATCATCTCGCGGATCTGCGTGCCGACGCGCATGCCGGGGCTCAGCGAAGTCGTCGGGTTCTGCGGCACAAGGGCGATGCTGTCGCCACGCAGCCGCGTCAACGAGGCGGCGTCGAGTTTCAGGAGATCGGTGCCGTTGAACGACACTTCACCGGTCTGCACGAGGCTGTTGATCGTGCCGTAGCCGAGCAGGCGGTAGGCGACGGTGGATTTGCCGCAGCCGGATTCCCCGACGAGCCCGAAAGCCTCGCCACGCGCGATCCCGAAGGAAACATCTTGGACGACATTGGTCCAGCCGGAAAGTCCGCCGCCATATGCGATGTTGAGGTTGCGGACTTCGATCAGTCTCTTCATTTTCATGATCCCACGACAGACCGCTGGCCAAGCATGCGCGACAGGCCGTCGGTGAACAGGTTGAAGCCGATGACGAGGGAGGCGAGTCCGAAACCGGGTCCGAAAACCGTAACCGGCGAGGCAATCAACAGGTTGCGGTTCTCGCTGATCATCAGGCCCCATTCCGGTGTCGGCGGACGAATGCCGAAGCCCAGAAAGCCCAGCGCCCCGATCAGGATCGGCGCATAGCTGAGGCGCAGCGAGAACTCGACAAGCAATATGTTGGCCGCGTTCGGCAGCACCTCCCGCAAAACGATCGACCAGGCGCCTTCCCCGCGCAGCTCGGCTGCGGCGACATATTCGCGCGTCGCGATCTCCATCGCGGCAGCGCGCGCGATGCGGGCGATGCGCGGCGCATAGACGAGACCGACGACGAAGACGATCAGCACAGGCTCGCCGGCCAGCGCCGGGCCGGCGGCGATGATCGTCACCAGGGCCAGTGCGAGGAAGGGAATGCTGATCATCGCTTCAACCAGGCGCTGGGTGATCTCGTCGAACCAGCCTCCGATGTAGCCCGAAAGCAGGCCAAGGGTGGTGCCGGCAACCATGCCCAGCATCGTGCCGGTGAAGGAAAGCAGGAGCACGATATGGGCGCCGTACATGAAGCGGCTGAAGACGTCGCGGCCGATCTGGTCGAGACCCATCGGATGCTGCCAGGACGCGCCCGAGAGCGGAAGGCCGGCCCCCATTTCCGCAAAGCCGTAAGGGGTCCAGAAGACGCCGACGATGGCGAAGAGCAGGTGGGCGAGGAGGATGGCCGCACCGACCCTGAAGGGGCCGGGCGTGGCGCGCCAGCGGTTGACATCGAACCGGCGGCGGACGGGGCGTGTGGGCGGATCGGACGTGATCGTGGTCATCGGTTTGCCCTCAGTCGTGGTTGCAGCAGGATGGCCAGGACATCCGCCACGAGATTGGCGACAACATAGATTGCGGCGCTGATCATCACGGTCGCCTTGATGAGCGGGATATCCCGCAATTGCAGCGCATCGATCAGCAGGGTGCCGAAGCCGGGATACGAGAACACGCGCTCGACGATAACGACGCCGCCGATCAGGAAACCGAGGTTCAACGCCGTGACGTTGAGCGCCGGCACGATGGCGTTCGGCAGGGCGTGGCGCCAGAGCACGGCGCGGGGACGCAGGCCCTTCAGTTCGGCCAGGCGCACATAGTCCGAGCGCAGCACCTCGATCAGGCTGTCGCGCAGGATGCGGATGGCGTAGACCGCCATCATGATGGCGAGCGTCGTCGCGGGCAGAACCATGGCGCGCAGCATGTCCTGCCAGCTGCTGGTTTCCGAAATCGTCGCCAGCGCCGGCAGGATCGGCACGGCGACGGCGAAGAGGAACAGCAGGATCGTCGCGAGCAGGAAATCCGGCAGCGACAGAAGGAGCAGGGTGATGACCGAGATGACATTGTCAACGGTCCTGCCGCGGTTCACCGCCTGGATGATGGCCGGAACGAGCGCCAGCACCAGATAGATCGCGAAGGCGAACAGCGACAGAAGCAGCGTGTTGACGATGCGCGGACCAAGAATGTCTGCGATCGGCCTGCCAGTCGCGATCGACGTGCCGAGATCGCCACGCAGGAAATCGCCGAGCCACTGAAAATACCGGGTGAGGGCTGGCTGATCGAGATGAAGCTGGCCGCGCAGCACCTCCAGAGCCTTGGCGGTTGCATCGCGGCCGAGAATGCGGGTGGCCACGTCGCCTGGAAGCGCCTCCAGGATCAGGAAAATCAGAATCGAAACCAGAAGAAGTGTGAGGGCCGAAGACAGGATCCGGCCGGCAAGAAGACGAAGCACGCTCATGTCGCATCCCGCCCCGTCGCAGAAAGGGCGGCGTCCGCCGTCATGGCATCGGGAACAAAGGCGGCATCGGTTTCGAGATCGCCTTCCCAGATGTAGAGCAGTACCAGAGGCCGCTCCGCCGAAAGAGTCGCATGGGCCAGCCACGGCGGATGATGGATGATTTCATTTGCGCCGCGGCGTGTCCAGCCGGAATCACCCGCCCGCCAGAAAGAAGGGCCGGTGACGGTATAGTAGAGTTCGTCGGCGGGATGGTGGTGGAGCGGATAATGTGTCTTCGGCCCGAGGAACATCAGCCCGAAGGCGATATCGGGATCCGCGATGAGGGCAGGTGGACCGCTTTCCGGACCGCAGATGACGCCATAGCCGTAATTGTCGCCAAAATCGCCGTTGGGCGGATTGGCGAGATAGCTCTTGCTGCGGGTGACATGGATGGCGGGAAGAAGGGCGGCCAGCGCCGCCGCGAGCGGAGATTGCGCGCCATGGCACGCAAGCTCGGCTTCGCAGGCCGCCTGGACCGGCACACGGCTTCGCGCCACGTCCCCGACGGGCGGCAAGCGTTCTGCCAGCTTGCGCAGCCGGGCGGAATGGGCGCGCGATACGGGGCTGGCGTCGCGGTCGAGCGCATCGGCGAAACGATGCAGAAAGATCGTCAGGGTCGCAAGCGTCATGCAATTGTCCTCTTCCACGGTGGTTGCCACCGTGGGTACTATTGTCTCGGGGGCGCGAAGGCGGGTTTACTCGCCGCAGGTCAGTTCGGCATAGTCGATGCGATTGACGTCGACATTCGGCTTGTAGCCGGTACAGCCCTTGCGCAGGCCCGCGACGACGGACGTGAAGACGGGCAGGATCATGCCGCCCTCGTCCGCGACGATCTGCTGGGCGTTCCGATAGAGATCCTTGCGCTCGTTCTCGTCGGCCGTTTGTCCGGCCTTGACGACAAGCTGGTCGAAATCGTCTCTTTTCCAGTGCGTCTCGTTCCATTCCGACTTGCTGTTGAGCGACAGCGTCAGGGCCTCGGCCGGCGGGCGCGCGCTGGTGTAGGAGATAACGGCGGGCTTCTTTAGCCAGACGGTGTCCCAGTAGCCTTCGGCCGGCGAGGTTATGACATTGACGCGGATACCGGCGGGCGCCGCCATCTGGGCGTAAACCTGGGCCAGCAGCATCATGCCCGGATAGGAATCCGAGGTGTAGAGATCGAACTCGATGCCGTCCGGATGACCGGCTTCGGCGAGCAGCGCCCTGGCCTTTTCGATGTCCATCGCCTTTGCGGGCGTGCCGAGGCCGAAGGGCGAGTTCAGCGGGACCGGCGTGTCGCCGCCGATCTCGCCATAGCCGAGCAGCACGGTGTCGAGTATCTTCTGCCGGTCCATCACCAGCTTCATCGCCTCACGGACCTTGACGTTGTCGAAGGGCGGCGTGTCGGTCCAGACCGCGAGATAGAGCGAGGTCGCGCCCGGCGTGGCGACGAGCTCGACAGCAGGATTGTCCTTTAACGTGATGAGACTTGCCGGATCGACCGTCAGCGACAGGTCGACCGTGCCCGACAGGAGCGCGGAAAGGCGCGAGGTTGGCTCCAGGCTGGTGGTGATCTCAAGGCATTCCGCCTTCGGCAAACCCGCGCGCCAGTAGCCGGGATTGCGTCGCAGCACGCGCACCGAACCATTGATGGCGAAGCTTTCCTGCGTGAACGGGCCCGTGCCGTTTCCCTTGACGCGCAGATCTTCGGATCTGGCGCCTTCCGGCACCATAAGGGCATATTTGGTCGCGATCAGCATGGGCAGTTCCACGATCGCCTCCTTGACTCTGAAGCGAACCGTGTGGTCATCCACGGCGGTGATGCCGTCGGCGTCGAGGAAGGCGAGCGTCGAGAAACCGCCCGGCGAAATGGCCGGATCGAGAAGGCGGCGGTAGGAATAGACGACATCCTTTGCGCCGAAATCGGAACCGTCGTGGAACTTTACGCCCTTGCGCAGATGAAAGGTCCATTCCGTCGCATCCGGGTTCGATTCCCAGGATTCGGCGAGCACAGGCACCGGCTGCATGGCGTTGTCGCGATCGACAAGCGGCTCGTAGACCGCGCGAATATGGTAGACGCTGTCCGTGCCTATGAGGGCGGCCGGGTCCATGGTCTGTTTCTCGCCATCGGATTCATAGCCGAGCACGCGAACGCAGCTCTGCTGGGCGAACGCCGTCGTGGCAATCAGCGGACAGGCCGTCATCGCAACCGCAAGGGCCGTGCGTTTGAGCAGGCGGTTTCTCATTTCACATTCCCCGTTTTTTTGATCTGTGACGGGAGAATGGAAACATGTCGAACGCATTGCAAACGAGAAGGTATAATGTCTACATGAGTAAAATTCATGTGGAATGGTGGCATGGTTCGGCGGGTACTGCCTCCTTTGACGACGCTCGTAGCCTTTGAGGCGGCGGCCCGGCTGCTCAGCTTTAAAGCCGCCGCCGAGGAACTGCGCGTTACCCAATCCGCCATCAGCCATCAGATTGCGTCGCTGGAACGCAGTTTGAGCACCACTCTCTTTTCGAGATTGCCGGGGCGCGTGGAGCTGAATCAGGAGGGCAGCCTTTATTTTCCTGTCATTCAGGACGCGCTCGACCGGATTGCGTTCACCACTGATCTTATCCGGCAGGCGGGCACGCCGGCATCGCTGACCGTGCAGGTCTATGTCACGGTCGCCGTCCGCTGGCTGATACCCCGGCTGCAAAAATTCAGGGAATCGTCACCGGAAATCGCCGTGAATCTTGATGCGGGCCTGCTCGATTGGGAATTCAATCCCGATCGCGCCGATATCGGTCTCATCTATACCAGAACGCCCAATCGGCCGAACGTGACATACGCGTTGCTGAGGCGGGAGCGGCTGATCGGGGCCTGCTCTCCAGATGTTGCACGCTCTATCCAGACGCCTGAAGATCTGGGCCGCTTCTCGTTCCTGGCGGTGAACGGAACGATGGAAGATGCCGCGATATGGGCTGCCAGCGTCGGCGCCTCCGGTCTTTCGCAGAAATCCTCGCCTCTTTTCGACAGCAATCTTCTCGCCATAGAAGCTGCGATCAATGGGCAGGGCCTGGTGGTCGTTCCCGAATTCCTGATAGAGACGGATCTTGCGAGCGGCAGTCTCGTCGCGCCATTTTCATCCGACGCGATGCAGCCCGGGGGATGGTATCTTACCTGCCTTGAGCGCAGAGGCAACGAAAAGGCGATCCGCAAGTTCCTGAAGTGGATACAGGGGCAGTGAACGCCGGTTTTCGTCGTCGCTCGGTATTGCGGCCTT
Source organism: Alphaproteobacteria bacterium (assembly GCA_036678505.1). Lineage (GTDB taxonomy): Bacteria > Pseudomonadota > Alphaproteobacteria > Rhizobiales > Rhizobiaceae > Mesorhizobium. Next base: position 39,070 of record JAZIHP010000012.1, read on the forward strand.
CCATGCGGCGGAAAACGGCTCCCCTTTTTCCTTTCCGCCATGTTAGCCTTGGGCTCAAGCTCAGGGAGAATTGATATTGCCCGTTTGTGGAATGCGACTGTCGGCGGCACTTCTGGTGGCGGCGGCAATGAGCACAGCGGCTTCAGGCGAAGTGTTCGACGACAACACCGTCCGGCGGATTGTCGGTTCTGAAATCAGGGAAGATGAGATGGCTGCCGCGGTCGATGAGGATCAGGTGGTCGTGGCCATCGAAAATACGGCCGAGAATGTCGGCAAGGTGCGCAAGACCACCAGTGTCGAGCAGGTGGATATCGTGTTTCTGAGCGACGCCGCACCGGCGCAAGGCGGCCCGCCCCGCAAGCTCGCCAAAGCGCTCGAAGCGCACAAGGCCGATATCGCCAGCTTGCAGAAGGAGATCGAAGGTAACGCCCTTCTCTTCCACGCCATAAATTCACGACGCCTTCTGGCCGGCGATCTGCTTGCTATCGAGTTTCGTCCCTCCGGCAGGGTCGTCATCTATGCCGCCGCCAAGCCGCCCGGCTGAACATCGGCCTGCCTGACGCGGCTCTGCGGACGTTACCGCACAAACCCGCCATCCCGATAACGCAGCGGGGATACAGCGGGGCATGATGCCGCAGCTGCGCGGCCGCCGTCCCGGCAGGCCGCGCACCGTGCTAGGGCGTTTCCAGGAAAAGTGGAAACGCTTTTCCGGTTCGCAAACGCGCCAAGACAAAGACCTGGAGCCGTTCGGCGATTCCGTGAAACCGTGAACGACATGCGTGAAAACAGGAACTTGAAGCGCGGGGAGCGAATCTGAAAGATCGCGACACGCTTTAGGGTGGACGCCCGATCCGGTATGCCCGCTCCGATATTCATGCAACGACATCACCTGTTAATTTCCCCGCACGGAAAAATATGGCTGCCTCCTCCCTCGAAATTCTCAAATCCGTTTATGGCTATGACGCTTTCCGGGGTCCGCAAGCACGGATCGTGGACCACGTCATTGCGGGCAACAACGCCTTCGTGCTGATGCCGACCGGCGGCGGCAAGTCGCTGTGCTATCAGATACCCGCAATCGCCCGGCCGGGTCTGGGGCTCGTCGTTTCGCCGCTGCTGGCGCTGATGGCCGATCAGGTGGCGGCGTTGCGGCAGGCCGGCGTCCGGGCGGCCGCGCTCAATTCCGACCTCGGACCGGACGAGCGGCGTGACCTGTGGCAGGCAGTCGGGGCCGGCGGGCTCGACCTTCTTTATGCCGCGCCTGAGACGCTGCTGCGGCCCGACGTTCTCGACAGGCTGGACGGGGTAAGGCTGTCGCTGATCGCCATTGACGAGGCGCATTGCCTCTCGCAATGGGGCCATGATTTCCGTCCCTCCTATCGCCAGCTCGATGCGCTCGTGCAGCGCTTTGCCGATACGCCGCGCATGGCGCTGACCGCGACGGCCGACGAGCCGACGCGCGCCGAAATCCTCAGCCACCTGAATATTGCCGGGACAGATGCCTTCATTGCCGGTTTTGACCGGCCCAATATCCGCTACGCCATTGAGGAAAAAGACAATCCGCGCGCGCAGCTCAAGGATTTTCTCCGGCGCCATGAAGGCGAAAGCGGCATCGTCTACTGCCTGTCGAAGCGCAGGACCGAGGAAACCGCCGCATGGCTGCGCGATCAGGGCTACGATGCGCTGGCCTATCATGCCGGCATGGACAAGGCCGCGCGCGAGGCCAACCAGATGCGTTTCCAGCACGGCGAGGCGGTCGTGATGGTGGCCACTATCGCCTTCGGCATGGGCATCGACAAGCCGGATGTGCGCTTCGTCGCCCATATCGATCTGCCCTCCAGCATCGAAGCCTATTATCAGGAAACGGGACGTGCCGGGCGCGATGGCCTGCCCTCGGACACGCTCATGCTCTACGGCCATGACGACATCGCCCTGCGCAGCCGCTTCATCGAGGAATCCGATGCGCCAGGGCAGCGCAAGCGCATGGAGCGCCAGAAGCTCGATGCCCTGCTGGGACTGGCCGAAACGGCGGGCTGCCGGCGGCAGGTGCTGTTGTCCTATTTCGGCGACCAGCGCGAGCCGTGCGGCAATTGCGATACCTGCGCGGAGCCCCCGATCCTTTTCGATGGCGCGATAGCCGCGCAAAAAGCGCTCTCCTGCATCTATCGCACCGGCGAGCGCTTCGGGCAGGCTTACATCGCCGATGTGCTGCTGGGCGTCGGGAACGAGCGCATCGCGGGTTTCGGGCACGATCGCATATCGACATTCGGCATCGGCACGGAGCATGACAACCGCACATGGCGGGCGATCCTGCGCCAGCTGATCGCGCTGCGGCTCGTCGATGTCGATCTGGCCGGCCATGGCGGATTGTCGATCGCGCCCGCCGGCCGCGAATTCCTGCGCGACAAGCCCGCCCTGATGCTGCGCGCGCCACGGCCGCCACGCGCGCGCCGGGGCAAGGTGGCCCGCAGCGGCGCGGAGGCCGCCATCGCCGAGGCCGATCGCGCCCTGTTCGGGGCATTGCGGCAGAAGCGGCTGGAGATCGCCCGCGCGCAGAATGTGCCGCCCTACGTCATTTTCCACGACAAGACGCTGATCGGGCTTGCAGCGGCAAGACCAGCCTCCCGCCGCGAGATGGCGGAAGTGCCGGGGGTCGGCGAAGCCAAGCTCGACCGTTACGGCCCGGCCTTCCTGTCGGTCATCGCGGAATATGTCTGAGGGTTTTGCGCCTCCGGCCCATGAAAGCCCGGCAGGCGAGGTCAGCCGGCAATTTCAATGGCCGGCGACTGCTGTCGCAGCCCGGTCGCCACGACCGAAACCCTGAACTTGCCTTGCAGGCTTTCGTCGAAGATGGAGCCGACGATGATGTCGGCATCGGCGTCGACTTCCTCGCGGATACGGGTCGCTGCTTCATCCACCTCGAACAGCGTCATGTCCTGGCCACCGGAGATCGAGACGAGCACGCCCTTCGCGCCGCCCATCGATGCTTCGTCGAGCAGCGGATTGGCGATTGCCGCTTCCGCTGCCTTCTTTGCCCGGCCCTCGCCCGAAGCCTCGCCGGTGCCCATCATCGCCCGCCCCATGTCGCGCATCACCGAGCGCACATCGGCGAAGTCGAGATTGATGAGCCCTTCCTTCACGATCAGGTCGGTGATGCAGCCGACGCCCGAATAGAGCACGCGATCCGCCATGACGAAGGCATCGGCGAAGGTCGTTTTCGCATCGGCGATGCGAAACAGGTTCTGGTTCGGGATGACGATCACCGTGTCGGCGCATTGGCGCAGGTGTTCGATGCCCCGCTCTGCCGCCTGCATGCGGCGCGTGCCTTCGAAAACGAAGGGCTTGGTGACAACCGCCACCGTGAGGATACCGGCCTTGCGGGCGGCATCGGCAATGAGAGGAGCGGCCCCGGTGCCGGTGCCGCCGCCCATGCCGGCGGTGACGAAGCACATATGCGTGCCGGCAAGAAGCTCCATGATGTCGCCCAGCGATTCCTCGGCGGCCGCATAGCCGACTTCAGGCAGAGAGCCCGCGCCGAGGCCTTCGGTGGTCATTGCGCCGAGCTGGATGCGCTGCGGCGCCTTGGACATGGCCAGCGCCTGCGCATCCGTGTTGGCGGCGATGAAGTTCACGCCTTCCAGATCTTCGGCGATCATGTTGTTGACGGCATTGCCGCCGCCCCCGCCAACCCCGATCACGGTGATTTTGGGCTTGAGTTCGACGATGTTCGGCTTGGCACTCATGTCCATACTCCAGACTACGGCGTGTCAGGTCGCCCGGCGGCGCGGCGACATTCGAATCACAACTCTATCCATATCATTCCCGATAGGGGACTTAATTTAAGTCCCGGCCGGGAAGGGCGGCCGGGCCGCGTGCCGGTATGCGACGATAATGCGCATCAACGGAAGATTTCCTCCTGCATTCGCCAGGACCGCCTGCCGGTTTCCGCCTCTCGCTGCGAAAATCGGTGAAGTCGCCGGGCAGCGCGTCAGGGACATGCGGCGCCGGCCGGCATGGCCGGGCCGAACCCGGCTTTGCCGGGGCCCGTGGAAGAGAGCGGCCTCGCTGCTTTCACCAAAGGCGGCAGCGCATCCCGCCGGATGACGGTGAGAAATCCGCTTCTTGTGTAATTCATTGCGATGATGATGTTGTCATTGTCGGAAAAATCGCGCAACTGAATGGCCGCCTGGTAGCCGGCGTGGTTCAGAAACCGCCTGATCGGTTTCTCAGGGCCTCGCAGGAGGGTTCCAGACGAGCGCCCACGGGATAAAGCGTGTTGCAGGGGAGATAAACTTGAAGATCGGAGCATTAAGGGAAACTGCTGACGGCGAAAGCCGGGTGGCGCTGACGCCGGACTCGGCGCGGCATCTGCAGAAACTCGGTCACGAATGCCTGGTGGAAGCGGGCGCCGGCGTGAAAGCGGGCATTACCGACGAAGCCTACGCCGAAGCGGGCGTCACGGTGCTCGCCGACGCCAAAGCCGTAACCGAAGCGTCCGATCTGCTTGTCAAGGTACGGGGACCGGAAGCCGACGAGCTTGAGCGGATGCATGAAGGGCAGACGATCATCTCGTTCTTCTGGCCAGGCCAGAATCCGGAGCTTCTGGAACAGGCCAGGCGCAAGGGCGTCACCGCCGTCGCCATGGACATGGTTCCGCGCATCAGCCGCGCCCAGAAGATGGATGCGCTGTCTTCGATGGCCAATCTGGCCGGCTACCGCGCCGTCATCGAAGCCGCCAATAATTTCGGCCGCTTCTTCACCGGTCAGGTGACGGCGGCCGGCAAGATTCCGCCTGCCAGGGTTCTGGTGGTGGGCGCCGGCGTGGCCGGTCTGGCCGCCATCGGGGCCAGCATCAGCCTCGGCGCCATCACCTATGCCTTCGACGTCCGGCCCGAAGTGGCCGAGCAGATCGAGAGCATGGGCGCGGAATTCGTGTTCCTCGATTTCGAACCGGCGCAGGACGGCTCGGCGACCGGCGGCTATGCCGCCCCGTCCTCGCCTGAGTTCCACGCCAAGCAGCTTGCCAAGTTCCGTGAACTTGCCCCTCAGGTCGATATCGTCATCACCACGGCCCTTATTCCCGGCCGTCCGGCGCCCAAGCTGTGGACGCAGGACATGGTCGAGGCGATGAAGCGCGGATCGGTGGTCGTGGATCTGGCTGCCGAGCGCGGCGGCAATTGCGATCTGACGGTGCCGGACGAGCGCATCGTGACCGACAATGGCGTGACCATCATCGGCTACACCGATTTTCCGAGCCGCATGGCCGCACAGGCGTCCAGCCTCTATTCCAACAACATCCGCCATATGCTGAGCGATCTGACGCCCCAGAAGGACGGCGTCATCGTTCACGATATGGAAGACGACGTGATCCGCGGCGCGACCGTTGCGCATAAGGGCGAGATCACGTGGCCGCCCCCGCCGCCCAAGGTCAAGGCCATCGCGGCCGCCAAACCGAGGGAGAAGCCGAAGGAGCTGACGGCACAGGAGAAGCGGGCTCAGGAAGCGGCGGCCTTCAGGGCGCAGACCCGCAACCAGGTGGCGTTGCTGACCACGGGCGGCGTGCTGTTGCTGCTGGCCGGCTATTTCGCCCCCGCCAGCTTCATGTCGCACTTCATCGTCTTCGTGCTGGCATGCTTTGTCGGCTTCCAGGTCATCTGGAATGTCAGCCACAGCCTGCACACGCCCCTGATGGCGATCACCAACGCGATCTCGTCGATCATCATCCTGGGCGCGCTGCTTCAGATCGGTTCCGGCAACTGGCTGGTGATCGTGCTGGCCGCACTCTCCGTGCTGATGGCGGGCGTGAATATTTTCGGCGGCTTCCTCGTCACCCGGCGCATGCTCGCCATGTTCCAGAAGTCGTAAGGGAGAGGGTTAATGGAAATCGGTTTCACGACCGCCGCCTATATCGTCGCGGCAATCCTGTTCATTCTCTCTCTCGGCGGCCTGTCAGGACAGGAAAGCGCCAAACGCGCCGTTTGGTATGGCATCGTCGGCATGGCGCTGGCGGTCGCGGCCACGCTTGCCGGCGCCGGTTCCGGCCTCTGGCAGCTTTCACTGGCCGTGCTCGTTGCCGGCGGGGCGGCAGGCTGGATCGTGGCGCAGCGGGTGCAGATGACCGAAATGCCGCAGCTTGTGGCCGCCATGCATTCGCTGGTGGGTCTGGCCGCCGTTTTCATCGGCTTCAACACCCATGTCGAGATGATCGGCGTCGCCGCGATGGCGGCGGAAGCGCGCGCCGCCCTGACAGGCTTCGCCGCCGGTATCGCGCACAAAACCGCCGCCGAAATCTCCATCCTGCGGGTGGAGACCTTCCTCGGCGTCTTCATCGGCGCGGTGACGTTCACCGGTTCGGTCGTTGCCTTCGGCAAGCTGGCGGGCAAGGTGGACGGCAAGGCAAGGAAACTGCCCGGCGGCCACATCCTCAATGCAGGCGCCGCGCTCATCTCGCTGGTGCTGCTCGTCGTCTATCTGAACACCGCCAGCACGGCCGCGCTGGCGGTGATGACGGTGGCGGCTCTGTTCATCGGCTATCACCTGATCATGGGCATCGGCGGCGCCGATATGCCGGTCGTCGTGTCGATGCTGAACAGCTATTCGGGCTGGGCAGCGGCAGCGATCGGCTTCTCGCTGTCGAACGATCTCCTGATCGTGACCGGCGCGCTGGTCGGCTCGTCCGGTGCGATCCTGTCCTACATCATGTGCAAGGCGATGAACCGTTCCTTCGTTTCCGTCATTCTCGGCGGATTCGGCACGACGACGGGCCCTGCCATGGAAATCGAAGGCGAGCAGATCGCCATCGACGTCGATGGTGTGGCGGCGACGCTGAACGATGCCGACAGCGTCATCATCGTTCCCGGCTATGGCATGGCGGTGGCGCAGGCCCAGCAATCGGTCTCCGAGCTGACCCGCAAGCTGAGGGCCGCCGGCAAGCAGGTGCGGTTCGCCATTCACCCCGTTGCCGGGCGCTTGCCGGGCCATATGAACGTGCTGCTGGCCGAGGCGAAGGTGCCTTACGACATCGTTCTGGAAATGGACGAGATCAACGAGGATTTCCCGGAGACGGACGTGGCGATCGTCATTGGTTCCAACGACATCGTCAACCCGGCCGCGCAGGAAGATCCCAACAGCCCGATCGCCGGAATGCCGGTGCTTGAAGTGTGGAAGGCCAAGCAGGTTTTCGTGTCGAAGCGCGGTCAGGGAACCGGCTATTCGGGCATCGAAAATCCTCTCTTCTACAAAGAAAACACCCGCATGTTCTACGGCGACGCCAAGAAGAGCCTCGACCAGCTCTTGCCGCTGATCGGCTGAAAGCCGGCTCTGCAAAAATCGCTTCCGGCAAAGTCCGTATTTGCCGGAAGCATGGGCCGGAGAGCCTCGGCCCGTTCTTCTGCCTGGACAGCGGCGCGTTTGCGCATGGAGCGGGGGCGTTCTGACGAACGCTGCTGCCGCTGCCCCGGCCTCTTTTCTCCAGCCGCATGCGTCCTGATGAATGGCAGCGCGGCGGCTGACCGGGCTTTCCCGTCGCCGCCGCCTGTCATGCGATATGGTGGCGGAGCGGCGCCGCTGCTGTGCCTGACGGCGGAAAATCGCATCGAAGGGTTGCCGATCGCGGTCGGGCCCCTATCCTTGTAGCCATGCATGATAAGATTTTATCGTCGCAGGGGCATGGCCGGTCGTCCTGCCCCCTTCCGGAATATGTTTCAGATCTGGCGCTTTTTCTGGACATAGACGGCACGCTCCTCGACATCGCGCAGGCGCCTGAAGCGGTTGTGGTGCCGGTTGGCCTGACTGATGTGCTGAAGCGTCTGTCCGGGCGGCTGGAGGGCGCGCTGGCGCTGATCACGGGAAGGTCGATAAGCACTGTCGATGATCTTTTCGACCGCCTCCCGATCGCCGTCAGCGGTCTGCATGGCGCGGAGCGGCGTGGCGCGGATGGCCGCGCCGCGACCATCGCGACGACCGGGGCGTTCGAGTATGCCCGCACGCATCTGCGCCGGCGGACGGCCGATATGCCGGGCGTGATTTTTGAGGACAAGGGGGCGGCCATCGCCGCCCATTATCGCCTCGCCCCGGAGCGGGAAGCACACATCCGCGCCCTCATGGCCGGCATCGCTGCGCATGTCGGAGATGGATGGGTGCTTCAGGAAGGAAAGCAGGTGATCGAACTGCGCCCGCGCGGCCGCGACAAGGGCGATGCCCTTGTGCATCTGATGAGCGAAAAGCCCTTTCATGGCCGCCGGCCCGTGGCGATTGGCGACGACGTGACCGACGAAGCGATGTTCGCCGTCGTCAATCGCATGGCCGGGCTGTCCGTGCGGGTTGGGCGCGACGACGGGCAAAGCCTTGCCAGAAGCCATGTCCGCGCGCCTTCGGATGTCCGCGAATGGCTTGCCAGGGTGTCGGCATGAATTCGCCTTCCTGCGCGCCCTCTCTCGATCTTGGCGTGATCGGCAACGCGAGCAGCGCCGCGCTGATCGACCGCAACGCCTCCATCGTCTGGATGTGCGCGCCGCGCATGGATGGCGATCCCGTATTCTGTCGCCTGCTGGGGCACGGGCCGGACAATGGCGGGCACTGGTCGATAAATCTGCGGAACATGGCCGCCAGCGAGCAGCGCTATGCGCGCAATACGGCCATTCTGCAAACGGAGCTGACCGATCACGGCGGCAACCGGCTGCGCATCACCGATTTTGCGCCGCGCTTCAAGGCGAACGGCCGCATCTTCCGCCCGCAGACCATCGTGCGGCTCGTCGAGCCGCTGGAGGGTGCGCCGCGCATTCAGGTGAGGTTGCGCCCACGCTATGGCTATGGCGCGGATGAACCCGAAACGACGCGCGGCACCAACCACATCCGCTTCCTGCTCGGCGCTCAGGTGTTGCGGATGACCACCGATGCGCCGGTGGAGTTCATCGAGCGCGAGACGCCTTTTCTGCTCGACCGGCCATGCGCCTTCATTCTCGGGCCGGACGAGCGGCTGACGCAGGCTCCCCTGCACATAGCCCGCGCTTTCCTTGAAGAGACGGAGAATTACTGGCGCGAATGGGTGCGCTATCTCTCCCTGCCGCTCGATTTCCAGGATGTGGTGATCCGTTCGGCGATTACGCTGAAGCTGTGCTCGCATGAGGAAACCGGCGGCATCGTCGCCGCGCTCACCACGTCGATCCCGGAATATGGCCAGAGCGGGCGCACATGGGATTACCGCTTCTGCTGGCTGCGCGATTCCTACTTCACCGTCAAGGCGCTGAACCTTCTGGGTGCCACCAAGACGATGGAGGACTATCTCGGCTATGTGTCGAACATCGCCGCCGACTCGCCAGATGGCTATCTCCAGCCGCTTTTCGGCCTCGGGCTGGAACGCCATCTCGACGAGACGATCGTGGGCGATTTGCCCGGTTATCGCGGCTACGGCCCCGTGCGCAGCGGCAATGCGGCCTACACCCAGGTTCAGAACGACGGCTATGGCTCGGTGATCCTGTCGATCACGCAGTGCTTCTTCGACCAGCGCCTGCCGGTCATGGGCAGCGAAGCGCTGTTCAGCCGGCTGGAGCCCCTCGGCGATCAGGCCTTTGCGCGCTGGGACCGGCCGGACGCCGGCATCTGGGAATTCCGCACCCGCAACGGCGTTCATACCCATTCGGCGATGATGTGCTGGGCGGCCTGCGACCGGCTTGCCCGCATCGCCGCGAAGCTGGGGCTCGGCAGCCGCGCCGCGCACTGGCGCCAGCGGGCCGTTCTCATCCATGCCGGCATAGTGGAACGCGCCTGGAACGGGGACATGAAGAGCTTCGTCTCTTCCTTCGGCGGCGCCGACCTCGACGCCAGCCTGCTGTTGATGCCGGAGATCGGTTTCCTGCCGGCGCATGATCCGCGCTTTCTGTCGACGCTCGCCGCCTGCGAGGCGTATCTGCGCTTCGGCAACCATCTCTACCGCTATCGCGCCCCGGACGATTTCGGCGAGCCGGAAACCGCTTTCACCGCCTGCACCTTCTGGCTGATCGACGCGCTCATCCGTGTCGGCCGGATGGAAGATGCCCGCGCCATCTTTGCGGATGTGCTGGAGCACAGGAATCATCTCGGCCTTCTTTCTGAGGGCCTGCATGTCGAGAGCGGGGAGCTCTGGGGCAATTTTCCGCAGACCTATTCGATGGTGGGGCTGATCAATGCGGCGATGCGCCTGTCGCGCCGCTGGGAGGATGTATTGTGAGCCGGCTGATCGTCGTATCGAACCGCGTGCCCGATATCGCCAGGGGGCCGCCGCCGGGCGGGCTGGCTGTCGCGCTCAAGGCCGCGCTGGAAAAGCGCGGCGGCATCTGGATGGGCTGGTCGGGCAAGTCGAGCGGGGCGAAGGAACCCGGTCCCCTGCATGTCGAGGAGCGCGGCAACATCACCTTCGCGCTTTCGGACCTGTCGCGCCGCGACCTGTCGGAATATTACGCGGGCTTCGCCAACAGCGTGTTGTGGCCGCTGTGCCATTACCGGCTCGACCTCACCGATTACGCCCGCAAGGACATGGCCGGCTATTTTCGCGTCAACCGCTTTCTGGCGGAGCGGCTTCGTCCGCTGATCGAGCCGGACGACATCGTCTGGGTGCATGACTATCACCTGATCCCGATGGCCTCCGAGCTGCGGCGGCTTGGCGTTGAAAACCGCCTGGGTTTCTTCATGCACATTCCGTGGCCGTCGCCGGATGTTTTCCTTACGTTGCCCGTTCACGAAGCGATCATCGGAGGGCTCACCGCCTATGATGTGGTGGGCTTCCAGACGAAGCACGACGCGGCAAACTTCGCCTCGGGCCTGGAGCGCGAAGGCATTGGCGGCGATGCCGGCGGCGGCTGGATGGAGGCTTACGGCCGCCGCTTCCGTGCCGGGGCCTTCCCGATCGGCATCGCCACGCAGGAATTCGCCGGACTTGCCCGTGCCGCGATGAACACCGCGGCGGTCCGCCGTTTCGCGGACAGTCTTGAAGGGCGCGACCTGATCATCGGCGTCGATCGTCTGGATTACTCCAAGGGCCTCACCCATCGCATCGATGGCTACGAAAAATTCCTGACGGCCAATCCGGACTGGCACGGGCGCACGACCATGTTGCAGGTGACGCCGAAATCACGCACCGAAGTGCCGGGTTATGCCGGCATGCAGCGCGAGGTCGCCGAAAGCGCAGGGCGGGTGAACGGCGCGCTCGGCCGGCTGGACTGGGTGCCGATCCGCTACGTCAACCGCGCCATCGACCAGAAGGTTCTGGCCGGGCTCTACCGGGTGGCGCGCGTCGGCATGGTCACGCCGCTCAGGGATGGCATGAACCTGGTGGCGAAGGAATTCGTCGCCGCGCAGGACCCGCAGGATCCGGGCGTTCTGGTGCTGTCGCGCTTTGCCGGCGCCGCACAGGAGCTCCATGGCGCGATCCTCGTCAACCCTTATGACATCGAGGCGGTCGGCAATGCCGTGGCAAAGGCGCTGTCGATGCCGGTGGAGGAACGGCGCGGGCGCTTCGAACCGATGATGAAGCAGCTTGCGGAAAACGACATCTCCCGCTGGTGCTCGGATTTCCTCAGCGTGTTGCGCGGCTGAGGCGCCGTCGCCTGTCGCGCGCGGCTTCCCGCAGGAGGTCGTCCGCCGCTGCGATCGGCTGCATGTTCTTGTATCGCGGGGCCGATACGGGATAGGTGTCGTAAAGCGCAGCGGCGTCATCGGGTTCGCGTGGCGGCGCGCGGCATTCGCACGGATATCGGACGGAAACGGGTATGGCTGACATGGGCTTTTCAATCGAGCGGGCGATCGAACAGGGCGTCGGCCTCGAACCTGCCGATCTGGTGCTCAAGGGAGGCCGCTTCTTCGATCTCGTCACCGGCGAGCTGGTGGAAGGCGATATCGCCATTTGCGGCGATCGTATCGTGGGTACCTGCGCGAATTACAGGGGGGCGCGGGAGATCGATATTTCCGGCCGCATCGTCGTGCCCGGTTTCATCGACACCCACCTGCATATCGAGTCCTCGCTGGTGACGCCCCATGAATTCGACCGCTGCGTGCTGCCCTGCGGCGTGACCACGGCGATCTGCGATCCGCATGAGATCGCCAATGTGCTGGGGCTGGAAGGCATCACCTATTTTCTCGCCAGCGTCGCCGAAACGGTCATGGACATCCGCGTGCAGCTTTCGAGCTGCGTGCCGGCGACCCATCTGGAAACCTCCGGCGCGGAACTGACGGTGGACGACCTTCTTCCGTTCGCCGACCATCCGGGCGTGATCGGCCTTGCCGAATTCATGAATTTCCCGGGCGTTCTGGCCAGGGATCCCGGCTGCCTGGCCAAGCTCAGGGCGTTTCAGGGCCGGCATATCGACGGTCATGCGCCGCTGGTGCGCGGCTATGACCTCAATGGTTATCTGGCTGCCGAAATCCGCACCGATCATGAGACGACGTCTGCCGAAGAGGCGCTGGAAAAGCTGCGCAAGGGCATGCATGTGCTGGTGCGCGAGGGCTCGGTGTCGAAAGATCTCAAGGCGCTGATGCCAATCATCACCGAGCGCAATTCGCCTTTCATCGCTTTGTGCACCGACGACCGCAATCCCCTCGACATCGCCGATCAGGGCCATCTCGATTACATGATCCGCACCGCAATCGCGGCCGGCGTCGAGCCGCTGGCCATCTACCGCGCCGCCTCGATCTCGGCTGCGCGCGCCTTCGGGCTGAAGGATCGCGGACTGGTGGCGCCCGGCTGGCGCGCCGATCTCGTGGTGGTGGATACGCTGGCAAGCTGCCGCGCCGAAATCGTGCTGTCGGCGGGGCGTGTTGTTGATGACGCGCTTTTCGCGGCGCGCAAGCCGGTCGCCCCTGTGGGTCGCAACAGCGTCAAGGCGCGGCGTGTGGCGGCTGGCGACTTCCGCGCCCGCTCCAACAGCGGCCGCACCCGCACCATCGGCATCGTTCCGGGCCAGATCATCACCCGCGACCTCGAATTCGAGCTGCCGGTCGGCGAGAACGGGGCCGGCATCGATCTTGCCAATGACGTGGTCAAGGTCGCGGTGGTCGAGCGCCATGGCCGCAGCGGCAACATCGCCACCGGTTTCGTCAACGGTTTCGGGCTGAAAGCCGGCGCGATCGCCTCGACCGTCAGTCATGACAGCCACAATATCTGCATCGTCGGCTGCTCGGACGAGGACATGGCGCTGGCCGCCAACCGGCTGGGCGAGATCGAGGGCGGCTTCGTCGTTGTGCAGGATGGCAAGGTGCTGGCCGAACTCGCCTTGCCCGTCGCCGGGCTGATGAGCACGGCCAGCTATGAAACGGTGCGCGACGCGCTGAAGACGCTGCGTGCCGCAGCCTTGGCGCTGGGCTCGACCCTGGAGGAGCCGTTCCTGCAACTGGCCTTCATCGCCCTGCCGGTGATCCCGCATCTGAAGATCACCGATATGGGCCTTGTCGATGTGGACCGCTTCGAGCTGATCGGCACCTGAAGGATCGCCTCGGTCTTGCGCAATCCGCCGCGATTGCGCAGAGAGGCAGGCCGGAACGGTTGTGCCCGGCCTTTGGGTCTCAGAAGCTGTTTCTTTCGTGGTAAGTCCGCAGGAAGGCCTGAATGCGCGGATCTTCCGGGTGATGGAGAATGCCCAAAGGTGCGTCGACGCCGACGAGTTCGCCCTTTTCCATGAAGGCGACCTGATCCGCGACATGGGCGGCAAAGCCCATCTCGTGGGTGACCACCACCATGGTGATGCCTTCCGAGGCCAGCGTCTTCATGACGTTGAGAACCTCGCCCACCAGTTCGGGATCGAGCGCCGAGGTCGGCTCGTCGAACAGCATCAGGCGCGGCTCCATGGCAATGGCGCGCGCGATCGCCACGCGCTGCTGCTGGCCGCCCGACAGGCGCGAGGGATAGCTGGCCATCCGGTCGGCGAGCCCCACCTTGGCCAGCGCCTCGGCTGCGCGCGCCTCGGCCTCGGCCTTCTTCATGCCGCGCACGCGGATGAGGCCCTCGGCCACGTTCTGCAGCGCGGTCATGTGCGGCCACAGGTTGAACTGCTGGAACACCATGCCGATGGAGCGGCGCATGTCGCGCAGCTTGCGCCCGCTCATCTTCGCGCCGCCCGCGGTCTCGTAGCCGATCAGCTTGCCGTCGATGAGCACCTCGCCGGAATCATATTCCTCCAGGAAGTTGATGCAGCGCAACAGGGTGGACTTGCCCGAGCCCGAAGGACCGATCAGGCAGGTGACCTTGCCGGGCGGGATCGACAGGTCGATGTCCTTCAGCGCCTGGAACTTGGAATAGTATTTGTTGACCTTGCGGATCTCGACGGATGATGCGGCAATCATCTTACGTCCTTTCGATGAGGTAACCGGTGATGCGCTTCTCCAGCCGGCGGCCGAAGCGCGAGATGGTTTCGACCAGCGCCCAGAAGAACAGCGCCAGCGCGAGATTGGCTTCCAGATAACGGAAGGTCTCGGTGGACATGCGCTGTGTCTGGTACATCAGCTCGGGAACCGTGATGATGGACAGGATCACCGTTTCCTTGGTCAGGATGATCGAGAAGTTGACGAGGGCCGGCAGCGCCGAAACCAGGCCGACGGGCAGCAGAATGCGGCGCACGATGGTGGCCTCCGTCATGCCGATGGCGCGCGCCGCCTCGATCTGGCCGTGGGGAACGGCCTGGAAGGCGGAGCGGAAGATTTCCGCGAAATAGGGGCTGCCGTAAAGGGTCAGGCCGAGAATGCCGGCGGGAAGCGCGTCGAGGCGCAGGCCGATCAGCGGGCCGCCATAATAGAGCACGAACAGCTGCACCAGAAAGGGCGTGCCGCGGATGATCTCGATATAGGCCTGCATGATCCAGCCGACGGGGCGCGGCGCATAGCGCTGGATCAGCGCGATGACCAGCCCGAGCGCCATGCCCAGGATCGTGCCCAGCAGCCAGCACAGGATGGTGAGGCCAAAGCCGCGCAGCAGCATGGGCCCGTATTGCTGAAAGATGTTCCAGTCCATCAGACGGCCATCCTGTGTTCGAGATAGCGGCCGAGCGCGGCCAGGAACAGGTTGATGAGGAGATAGATGCAGGCGGCGGCCAGATAGACCTCCAGCGGGCGGAAGGTGGTTGCGGCCTGCGCCTGGCTGGCGCGGGTCAGCTCCAGAATGCCGACGACGGAGACCAGCGACGACACCTTGACCAGCAGGATGAGCTCGTTGATGAGGGCCGGCAGCGACAGGCGCACCGCCTGCGGGAGAATGATGCGGATCCAGATATCGCGCGGTCCCATGCCGATGGCGGTTGCGGCCTCGGCCTGTCCCTTCGGCAGGGCGTTGATGGCGCCGCGCCAGATTTCGGAAATATAGGCGCTGGCGCAGATGCCGACGGTGACGACCGCGGCAACCATCGCCGGCACGTCGATGCCGATGACGGGCAGGAGGTAGTAGAACAGGAGCAGCTGGACGAGCAGCGGCACGCCGCGCAGGAAGCTGACCCACAGGCCGGCGAAGCGCCGCAGCCATATCTGCCTGGACAGGGCCGCTGCACAGATCAGCGTCCCGATGACGAGCCCCAGCGCGATGCCGAGCACGGAAATCAGCAATGTGTAACGCGCGGCCCAGAAGAGGGGCCCGAAACTGTCGAGGAAAGTCTGGAAGGAGAACATCGCGGCTCGCCAGTGGTGAGGGCAGAAAAAGGCGATGCGGGCGAGGCAAGCCCCGCCCGCATGTCAGGCCTTACTTGGCGGGAACTTCGAGCGGCAGCTCGGTGTAGGTGCCCAGCCACTTCTCCTGAATGGCCTTCACGCGGCCATCCTTGGTCATCTTGACGACGGCGTCGGCAATGGCCTTGGAGAAGCTCTCGCTGTCATCGCCCTTGCGCAGCACCCAGGCGAAATAGGTCGGCTCGCCGAAGGAGGCCGGCTCGAACAGGGCGAAGGTCTCGCCGCGGTTCTTGACCAGATAGGTGAGGTTCGGCAGCGAACCGGCGACGGCGTCGAGACGGCCGGCGGCGAGATCGGCATAGGCTTCGTCGGTGGTGCCGTATTCCTTGACGTTCACGCCGCCAAGCTTTTCACCAAAAGCCTGAAGCTGGCGGAACTGGGCCGTGCCCTGCTGAACGCCGACGGTCTTGCCCTTGATGTCTTCCGGCTTCTTCAGCTCGGTGTTGCTGGCGGCGTGCACCAGCGAAACGGTGGCGTCGGCGATCGGCAGGGTGAAGGTGTAGCGCTCGATGCGCTCGGGCGTGATGGTCACCGGCGCGATCACGATATCGAACTTCTTGACTTCGAGGCCCGGCAGTTCGGCGGTCCACGGAATGTCCTGATAGACCGGCTCGACGCCGATTTCCTTGGAAACCTCGTCGAACAGGTCCTTGGTCATGCCCTGATAGACGCCGTCGACCAGCATGTCGAACGGTGCGTAGTGCATGTCGGTCGCGGTGACGATCTTGCCCGCGGCCTTGATGTCGTCGAGCTGGTCGGCGCTGGCGGGAGCTGCAAGAGCCATCAGTGCGATGCCGGCGAGCGCCGACTTCATAATTCTGGAAAGTGTCATTTCGTTCTCCTTGCTGGGCGGTTTATGTCAGGAGTTCATGAGAATGAGCGCAGCGGCCGCTTCCGGTGGATGCGGTGCCCGGCGACTGCTTTGTCATGCGGCTGCCAGGCATTTGCCATTGCTCTCATGCGCGTGAGTCCGTGACCTCGTTATTGTTCATTTTTCAACGTGTTGCCAGTCACCCGGACACGAAGCCTGCCAAAGTTCAACTGGCCTGTCAGGCCAGCATGTTGCCCGAGATGATGATACGCTGAATCTCGCTGGATCCCTCGTATATTCGCATGATGCGAAGATCCCGGTTGATGCGCTCGACGGGAAAGTCGCGCGTATAGCCGTAGCCGCCATGCAGTTGCAGGGCGGTGTCGGCAATTCGTCCCGCCGCTTCCGAAGCGCCGAGCTTGGCCATGGAGGAAGCGAGCGAGAAGCGCCCGCCATGCTCGTGCGCCAGATCGCGCTGGCGCGCGGCTTCCTGCGACAGCAGCAGCGCCGAGGAATAGGCAAGGCCCATATCGGCGATCATCCAGCGTATGCCCTGCCGGTCGGACAGCGCCATGCCGCCGATGACGCGGTCCTTCGCATAGGCGATGGCGGCTTCCATGGCGGCCTTTGCCATGCCCAGGCACTGGGCGGCGACCTCGATGCGGCCATTGTCCAGCACCTGCATGGCGGTGCGGAAGCCCTTGCCCTCTTCGCCCAGCAGGGCATCGTGCGGAAGCTGGCAATCGAGATTGAGGGTGAACACATGCCCGCCCCTGAGACCCATGGTCTTCTCGGGCAGGCCGGCTTCCAGCCCCGGCGTGCCCTTCGGCACGATGAACGCCGAAATGCCGCGATGCGCCTTTTCCGGATCGGTCACGGCGTAGACGATGATGAAATCGGCCACGCCGCCATTGGAGATGAAGCACTTGGTGCCCTTGAGGCTCCAGCCGCTTCCGGTGCGCCGCGCCCGCGTCTTCATGTCGGCCGGATCGGAACCGGCGGTCGGCTCGGTCAGCGCAAAGGCGGCCAGCGCCCCGCCGGAGGCGGCCCTGGGCAGCCATTCCTGTTTCTGTTCTTCGGTGCCGCCGATGAGCACGGAATCGGTCGCCAGATAATGCGCGGTCAGGGCCGAGGCCGTCGAGCCGCAGGCGCCGGCGACGACCGATACGGCGCGCAGCAGGGCGGGGGCGGAAATGCCGCCGCCGCCATAGGCTTCCGGCAGGTTGGCGCCCATCATGCCCGCTTGTCCGAGCGTGGCGAGCTGTTCATGCACGAAGCGTGACGTCTCGTCGGTTTCGGCCGCTAGCGGCGCGATCTTGTCGGCGCATATCCGCTCCAGAACCTCGCAGAACATGCCCTCTTCCTCGGAAAGCATGTGCCAGGGGTCGTCAATCTGCGTCATGCGCATACTCCAGTCCGAATTCCTTGAGAACCGCCTCGATGTCGCCGCCCAGACGCGGCGCGGAGGTCGCGCTGACGGGCTTGTCGCCATCGAAACGCACGGGCTGGCCGACGACCGGCGCGCGCCCCAGAACCGGATGCGGCAGCTCGCTCACCAGACCGCGCTTGGCGGCATGCTCGTTGCCGGCTGCCTGCGCGATATCCCAGATCGGCGCTGTGGGCAGGCCCTGCGCGGAAAGCGCGGCCACGGCTTCCTGCGTGGTCCGCGCGCCGGACCACTGCTCGATCAGCGCCCGCAGCGCGGGCTCGTTTTCGGTGCGGCTGCTGTCGCTGGCGAAGCGGGGATCGCCGGCCATCTCCGGCTTGCCGATCAGGGCCGCGAGCCTCTGGAACTGCCCGCCATTGAGAACGGCGATGACGACCTGCCCGTCGCTGGTGCGGAAGCAGCCGAATGGCGTCGACAGCGGATGGCGGTTGCCGACCCGGCCGGGCATGACCCCGTCATAGAAATACTGGGCATGGCTGGTCGTCAGCATGGAGAACAGGGCGTCATACATGGCGACGTCGAGCGTTGCGCCCTGTCCGGTTGCGTTGCGCTGCACCAGGGCCGCCATGATCGACCAGCTCGCGAACAGGCCGGCGATGAGATCGGCCACGCTTTCGCCGGTCTTCAGCGGCGCGCCGCCTTCCTCGCCGGTCGAGGCCATGAGGCCGGACATGGCCTGCACGACGAGATCGTAGGCGGGCAGGTCGGTGAACGGACCCTGCTGGCCGAAGCCGGAAATCGAGCAGTAGACAAGGCGCGGATTGGCGGCGCGCAGCGCCTCCGCGCCAAGGCCGAGCCGTGCGGCGACGCCCGGACGGAAATTTTCCACGACGACGTCGACCCGGGCGGCCAGCTCCTGCGCGAGCTTCAGGTCGGCCGGCTTCTTCAGGTCGAGAGCGAGGCTTTGCTTGCCGCGATTGTTGAGCGTGAAGAGCGCGCTTTCACCCTCCTTGAACGGGCCGATGTGACGATAATCGTCCCCTGCCGGAGGTTCCAGCTTGATGATCTGCGCGCCGAGATCGGCCATCAGCGCCGTGCAGTAGGGGCCGGCCAGAACGCGCGAAAGGTCGAGAACCCTAATCCCGGAGAGCGGACCGCTCATGCGCCTGCCTCCGATGCGAAGGGAGCGCTTCCCGCCACTGCGGGGGTAGCGGTCCGGCCTGTCGCCAAAACGCATTCGGGCATGTCAGCCTCCAGATTCGGGGCCGCGCAAGGGGGCGGGCCGATGCGGCAGCAAAATCCTGTCGGGTTTGGAGAGCCGGCCGCCGCGCAGGCGCGCCAGGATTTTTCCTCACCCTGCCCGACCCTAGCAACAACTCCGCCTCTATGTCTATACTTATATTGGGTCTATGTATAAACTTATTTCCGGGAGGATTTTACCGTTACGAATACCGGACAGGCAGGCGGCAGCGGCGGCAGGAAGTGTTGCGCGCAAGGACATGTGGAGGAAACGCGCCATATCGGGCATGAAATCGAACCGCGATCGATTCTGGTTTTCCAGGCCTGTATGGAAGGCAGCAGGGTGACAGGAGCATAAGGCCGGTATGATGGACAAGCCGTTGGGATCGACGTCGCCGAAAGCGCAGAATATTGCCAACGAGGTTCGCCGCCGCATCGTCGAGCGCGAGTGGAGGCAGGGGGAGCGCATCCCCGATGAGGCCGCCCTCGCCATCGAGTTCGACGCCGCGCGGGCAACCGTCAACAAGGCGTTGCAGCTCCTGGCGGAGGAGGGGCTGCTTGAGCGCCGCCGCCGGGCGGGCACCCGGGTCGCCATCAATCCCGTGCGCAAGGCGACGGTGACGATCTCCATCGTGCGCGAGCAGGTGGAGCAGGCGGGCATGGCCTATGGCCACAGGGTGGTGGCCATACGCCACAGCGCGGCGCCGCCCGCGATCGCGGCAAGGATGGGACTTTCGCCGGGCAAGGTTCTGGCGCATATGCGCGCCGTGCATTATGGCGACGGACAGCCGTTTCAGCTGGAGGACCGCTGGATCGACACGGACTCCGTACCCGAACTCAAGGCTTGCGATTTCTGGCAGCTCAACGCCAATGAATGGCTGGTGCAGAACGCGCCCTATCTGGGCGCCGAGCTGACCTTCAGCGCCGCCAATGCGGATGCGCGCGAGGCAAGGCTGCTGCAAACGCAACCCGGACAGGCTCTCTTGATCATGCACCGCACCACCTGGAACGATCTCGGGCCGATCACCACGGTGCGGGTGGCGTGCCAGCCGGGCCATCTCATCAGCACCGAAGGAATTTATCATCGCGGCAGCTGGACGCCGGATGAAGGCAGCGCGCCGGCGGTCTGAATTCCCGTGCGGCTGCAATTTTCCGGTTCCGTTCAGTGTGACAGGAGGACGGGCATCAGCAGGTTGTTCAGAACGCCTTCCGTCGCGCCGCCAAGCACGAAGTCGCGCAGCCGCGAATGCCCGTAGCCGCCCATGACCAGCAGCCGGCATCCGCGCTGGAGGGCTTCCTGCTGGAGCGCCTCTGCGATGGGGCGGCCCTCGGCCCTCACGGTGAAGCCTGTCGCGTTCACGCCCAGCTGGCGCAAAATCGCGGCCAGACGCTCTTCATCGCCTGCGTTTTTCAGCGGCTTTTCGTCCACCACGGTGATGACGGAGACAGCGGAAGCCCGTTCGAGGAAGGGGCGCGCATCGGCCAGGGCCCGGGCGGCAACGCGGCTGCCGTCCCATGCGATGGCGATATTGTCGAAAGCGGCGGGCGTCGCCGTTTCCGGCACGAGGAGGGTTGGCCTTCCCGCGCCGAAGACCACGGCTTCGGCGGTGGCGCGCGCGGTCATGTTTCCCGCATCCAGCCCGACGAGGCTGAAATCATGATAGCGGGCCTGTTGGGCGGCGGTTTCCGCCAGCAGGGGAAGGGCCGCGGCAATCGTGCGCGCGTCGAATTCCGTCCCCGCTGCCCGGGCGCTTTTGCGAAGCAGATCGAGCAGGTGCTCCCCGCGCCGCCGGCTTTCCGCTTCGGCCCGCCTGATCAGTTCCGGCGTGTTCAGCAACAGCGTCGACAGCGCCGTCGAGACGCTGGGGATGCTGGCATTGATGGCGAGCGCATATATGCCTGCCCCCATGCCCGCGGCGATGGCGGCAACCTGTTCGGCCAGCCCGTCGGCATTGGCGTCCGGATGCGTGACGAGAGGGACGAAGATCTGCGTTTTCAAGCCTGATTTTCCTTTCCTGCCGCGCCCTTTCTCAAAAGGAGAAAACGGCATCGCCCAGTCTTTTAAGCCGCCCAGTCTTTTAAGCCGCCTGTCGTTTAAGCCGCTTGTCTTTTAAGCCGCAGCGGCGGGGATCGGGTTGATCCAGCGCAAACGCCGCCGGTTCCCTGTTGCGGCGCGGTCGAAACGTCAGGATTCCCGCGGGCCTTCCTGCGACAGGAACCAGGCAATGAGTTCGAAGGAGTTGCGCACCGCCGCGATCTTGCAGAGCCGCAACCGGTGCGTTTCTACGGTGCGGCGCGAAAGGCCGAGTTCGCGCGCGATTTCGTTGCTCGTCTTGCCCTGCGCGATCAGGGTGAGGATCTGGCGCTGGCGGTCGGTGACGGCGGCCATGGTCTGCGAAACCGGCCGGTTCATCGGCTCGAAGCAATAGAGCGCGTCGGCGAAAGGATCGCTGGCATGACGGGACTTGCCGTTGACGCTGCACCAGAAGGTGCGGCCGTCCCGGCTCATCATGATGCGTTCGTCGTAATAGGTCCGTCCGCCGGAAAGATGGGTGCCCCACATATGGCCGGTGCGGATGAAGTCCGCGATCCTGGGGTAAAGACGCGAAAAACTCTGGTCGATGAGCTCGGCGCGATCATAGCCGAACAGGGAGGCGAATTCGCTGTTGCAGTCGCGGATGATGCGATGCGTGGCATGCACCATCGGCAGCGGAATGTCGTCCAGCCTGAAGGTGGTGGTGCCGGGAACCAGCTTGGTTGGTGGCCTGGGTCGCATTGCATATGAATACGACATGGCGCCGATCCCGCAAGGTGGGCGGGCGGCAGATGTCCGGCGGATGGCCGATGGGTCTGGTTGCCGATGGGTCTGGTTGCCAGATGGGTTCTGGCTGAATGACAGACGATGGCGGCAAAAAAGGCTCCGTGCCGGTGGCGGAGCCTTTTGCAATCGATACGGCGTTTGCGAAAACCCGCGCCGGCGGAATCAGGCGGCGGGCTTCCTGCGGGTTTTTTTGGCCGGTGCAGGCGATTCCTGTTTCTTGCGGCCCAGCCCCATATCCTTCGCCAGTTGCGAACGTGCGGCGGCATAGGCCGGCGCGACCATCGGGTAATCGGCAGGCAAGCTCCACTTCGCCCGGTATTCTTCCGGCGTCATTTTGTGATGTGTGGAAAGGTGCCGTTTGAGCGACTTGAATTTTTTCCCGTCTTCAAGGCACACGATATAGTCCGGCGTGATGGACCTCCTGACGGATACGGCTGGCGCAAGCTTTTCCTGCTGCGGCGTTTCCTCAGCGGGCGCGCCGAGATTTTTCAGCGATTGGTGCACCTGCGCGACCAGCGCCGGCAAGTCGGACACAGGAACGGGATTGTTCGACACATAGGCAGAAACAAGATCGGCCGTCAGCTCGATAAGCTCAATCTGTTTGTTTTCCGGGGTTTCTGTCACGTTTTACTCCTGTACGAGGGTATTAACCGCCCTTTGTGATGCTATCGCATGCCTTTTGCCGGTAACGCAAGGAGAGGTGGCGATCCGGTGTATTTCTTTGTGCAGTCATCATTTGTGTGCCTGCCTGCGGGTCGAAGACGTTTAAAGGAATGTCTCATTCATTTTCAGGTTTTGTTTACCATATTTCATCATGGTAAACATATTCCATTAAAGCATGCCGCCACAAAAACCTGGAGCGACGAGGATCTGGAGCCGTTCGGCGATTCCGTGAAGCCCTGAACGGCTCTAGGTGGCCGACTCATAATTTCGCAGCCATATACGAATTGACGCGAGTTGGACGGATGCGAGAAAGTTATCGTCTCGCTTGTCGTAGCGCGTTGCCACAGCCCTGAAGTGCTTGAGTTTGTTGAAGAAGCGCTCGACAGCATTGCGCTGTCGGTAA